>JBJHAV010000195.1:0-7655 GCA_050480685.1 Planctomycetaceae bacterium | reverse complement strand
TCGGGGTGTGGGAGGGGGCGCTCGAGTCCCCCGCGGCCGTGGCCGCCGCGGCCCGGGGTTTGGCCGACTGCCCCGGCGCGGCCCGGCGCTTCGAACCCTGGGGCGAAGTGGGCGGCGTGCGTTTTGTGCACGACTACGCCCACCACCCGACCGAAGTGGCGGCGACCTTGCAGGCGGCGCGCGAAGCGGCCGGCGGCCTGCCGGTCGAGGTGCTCTTCCAGCCCCACCAGTTCAGCCGCACGGCCCACTTTCTGGAGGCCTTCGCGCGCGCCCTGTCGGCCGCGGATCGGATCGTCGTGGCGGATGTCTACGGCGCCCGGGCCGCGGCCTTGGCCAGCGAGGCCGGCCCCGACGCGCCCCGCGCGGGGGCCGAGGAACTCGTGGGGCGCCTGGCGGTGATGGGCGCCCGGGCCGAATACGGCGGACCGGCCGCCCGTGCGGCCGAGGCGTTCGCCGCCGGATTGGAGCGACCCTGCTTGGCGCTGGTGATCGGCGCGGGAGACATTGAGAATGTGCGCCATGACCTCCTCCACGCGTTGGCCGTGCGCGGCCGTGCCCCAAGCGGATCTCGCCGCTAGGACGACCATGCGCGTCGGCGGACGCGCGGAACTGCTGCTGGAGCCGGCGACGCCCGCCGAACTGGTGGCGGCGGTCCAGGCCGTGCGCGAAGCGGGGCTGACCTGGCGCGTGCTGGGCGGCGGCGCAAACCTGATCGTGGGGGACGGGGTGCTGGAGGGCGCCGTGATCTCCACCGAACGGCTGCGGCGCGCCTGGCGCTTCCACCCGGAGCGCGACGGCGATCCCTTCGAGCCGGCGCCGGTGGCCGAACACTTCCCCGAGCGCGAACCGGGCGCGCCCGCTTGGCTCGGGGCCTGGGCCGGCGAGTCCATGCTCGGACTCGTGCGGCGCACCAAGGAGCTGGGGTGGAGCGGCCTGGAGGGCCTGGCGGGGGTGCCGGGCCACGTGGGCGGCGGGGTCGCCATGAACGCCGGCGGGTCCTGGGGCGAGCTGTGGGACGCGGTCGAGCGTGTGCAGGTGCTCGCGGCCGACGGATCGGTGGCCGTCCTGCGGCGCGAAGACTGTGCGCCCAGCTACCGCCACGGGAACCTGGGGGAGGGCATCGTGCTCGCGGCGCTCTTCCGCTTCACCCAGGCGCCCAAGCGCGAGGTCGCCGAGCGCGTGCGCGAGCACCTGGAACACAAACGCCGGGTGCAGCCCCTGACCGAACCCTCGGCCGGCTGCATTTTCGTCAACCCCGATCCGGAGGCTTCCGGCGGGCGCAGCGCGGGCCGCCTGATCGACGAAGCGGGCCTCAAGGGCCTGGCCCGCGGGGACGCGGAGATCAGCGCCCTGCACGGCAACTTCGTGGTCAACCGCGGGCGCGCCCGGGCAGCGGACGTGCTCGGCCTGATTGACGAGGTGCGCGCGCGGGTGGCCGAGCGCTTCGGCGTCGAGCTGGTGCGCGAGGTTAAGGTCTGGACCAACGGCCCGGACCGGCCCGCCTGAGGCGCTCGCCCGGGGGCTGGCTCGGACCCCGCACGGGCCCCCTCTGGGGTGAATCCCCCAATCGGGACCACTGCCGATGGACCCTGTGGGTCCGGCCCTGCGCCGCCCGAAAGGGTCTGTGGCGGCCGGGGCGGCCCACCGCCGAGGGTCCGAAACTTCCCCACTTCCCCATCCCCGGATCGTCCCCAGCGATCCCTTCGGACTCTCCGATCCCCACCCCGGGCCGCCCCGGTTGCCCCCTTCCTTGCCGGGGGGAGCGCAGGGCCTTCGCGGGCTAAACTCTTCGGTCCGCGCGGCCCCTGGGGCCGTCCGCGCGGGGCGGCGGTGCCAGGTGGGCGCCGCGGCACGACCCGGCCCCGGGCGATCCCTTTGAAGCAAAACGATGCCGCCGGTGGTTCCTCCGCCGGTGTTTCCCAAGGCCTGGCGCCCGCGCCGGCCGAGGGCCCCTTCCCCCTGGCGACCCTGCGCCACTCCGTGTCGCACCTGATGGCCTCGGCGGTCGCGCGCCTGTTCCCCGGCGTGCGTTTCGGCTTCGGGCCGGCCATCGAACACGGGTTCTACTACGACCTGGACCTGCCCGATCCGCTGGAAGAAGCTGACCTCGCGCGCATCGAGAAGGAGATGCGCCGCATCGCCCGCTCCGGCGCGGCGCTGGAGTGCAGCGAGCTGACCCGCGAGGAGGCGCGCGCCAAGTTGGTCGCCTCCGGCCAGGACTACAAGGTCGAAGCCCTCGATCTGATCCCGTCGGACGAGCGCATCACCTTCTACACCCACGCGGACTGGTTCGACCTGTGCGAAGGGCCGCACATCGACCGCTTCGACCGCGAGTTCCACTTCAAGCTCTTGAGCGTGGCGGGCGCCTATTGGCGCGGCGATGAAAAGCGCCCGATGCTGCAGCGCATCTACGGCACCGCGTTTTGGACCGCCGAGGACCTGGCGCAGCATCTGGAGTGGCTCGAAGAGGTCAAGCGGCGCGACCACCGGCGCCTGGGCAGCGAGCTCGACCTCTTTAGCGTGCACCCCGAGGCCGGCGCGGGTTTTGTGTTTTGGCACCCGCGCCTGGGGGTCGTGCGCCACGAGATCGAGGACTTCTGGTGGCGCGAGCACCTGGCGCGCGGCTATCAGCCGGTCTACAGCCCCCATGTGGCGCGCGAGCAGCTCTTCAGCGTGTCCGGGCACCTGGAGAACTACGCGGACATGATGTACGCGCCCATGGAGCTCGATGAGCTGCCCTATCGGGTCAAGCCGATGAACTGCCCGGGGCACATCCTGATCTACGCCAGCCGCGGGCGCAGTTATCGCGAGTTGCCCCTGCGCTGGGCCGAACTCGGCACCGTCTATCGCTACGAGAAGTCCGGGGTCGTGCACGGCATGCTGCGCGTGCGCGGATTCACCCAGGACGACGCGCACATCTTTTGCACCCCGGACCAACTGGCGAGCGAAATCGCCGGCGTGCTGGAACTGATCCAGCACACCCTTTCGACCTTCGGCTACAGCTACACCGCCTACCTGGCCACCCGGCCGGAAGAGAAGGCCATCGGCGAGCCGGAAATTTGGGAGCGCGCCACCGCGGCCCTGCGCGAGGGGGCCGAACGCATCGGCATGGCCCTGGAGCTCGACGAGGGCGGCGGCGCTTTCTACGGGCCGAAGATCGACTTCAAGGTGCGCGACGCCCTCGGCCGCGAGTGGCAAAACAGCACCGTGCAGTGCGACTTCAACCTGCCCGAGCGCTTCGATCTGGAATACACCGACTCGGACGGCCAGCGCAAGCGGCCGATCATGGTGCACCGGGCCGTGCTCGGCAGCATGGAGCGTTTCGTCGGCGGCCTGATCGAGCACTACGGCGGGCGTTTCCCGTTCTGGTTGGCGCCCGAGCAGATCGCCATCGTGCCGATCCGCGAGGAACACGGGGACTACGCCCGCGAACTGGCCGCGCGCTTGACCCGCGAGCTCTTCCGCGTGCGCTGCATGGACGAACCCAGCCACATGAACAAGCGCATCAAGATCGCCAAGCAAGAACGTGTGCCGCTGCTATTGATCGTCGGCGCGCGCGAAGCCGAGGACGGGACCTGCGCGGTGCAGCCGCGCGGCGAGCGCGGCCAACGGGTGATGCCCTTCGAGGATTTGGTGGCCCTGGGGCGCGACCTGCGGGAGCGGCGCGCGCTGGATTTGCCGGACTTCCGGGAAAACCAAGGGTGAAGCGGGCGCTCGGCGCCGCGCTTTTGGTGGCGGGTTCGGCCCTCGGCTGCGCCCGTGCGCCCGAGGAACTTCCGCCGGACCTCTTGCTGATCAGCCTCGACACCCTGCGCGCCGACCGCGTGGGGGCTTACGGCTACGGGCGCGACACCACGCCGTTCCTGGACCGCGTGGCGGCCACGGGCCTTCGTTACGAGCGGGTGCTGGCGCCTTCGCCGCACACCGCGCCCAGCCACATGAGCGCCTTCACGGGCCTCGATCCGGTGGCCCACGGGGTTTGGAACGCGCGCGCCGGACAGGGACGCGTGGGCGGATTGAGCCCCGCGCAGCCGATCCTGGCCGAACGCCTGGAGGCGGCCGGGTACTGGTGCGCTTTGGTCAGCGAAGGCGGCAACGTGCGCCCCGAGATGGGTTTCGACCGCGGCTACCGCGAGCTGATCTTTTCGCTCGCACCGCCCGAGCAGAAGCTGCGCGAGGTGGAGGGGGTGCTGCGGCGCGCGCCCGAGGGCCGGCCCCTGCACCTGTTCTTTCACACCTACCACGCCCACGCGCCTTACCTGCCGGCCCCGGAGGTTTTCGGGCGTTTCGCGGACCGCGCCTACCAGGGCGAGTTCCGCCGGCGCTACGAGCGTTTGGTGGGTGTCTCCCTGGCCGAAGCCTGGGCCGAAGCCGCGCGTTTTTTGGATCCCTTCGAGGGCATGGACGAGCGCGACGTGGCTTGGCTCTCGGACCTCTACGACGAGGGTGTCTGGGAGGCCGACCGCTTGGCCGCACGGGTGGTGCAGACCTTCGAACGCGCGCGCGGCGACCAGCGTGTGTTGCTCGCGATCTTCTCCGACCACGGCGAAGAATTTTTTGAGCACGGCCTCTTGGGCCACCGGCGCGGCCTGTATGCGGAGTTGGTGCACGTGCCGGCGCTTTTGCGCGGCCCCGGCTTGCCGCGCGGGGAAGTGGTGCGCGGCGCGCTTTCCCTGAGCGGCCTCGGCGCCACGCTGCTGGCCGCCCTGGGACTCGATCCGGCGCCCCTGGCTGCCGCCGGCGTGTGGCCGCTGGTGCCCGGCGGCGCGGGCGCGGGCGCGGGCGCGGTGTACGGCCAAATCGACCTGCCCCAGCGCTACGGACGCGCGGAAGGGGTCGAGTGGGAGGGTTGGCGCCTGATGCGCACGCGTTTCGAGGGCCGCGTGGAGTTGGAGCTCTTTGAGGTGGCCACGGACCCGTTCGACCAGGTGGAGCTGGGCGAGCGCGAGCCCGAGCGGCGCGCCGCGCTCCTGGAGCGCCTGGATGCGCGCCTGGAAGCGAACTTGGCCCGTGCGCGCAGTTTGCCCGCCGGTTCGCGGCGGCTGGACCCCGGCGCCGCGCGCGAGTTGAGCGCCCTGGGCTACGCCGGGGATTGAAGCCCGCCGCCCGCCCGGCGAGTCGCGGTGGAGCCGAGCGCCCCGGCGGCCTAGAGTACGGGTTGTCCCGAGAACCTCTGCCAGGAGTGTCGTCATGCGTCCTTCCACCGTTTCGCCCACCGCGTCCGCCCTTTCCCGCCGCCACCTGATCCAGGGGGGAGCCGCGCTCTTCGCCCTGGGCGCCGTCGGCTCCGCCCCGGCCGCCGCATCGGCCCCCGCACCCGCCCAACCCTGGCGCGGCTCCGCGCCCCGCGCCGACGAGAGCGGCGCCCAAGGGCCCTTCGTGCTCATGGACCTGCCCTACCCGGCCAACGCCCTGGAACCGGTGATTACGCCCCTGACGATCTCCTTCCACCACGACAAACACCACCGGGCCTACCTGGACAACATGAACCGGACCATCGCCGGCACACCCCACGCCGAGATGAGCCTCGAAGCCATCGTGCGCGCCGCCGCCGCCGATCCCGCCAAGCGCGGCCTCTTCAACAACGCCGCGCAGGTCTGGAACCACGACTTCTACTGGCTCTCCATGAGCCCCGACGGCGGCGGCAAGCCCAGCGGCGCCCTGCTCGAAGCCATCGAACGCGACTTCGGCGACTTCGAAACCTTCGCCTCCGAATTCGCCCGCGTCAGCACCACCCAATTCGCCTCCGGCTGGGGTTGGCTCGTGGCCGACGAGGCCGGCAAACTCTCGGTCATGTCCACCTCCAACGCCGACCTCCCCCTCCTGCACGGCAAGCGCGCCCTCCTGACCATCGACGTCTGGGAGCACGCCTACTACCTCGACCACCAAAACCGCCGCGCCGACTACGTGCGCCAGTGCATCGAAAAACTCGCCAACTGGGAGTTCGCCGCCGCCAACTTCGCCTCCTGAGCCACTCGACCCCAGCAACCACGGTGGGTCGCCAAGAGCGACCCACCGTGAGCCCAAACACCGGCGACCCGCAGCCGCCAACCCGCAAGCCCCGCGCGCCCCGCGCGCCTCGCCACCTTCGGTTCCGCATCACGGGGCGCTGCCATCGCAGGAAGATCGAACATGAAGCAGCGTCGTGTGTGGCCCGTGGGGGTGGTGTTCGTGGTGGTGGCGTTCGTGGTGGTGGCCGGGTTGGCCGTTTTCGTGGGGCGTGGCTACCTGACTTCGAAGGGCGGGGGGGAGGAGCCGCCAGGGGAGGTGGTGATCGGGGATCGCGTGGGTGCGCGGGCCGGCGATCCCGTGCCTGGAAGTGCGCCGCTTGGGGTGAGGGGCGCCGAGAGCGCGGGCGCTCGGGTGGAGTTGCCTTCCATCGAAGGTCGGGTCGTTTCGCCGCAGGGTGAGCCGGTGGGCGATGGGCGCGTTTTTGCGCGGGTTGCAGCGTCGGAGGGTACGGACGGTGAGTTTTTCGCGCGTTCGGACGCGGACGGCCGATTTCGGCTCGATGGGCTGCCGGCGGAGCCTGTGCTGCTGTGGGCGTCGGCGCCTTCCGGGGAGTGGCCGGACACGGCCGTGCAGCAGGTCGTGCCGGGCGAGACGGATGTGCTGCTCCGGTTTCCGGAGAATCCGCGCGTTTTCGTGAGTGTGATCGACGCCCGGGACGGCGCGCCTCTGGATGCGTTCCGGATCGTCGTGCGGGGACTGCACGCCGGCGAGGTCCGGAGCCTAGAAACACTCATCCTCCAGGCGGGTGGGCGGGGTGGCCTGCCCGTTTCCGTGCCAGGTGCTGTGTTCACGCTGGAAGCCCAGGCGCTTGGATACGAGCCGAAGCGCTTGGGACCCTACGACCGCGCCGAGAGTCCGGCCCAGGTCGAGTTCCGGCTCCACCGCCGTGCTGGGTTTGGGGGACGGGTGCTGTCGATGGGGAGTCCCGTGCCGGGAGCGCGGGTCGAGCTCTTCGAGGTGTCCCCGGAGGACATTCGCTACGTGTGCGATGGCTTTCCCAGCCTGGTCGACTGCGAACCCGCACTGTCGATCCGTGCCGACGAAGAGGGTTACTTCTTCGTCCAGGTGACGGGGTCCGAGGCGGTTCACCTCGCGGTCCAGGCCGACGGGTTGGCTCCCGCTTGGCTTGGGCCGTTCTCGCCCGAACAGATGGAGGCCGGTCCGTTCATCGAGGTTCACATGACCGAGGGCGGAGCGCTTCGAATCGCCCTGCGGTCCACGGGTGGCGAACTTCCCTCGGGATCCGTGGTGGCCATCTCCAACGGAAACGGTCGGCGTTTGGTCGCTCCGATCGGAGAGAACCACACGGTGAGGTTCGATCGGTTGACACCCGGCCCGTGGATGGTCCGCAGGCTCGACGACCACGATCCCAGCGGCAGTTCGCGGGCCGCCTTACGCGTTCTCCCCGAGCTGAAACGGAACCCGCCGGTGGACTGTTTTGTCTATGAGGGCGAAGTGACGGAATTCGAGCTCTGGGGAGATTAGAGTTCCGCGCCCTGGGCCGTTCGCTGTTGCGTGGGTCAGCGCGCGTTGCCGAGCGCGGCCCGTTGTTCGTCGGTGAGGTCGTTGAGGGACCAGTCCCACTCCAGGTAGCGGACTTCGGCGTTTTCCAGCCAGGGGCCGCGCTGGGCCCAAGCCTGTCC
>JBJHAV010000194.1:0-7690 GCA_050480685.1 Planctomycetaceae bacterium | reverse complement strand
CACGAGCACATCGTGGATCAGGCCGGCGGCGGCGAACAGGTCCCGCGCGCGCCGAGGTCGCCCGGGCAGGGAAACGGGCAGCAGCCCGGCGATGCGAGCCACCTCGGTGAAACGGCGCCGGACGAGGCCCGTGGCGCCCAGCAGGTGCTCCAGGTCCGCCTCCAGGCCTTCCAGAGAAAGCAGCGCGCGCCAGGTAACTTCGTCTTCTGGCAAGGGCCCCTTCGACGTGAGCACCAGGCCCCAGTCCGAAGAAGCGTGCACTACGGTGCGGCTTTCCAAGCGCGTCAGTCGCATCGCCAGGAGGCGCGCGAGGGCCGCGTGGGCATGGCGTCCGGCGAAGGGGTAGAGGAACGCCCCGTGGCCTTCCGGTAGAGGCGTGCGCTCCACCAAACACTCGCCGACGATGGGCAGTCCGGAGTGCCGCGCCTGCCGGGTGAGCAGCGCGCGCGCTCCCGGCGTCAGGCCCGCGACGCGCTTGCCGCGCGCGACACGTTCGAAGAGTTCGCCCAAACTCGCCGCGAGCTCGCTGGAGAAGGGCAACCTACCGCCCAGGTAGCGGGGCACCAGATCCGTGTCGCGCCGCACGCGCCGCACCACGAGCCCGCGGGCCGATTTGAGCAACACCTCCAGCACCGCGCCGCCGAAGCGAAAGGCATCGCCCGGCACGAGCCTGGCGGCAAACGCCTCTTCCACGCGCCCCAAGCGGCCGCCGCCCGGTCCGAGCAGGTCCACCTCTTCGTCCGAGACGATCGTGCCCAGGGACATGCGGTGGCGGCGCAGCACACGCGCATCCGTGGGGTGAAGGCGTCCTTCCCGCGCCGTCAGCCGCGCGTGGGATGTGTAGGCGGCGAGGGCCGCGCCCCCGAAGGTCGCCACGTCCAGGGCCGCGTCGAAGTCCGCGCGCGCGAGATCCCGAAAGGCTGCGGTGCGCGTCACTTCCTCCCAAAGTGCTTGGCGTGCGATCCCAGAGCGCGAGCTCTCGTTTTGGCCCTCTCCGCCCGCAGCGCGGGTGACCGCATGCTGCACGAGCACGTCCAAGGGAGCCTGCACTCTCGGGCCGGGATCTCGGCGCCCGTCCGCCAGGGCTCGGCGGGCGGCGGCGAACTCGATCTCCTCCAAGGCGTAGGTCGGCACAAGCAACAGCCGCGGCGCGCCTTGCTCGCGCCGACGGACTCGCCCAGCGCGCTGCAAGAGCCGCGCCAATCCCTTCGGGCTGCCGACCTGCACGGCGAGGGCCACCGGCGCGAAGTCCACACCCAGATCGAGGCTGCTGGTGGCGACCACCGCCCGCCAGCGCCCGGCGGCCAAACCCTGCTCCACGAAACCGCGGGTGTTGCGATCCAGGGACCCGTGATGCAGGGCCAGCGCGCCGGCCCATTCGGGTTTTGCGGCCAGCAGCGCCGCGTACCAGGCTTCGGCCTGGGCGCGTGTGTTCACGAACACCAGGGCCGAGGTGCCTTCTTCGAGCTCCGCGATGCGCTCCGCCACCGCCGGGGCGCGGCGCACGGCGAAGTGGCCGCTCCAGGGCAGGTGTTCGCCCGCGGCGAGCGGGAGCAGTTCCAGCCGCGGATTTTTTGGTGCGGGCGCGGTGTGCACCCGACCTGCGCGTCCAAAGGGCGAGAGCAGCGCGTCCAGTTGGGTCGCGTGGTCGCCGAAGGTGGCGGAAAGCCCCCAAAGCGCGGCGTTCGGGGCCGTCGTCGCCAGGGTCGCCAGGGCGAGCTCCACCTGCACACCCCGTTTGCTGCCGAACACGGCATGCCACTCGTCGACGACGATCGTGTCGAGGCCGGCGAAGGTGCGCCCCCAGTCGGACCGGGTCAGAAGCAACGACAAACTCTCCGGCGTGGTGATCAGCACCTCGGGCGGCGTGCGCTCCTGGCGCCTTCGTTCGGCGCTCGATGTGTCGCCGCTGCGCGCGGCCGCGCGCAGCGGGAGTTCGATGCGCGCGAAGAGTTCCTGCATGCCCCGGGCCAGGTCGTGGGCCAAGGCCCGCAGCGGTGAGATCCACAGCACGCGGCAGGTGCGTGTGCGGGCCTTTTTTCCCGCCAGGAACCGGGCCACGGGCGCACCGAGGGCGGCCAGGGTTTTGCCCGCACCGGTCGGCGCGTCGATCAGGCCGCTTTGCCCCGCGGCCGCAGCGCGCCACAGGCGTCGCTGCCAAGGATGGGGCTCGATGCCCTTTGCACATAGGCGGCGCGTTAGCTCGGCGAGTGCGTCGATGCACGCCGCTTTCGGCCGCGCGTTCACGTCGCCCGAAGGAGCCCGAGCAGGCTCTCCAACCGGTCCGCCTCGGCGGGGGACTTGTCCCGGCGCCAGCGGTGGATGCGCGGAAAACGAAAGGCCACCCCGGACTTGTGCCGGCGACTTGCCGCGATGCCTTCGAAGGCGATCTCGAAGACCAACTCCGGCGCCACCGCGCGCACCGGACCGTAACGCGCCAAGGTGTTGCGGCGCACGAACCGGTCGAGTTCGACCAGCTCGGCGTCAGCGAGGCCCGAATAGGCCTTCGCCACCGGTACCAGTTCGTCCCCGCGCCAAACACCGAAGGTACAGTCGCTGTAGAGATCGGCCCGGCGTCCGTGGCCGCGCTGGGCCTGGATCAGCACCGCATCGATGGTGCGGGCTGCGAGTTTCCACTTCCAAAAGGGACCACGCGGACGGCCGCCCTGGTAGGGGGCGTCCAGGCGTTTGAGCATCAACCCTTCGACGCCCCGTTCGCGCGCGGCGGCGCGCGCGGTGTGCCATGCGGTGAGGGAGTTCCCGGAAAGCTGCTCGGAGATCTCGATCGCGCCCGCGGAAGGCAGCTTGGCGAGCAGGCGTTCCAGGCGCGCGCGGCGCTCGGCGAAGGGTTTTGCGCGCACATCCTCGCCTTCCTCTTCGAGCAGGTCGAAGGCCAAGAACACGCCGGGAAGTTCCGCCCGCAAACGCGCTCCGGGCCGCTTGCGCCCGATGCGCCGCTGCAGGGCCGCGAAGCCCAGCGGCCGCCCCTGCTTCCAAATCAGGAGCTCTCCGTCGAGCACGGTGCCCGGCGGCAGTTGCCGGGCCGCTTCCCAGACCTCCGGCCAGCGCTCCGAGATCAGCTCCTCGCCCCGCGACCAAAGGTGCGCACCATCGCCGCGGCGCACGATCTGCGCGCGGATGCCGTCCCACTTCCACTCGGCCGCGTAGAACGCGGGACCTTCCAGGGACTCGGGTCCACCTTCCAGGGCGTGGGCCAACTGGAATGGGTAGGGGCGCGTTGAGGTGCGCCGATCGTCGGAATCCGCCCCGGCGAGCAGCGCTTCGAGGGCCGTCGCCGTCGGTTCGAAACCGCCCATCAGGCGCTCCGCGATGCGCGCCGGTTCGACGCCGGCCACCTGGGCCAAGGCGCGCTGCACCAGAGCTCGCTGCACACCCACCCGCAGGGCGCCGGTCAAACACTTCGCCAGGGCAAAACGTTCGGCCAGCGGGAAGCGCGCAAGCTGCGCGGCGATCCCGTGCAACCGCTCCTCGGCGGGTGCTTCGGCCAGTGGCAAGAGGGTGGTTTCGATCAGCGCCGCAAGGCCGGGCACATGCTCCGGGGACTTTTTTGGATCGGGAATCAAAAGCGCCGCGGTCTCCGCCAGATCGCCCACCGCGTCGTGACACTCCTCCACGATCCAAAGGGGCAGCCCGGCCGCCCGGGCCGCCAGGGCGCGCAGCTCTCCGCGGCGCACGAGCCCGCTCAAGCGCCCACCGAGCAGAATCCAAAGGCCCCAAGCGGCGTCGGCCCGGGGAGCGGCTCGAAAGTAGTCCGCCAAAGCCGCCTGCCGCACGCGGGAGGCTCGCGTGCGATCGAGGGCGCGGTAGAGCTGGGCGAAGGCCCTCACGGCGCGCGTTCTCCCGCGGGCTCTTCGCCGAGGGTCGGCTCCTCTTCCGCGTGTTCCGCGCCCGCTTCGCCGCGGAACTCGGTGGCCAAAGCCGAGGCCTCGCGGCCCTGTTCCGTCAGCCAACGGGCCAGGGGAGCATGGGCGCCGTGGGTCAAGAGCACCCGCTCTGCGCCGCTGCCTTCGATCGCCGACAGCAGTCCGGGCCAATCCGCGTGGTCCGAGAGGACAAAACCCCGCTCCACCCGGCGGCGCCCGAGCACGCCGCGCACCCTGGCCCAGCCCGACACGAGGGCCGTCGACGGCTCGACAAATCTGCGCGCAAACGGAGCCAAAAGCGACGCGGGTGGCGCCAGGATCAGCGCCCCCGCGCCGCGCGCGGGCAAGTCCTGGGCGCGTTCGAGGGGCGGCAGTTCGACGCCCGAAGCGCGGTACTCGTCGCACAGCGCGCGCACGGATCCGTGGGCACCGATGGCGCCGGGCGCGGAGCCCGTATCGCCGCCGAGGGCCCGCATGAGCTCCGCCAACACCCGCTGGGCCTTGCCCAAGGCGTAGACCCCGAGCAGCGCCGCCCGGCCCGCGTCGGCGCACTCTTGCCACCAGGCGAGGATCTCCGCCGCGACCCGTTCGCTCGGCTCCCAGCGGTAGATCGGCAACCCGAAGGTGCACTCGGACAGGAACACGTCACAGGGCACACTCTCGAAGGGCGCGGCGGTGGGGTCGGGCTCCAGCTTGTAGTCGCCGCTGAGCACCCAGACTTCGCCGTCCACCTCGATGCGCACCTGGGCGGAGCCGAGCACGTGGCCGGCCGGGTGCAACGAGACCGTCGCGCCGCCCACGCGCAGGCGCTCGCCGTAGGCCAGCCCGTCGATGCGCGCCCCCGCCCCCAGACGCCGCCGAGCCAGGGCCAGGCCCGCCGCGGCGCAGACATAATGCCCCGACCCCGGACGGGCGTGGTCCGCGTGGGCGTGGGTCAAGAAGGCGCGCTCCACGGGCCGCCAGGGATCCACGTGGAAACCCCCGGCGGGGCACCACAGGCCCTCGGGGCGCAGTTCGACCACGGCGGACATGGGACCTCTCTATACGCCTTGCGATGGGCCCGTCGAGGGGGCGAGTGCGCGGCTTCCCGCGGACTGACGAAGGGCGGAGCGGATGGAAATGGGGCGCGCCGAGCGGCGCATGGCGGCCTCGTCGCTGCGCTCCGCCGCGGCCCGATCGCGTCCCCATGTGTCCCCCCGTTTCCAGCGGCGCCCCCGCGCCGGATCCGTCCGTGGGCGGAGTTCCCGCCACCTCCGCGTTCCTGCGCGCACTGCGGCGTTTTGTGCTGGTGGAGCCCCATGAACTGCGGGCGACCCTGCTCGCGGCGGGCTACTTCTTTTTCGTCCTCGCCAGTTATTACGTCCTGCGTCCGATCCGCGACGAGATGGGGGTGTTAGGCGGGGTGCGCAACCTGGCCTGGCTCTTCGCCGCGACCTTGGGGGTGATGCTCGCGGTGCACCCGTTTTTTGGGGCGCTGGTGTCGCGCACCGGGCGCGCGCGTTTCATCCCGCTGAGCTACCGCTTCTTCGCCCTGAGCCTGGTGGGTTTCTACGCGGCTCTGGCCTGGGTGGGGGAAGGGCACTCGGTTTGGGTGGGCCGGGCGTTTTTCGTCTGGACGAGTGTTTTCAACCTCTTCGTCGTCTCGATCTTCTGGGCCTTTCTGGTGGACCTCTTCCGGCCGGAGCAGGCCAAGCGCCTGTTCGGCTTCGTGGCCGTGGGCGGCACCCTCGGCGCCATCGTCGGCGCTTCCGTGACGGCGGGGCTGGTGGGATGGGTCGGGCCGGCCAAGCTGCTGCTCGTTTCGGCGCTCCTGTTGGAAGTCGCGGTGCGGATGGCGCGGGCCCTGGGACGTTCGAGTTCGGACTTCGCGCGTCCGCTCGCCGGGCAGGATCCGGTCGATTCCCCGGCCGACGGGCAGGAACCCCTGGGTGGCTCGGCCCTCGAAGGCCTGCGCCGGGTGGCGACCTCGCCTTACCTGGCGCAGCTCTGCCTGTTCGTGGCGCTCTTCACGATCGGCAGCACATTCCTCTACTTCCAACAGGCACAGATTCTGGCGGCGCATCTGGAGGATTCCGCCGCGCGCACGGCGCTGTTCGCGGGCATCGATCTGGCGGTCAACGTGTTGACCCTCTTGGCGCAGCTTTTCCTGACCGGGCGCATCCTGGGCCGCATCGGCATCGGAGCGGGTTTGCTTTTTCTGCCGTTGCTCTCGGTGTTGGGGTTCGGCCTGCTCGCTTTCGCGCCGGTGGTGCCCGTGCTGGTGGTCTTCCAGGTACTGCGCCGGGCCGGCAACTTCGCGATCATGCGCCCGAGCCGGGAAGTACTCTTCACGGTTCTGGCGCGCACGGACAAGTACAAGGCGAAAAACGTCATCGACACCTTCGTCTACCGCCTCGGGGATCAACTGGGTGCCTGGAGCTTTGCCCTCTTGGGCGCGATCGGCCTGGGTCTCGCGGGCACCGCGGCGGCGGCTTCGGCGATCTCCGTCACCTGGGTTTTTAATGCCCTTTGGCTCGCCCGCCGCCACCGCCGGCGGGAAAGTCCGGCACCCGTGCCGCCGCGAATCGCCGCTGCAGCGGCGGTTCCCCTGTCACCGGCGGGTGCGCCGAGGCGCTGACCTCCCACAGGCGCGGCGGTCTCAAGCTGCCGCGCGGTGATCCTTCTCCCGCTCCACAGACATCCCAACCCGTCCCCACTGCCCATGTCCGCTTCACGTCGTCGATTCCTCGGCCGGGCCACCGCCGGTGCCGCCGCTCTTTGGACCGCTCCCTGGGCCCTCGGTTCCGCCGCTCGCCCGCGGCGCGACGACGGCGCCGTCGAAGGCGTCCTCGGACCCGCGGCCCACAAAAAGCGCATTCTGATCCTCGGCGGCACGGGCCAAATCGGTCCCTACCAGGTGCGCTACGCCGTGGCCCGCGGCCATGACGTGACGATCTTCAACCGCGGCCGGCGCCAGGCCGATCTGCCGGAGGGCATCACCTGGTTGCGCGGGGATCGCAGCGGCGATCTGGAGGCCCTGAAGGGCAAACGCTGGGACGTGGTGATCGACAACCCCACCTCCTTGCCGGTCTGGGTGCGCGACGTGGGGGAGATCCTGGCCGAAGCCACCGATCAGTACCTCTTCGTCTCGACGCTTTCGGTGTACGCGGACGACTCTCAGGTCGGCGCGGATGAAGAAGCGCCGCTGCACACCTACCGCGGCGAGGATGCGCTGGCCGAGACCATGGACAGCCTGCGCGCCGACATGGGGCTCTACGGGCCCCTGAAGGCGGCCTGTGAAGCGGAGGCCCAACGTTGGTTCGGTGAGCGCACAACCGTCGTGCGGCCGGGCCTGATCGTGGGCGCGGGCGATACCACGGATCGATTCACCTACTGGCCCGTGCGTGTGGCCCGCGGCGGGGAGGTGCTCGCGCCGCCGGCCCACGACCCGGTGCAATTCATCGATGCCCGGGACCTGGGCGAATGGATGGTGCGTTTGGCGGAAAACGGCACCACGGGCACCTTCAACGCCATGGGGCCGGCCCAGGAACTCTCGGTCGCGGGTTTGCTCTGGAGCGCCTGGGCGGTCACGGGCGGGGACGCGCGTTTCACCCATCCGAGCGCCGAGTTTCTCGCCGCCCAGGGTGTGCGGGCCTGGGCCGATCTGCCGGCCTGGGTGCCCGGGGATGGGCCCACGGCGGGTTTTTCCCGGCGCAGCAATCGCCGCGCCCTGGCCGCGGGCCTGAGTTTTCGGCCCTTGGCGGAAACCATGGGCGAGCTTTTGGAGTGGCACGCGGCCCGGCCCGAGGCGGAGCGCGGGCCGCGTC
>JBJHAV010000193.1:0-7699 GCA_050480685.1 Planctomycetaceae bacterium | reverse complement strand
GTAGGAGCCTGGCACCGTCATCCCCACCGCAGCACCGGCCCGGGGATGGGGCAGGCACGTGGGGGAGGGGTGCAGGCGGCCGCCCCAAAGCTCCAGGACGCGGTCGGCGTAGCGCGCAGCCAAGGCGCGCTGGTGCAGCACGGTCACCAGGGTGACGCCCTCCTCCCGGGCCAAACGCGCCAGGAGTTCGAGCACACGCTCGGCGTTTTGATCGTCCAGGGACGCCACCGGCTCGTCGGCGAGCAGGATCGCCGGCCGCTGCATCAGGGCGCGCGCGATGGCGACCCGCTGCTGCTCGCCGCCGGAGAGCGAACCCACGCGCTGGCGCTCCCGTCCGGCCAAGCCGACACGGGCGAGCAGTTCGTCCGCGCGCGCCCGGTCGGCCCTGGAGAACCCGCGGGCGCTGGCCAGGATCCCCGTGCGCCCCAGGGCCCCGTGCAGCACGTTGGCGCGCGCGCTGGCCTGGGGCACCAGGCGCAGGTCCTGGTGGACCATGGCCACGCGCCCGATCGCGACCACCTCGCCCTCGCGTCCGCCCTGGGTGCCGGCCAGGCAGCGCAGAAGAGTGCTCTTGCCCACGCCAGAGGGCCCGACGATTGCCACGTGTTCCGAGCGCAGGGCTTCGAAGTCGAGCCCGTCCAGCACCGCCGGCCCACCGCGGTGGCGGACGGACAGGCGCTGGGCCGAAAGGGCTCGGGGCGGAGGGGCGAACACGGCGGAGGTGGCTGCGTTAGCGGCGGTTCAGAGGGTTTCGAGGGGCACACCCAGGCGTTCGACGGCGATCGCCGCGGCGCGCACGTGTTCTTCCGGGTCGACGACGGCGAAGGTGGAAGCGCCGTAGACCCGCGCCAGCAACTCGGGGTGTTCCGCGGAAATTTCGAGCAAGGCGCGGCGGATGGCGTCGCGCAGTTCGGGATCCAGGTCTCCGCGCACGCAAACCAGGTGGGTGGGCACGCTGGGTGTGCGCGCGAGCACACGCAGGCCGGCGCGCTTGTCCGCCGGCAAGTAGAGGTCCGCGCGCTCGCCCTCGACCGTGTAGGCGCTGACGCAGGCCACGTCCGCGCGGCCCTCCAGCACCTGTTCGAGGGCCGCGGTGTAGCTGCCGCCGAAGGTCACCTGTTGGAAAACCGAGCGCACGTCGTCGCCCGCGGAGAGCAAACCCTCGTCCACCAGGCGCGAGTAGGGCATCACGAACCCCGAGGTGCTGGTGCGGCTCGTGAAACAAACGCGCAGTTCGCGGGCGTGGTTCAGGAGGTCGTCCAGGTCCCTCAAGGGACTGTCCGCGGGCACCACGAAGACCGAGTCGTAGTTGGTGCGCAGCTCGCCGTTTCGGTCCATGCGGCGTTCGGCCAGCAACAGCTCCGCGCCGCCGTCACGCTTCGCGAGCAGGAACGGGATCGCGCTGAGCCATGCCACGTCGGCCTGCTTGCTGACCAGGGCCTGCACGGTCGCGCTGTATTCCTGGGGCACGTGGGTGCGCACCGGACGGCCGAGTTTTTCCTCCAGGTGGGCGGCGAGTTGGGCCGCTTGATCGCGGATCGCATCCGGCTCCTTCTGGCGCTGGAAAACGAAGACCACCGGGTCGAGCCGCTCGGAGTCGGAACGGGAGCAGCCGGCGGGTAGAGCGCCGAGGAACACCACCGCGAGGAGCAGCGCGGGCAGGGTACGGAAGCCGGCGAAGGGCATGGCGGAGAGTGCGGGCAGACGGGTCCCGAGGTGAGGCCGGAGGGGCTGAAGTGGAGGCCGGACGCCCGCCCGACGGGCCTGGGCCCCGGCACTTGTCGGCATCCGACGGGGGAAGTCTATCTGTATTGCGACCCATTCTCAAGTAGCACGGGCCCAAAGGCCTTCCCGCGCCCCCGGGGGAGGGTTGCTCAGTCCCCGGACCCGTTTTCGGCCGGGTCCTCGCCCCCGTCTTCCGGGTCCTCTTCCCCCACATCGAGGTAGCCGAGGGCCGCCAGGCGCTCGCGCATTTCCGGGGGGATCGCGACCCGCTGCCGGGGGGCGCCTGCGGCCGGGCGCCAGCGCTCCCACCACAGCTCCAGCTCTTCCCGCAGGGGCGCCAGGAGCTCGGGCTGCTCCCGGGAGAGGTCCCGTTGTTCGAGCGGGTCGCGTTCCAGGTCGAAGAGCGACCAGCGCCGCGCCCGGGCCTCGTAGATCGCCTTCTTCGAGCCGCGCCGGATCGACGTGTGGGGCCCCGGGCCGGCGGTGCGCGCCACCACCGGCGGTCGGTCCGAGAGTTGCCGTCCGGCGAGCAGCGGCAGCAGGCTGACCCCGGTGCGAGCCGAACTGGGGCCCAGACCAAACAACTCGCCCAGGGTCGGCTCCAGGTCGACCAGGCTGACCGGCGCGGCGATGCGCATCCCGGCGCCGCGCCCGCCGGGGAAACGCGCGATCAGCGGCACATGCAGCATGGTTTCGACCACCAGCCGGCTGTGCTGCCAAAGGCCGTGTTCGCCGAAGGCTTCGCCGTGGTCGGAAAGCACGATCCAGACCGTGTCCTCCAAGAGGCCCGCCCGCTCCAGCCGCGCGCGCACCTCGGCCAAAACCCCGTCCACATGGCGCAGGGAGGCGTCATACAGGTCGAGGATCGCCTGGGCTTCTCGGGGCGGCACTTCGCGTGCCGCGTGGGAGAGCGGCAAAAGATTCTCGATGCTGCCGTAGCGCGCGTCGGGCGGATCGCGGGCGAAGAGCCGCAGCAACTCCGTGGGCGGGTCGTAGGGCGCGTGCGGCGGCATGAAGTGCACGTAACCGAAGAACGGCCGGCCATCGGCGGATTCGAGCTCTTCCCAGAGGGTTTCGAGCATCTCCGGCGGCACCGTGTGGAAGGGTCGCCGGCCGACTCCGGGATCGATGTATTCGAAGCGCTCGAAACCGCGGTCGAAGCCGAAGCGCGGGTGGATGTGCGCGTTGCCCGAGAGGCCGAAGGTGCGGTAGCCGTTCGCCCGGAAGCGCTCCGCCAGCAGCGCCTTGCTGTCCGGCAGCGGGTCGCCGGCGTGGATCACCCGGTGCACGTCCGCGTGTTCGCCCGTGAACAGGGACGCGATCGAAGCCAGGGTGTAGGGCGCGCTCGAACTGGCGCGTTCGAAGAGCACGCTTTCCTCGGCCATGCGGTCGAGGTAGGGCGTGGTCGGGCGCGGATGCCCGTAGGCCCCCACGCGGTTCGCGGCGCAGGCGTCGATCAGGGTGATCAACAGGTTGCGCCCCTCCTGGGAAGCCTCCCAGGCGCCCGATCGGCCGCAGGCCGGGGACAGGAGCAGGGCCGCCAGGGCCACCAGCCCGGGCGCCCATCCCGGGCGGGGCGCGGCCTTCACGCCAGGAACTCGATCTCCCCGCCCGGCAGCAGGTAAACGATCAGCATCTCGCCCCCCGCGACCGTCGGCACGTGGGTCGAATCCGGCGGGTAGACCACCCAGCCCGCCGGGCGGCCGTCGAAGGTGGGCTCGCCCGAAAGGGCGATGCAAAAGTCGATCTCTCCGCCGGGATGGCGGTGCAAGGGGCCGGGGCCGCTCATGTGGACCACGTCGATGGAAAGGCCGCCGGTGGCGTCGCCGGCCTTCGTCACGCGGCCCCAGCGCACGGGCAACTCGCCGCGCTCGGCGATGCGGCCCTCCTCCAAAAGGCGCACCAGGTCGCCGGCCAGGCGGCGGGCAGCGGGGCCCTTGGGGTCGAGGCGTCGCCCGAGTTCCGCCTCCGCGGCGGCCGGGTCGGACAGGTCCAGGCCATGGGCGGCGTCGAGCAGCGGGCGGAACGTTTCGAGCACGGTGTGTACCTCCACGGCACCCAAAATAGCGGGCGCCGGGGCGAGCGACCAGGCAGCCGCCGGTTTGGCTGGCCCGTGCTCGGTTCTTAGAGTAGGCCCCACGATGGATCCTGCGATTCCCGCTTCTACCCAGCCCCGGCGGATGTTCCCGCCTTCCCGCCCCCCACGCCCCATGGCCCACGAAACGCTCACCCCTCCGACCGCGTTCGCGACCCCCACCAGCGCGCCCCAGGGCCCCGCCGGCCGCGCCGAACTGCTGCGCGCCTTCGGAGACGACACCCTCTCGGTTCAATCCTTCTTTCGCTTCTGCTTCGTGCCCGCCGGGCGCCTGGCGCTGCTCAAGGAACTCGCCGTGCCCGAGGACTGGGGGCCCAGCGGCGGCGCGCTGCTGCGCTACCTGGCGGTGCACGTGCGGCTGGCGATCGAGCAAGACCGGCACATGTGGAACGGCGATCAGATGGTCATGACGGCCGGTCGCCTGACGAACCCCACGGGCGCGCCGCTCTACGTGGGGCTGGTGCGCAACCAGGGCCAGGGCGACAACCCGTGGGTCATGAACTGGGTCGGCGAGCGGCCGAGCTGCGCCGAGTTGCCCGTGCCGCCGGACCTCGGTCCCTGGGCACCCCTGGATCCGGGCGCGGAGGTGGCCATCGCCGCCGACCTCTCGGACGGCGAGCGGGACCTGCGCGGCTTCGCGGGCCTCAGTCCCATGCTGCGCGTGGCGGCCCTGACCGGCGCCGTGCACTGGGCGCTCCACCGCGGACTCGCCGTGCCCCAACTGCACGGCGGCACACGCGGGTACTTCGTGCCCGTGTTCCTGACCCAGCGCGAGGACCTGACCGCGGCGCCGGACCTGGTGGCTCCGACCGTGGTGCAGGGCAAGCGGCTGATCGTGCGCGCCCTGCTCGATCCGCACGTGGCCTACTCGCCCGCGCGGGTGGCGGTGGAACGCTGGGAGCAGCTTCCCAACTGGCTGGTGGAGTCCTGGCAACTCTTCGTCGAGCGCGCCGAGCAAAACGAGCGCGACGTCGACGGGGACGACGAGGGGGAGTGACCCCCGCATAGCGGCCCTTCGAGGGCGTCGTTTCGCCGGGCACGCGGGCCCCAGGCCGGTGGGCACGCGCTTGCGCAGACCGCGCGGCCGGCGAAGCGGCGACCGCGACGGGCCGGTGGGCTCGCCCGGGACCGAACGGGAAGAGCCCGCCGGTTCCGGCCCGCGATAGCGCACACTCTTGGTGCCCATGGATTCGCGCTGGCGCATGGCTCTCTTGGCCCTGGTCTCCCTGGTCTGGGTGGCCCTGGCCTACCAACCCCTGGCGGGAGCCGGCTTCATGGGTGACGACCTGGGGGTGTTGGCGCGGGCCGGCGGTTGGCACCTGCCCAACCTGCCGAGCGAACCGGATCGGCACGGCCGCGACTACGACTTGGACCGGCCCGCCCGGGGCCCGACGGACTTCAAGGCGCGCCAGTTCCTGCGCATCGCGGGCAACGAGGGTTCGTTCCTCTCGGGCATCTCCCTGGCCACCTCCCATTGGCTCTATGGAGCCACCGGCGAACGCCCTTTCGGCCTGTCGCCGGCATTGCCCTATCGGGTCGAGAACCTGCTTTTGCTCCTGGCCGCGGCCTTGGGTCTGTGGCGCTTCCTGCGCCGCTTGCTGTTGCCCTGGACGGGCAGCGAACACGCGCGCCTGGCGGGCTGGGCCGCCGCCCTGGCCTTCGCGGTGCACCCCCTGTGCGTGCCGGCGGTCGCTTCCCTGGAGGGCCGCGCGGATCTTTTGGCCTTGGCCTTCGGCACCTGGTCGGCGGCGCTTTTCCTGCGCGCGCGCCAGGATCGCAGTTTCGGAGTCATGTTCGCGGCCGCGTTCCTGGCCTTGGCCGCGGGCGCCTCGGGGCACCACGCTCTCGTGCTGCCCTTCGCGCTGGCCTTCGCAGAGGCCGCTTCGGCCCATCGTTACCGCCCCCTGCGGGCCCGGGTGCGCACCACGCTCAACACCTTCGGCGTGTTCTTCGCCATCGTGTCCATCAACGGCGTGGCGATCGCGTCGGTGACCGGTCACTCCTACCTGCCGGAGGTTTGGCTGGGGCTGCTTCGATTGAGCGAACCCGGGGCGTTTTGGAACGCGCTCTCCTGGTTGCCGGGCAAGATCGGTTTGGCGCTGGTGCCGGCCAACGTGTCCGTGCTCGGTGTGCTCGGCGCGGTGCTCGGCGGGGTTTTGCTGCTGGGCGCCCTGCAGCCCGCCCTGGCGGCGGCGCGCACGGCTCCGCGGCTTTGGGGCAGCGTGCTCGGTTGGTGGTTGGCGGCCTTCGCCATCGCCCTGCTCTACGGTCTCGACGCTTACCAGGAGGCGGAGGAGCTTTCCGCCGCTCGGCCCCTGCTGCCCGCGGCATTGGTGGCGGCGGCCGGTTTGGGCACGGCGGCGACGGCCCTGACCGGGGTGAGGCGCACGCTCCTGCCGGTCGGCTTGGGTTTCGGCCTGGCGGTGCTCGCCAGCGGCAACGCACAACCCTGGAAACGGGCTTCCCTGACCCTCGAGGATCTGCGCACGGCCGCGGCCGAGGCGCGCGCGGAATTCGGGCGGGAAGGCCCCCTGGTGCTGATCGATCCGCCCCGGGATGTGCGCGGGCTGGATCCCTTGGGCGACGGTCTGCCGTGGCTGCTGCACCCGGCGTTCAGTGGGCAGGTGGGGGAGGTGCGGCCCCTGGAGGTGCACGAGTTTTCCGAGCGGGCCTGGGTTCTCTTCCAGCGTCACCCCGAAGCGGGCGAACTGCGGGCCGATGGGCCCCTGGTGCTTTGGCGCGGCGGCGCAGTGGGGGATGGCGCGGCGGGGCAATACCGGGCCCTGCGGCTCGCGGCGCCCGAGCCCTCGCGCGGGGCACGCCTTTGGACCGCCGGGGATCCTCCGGCCGGGCTCGACGTGGAGCCCGGGGAGTACTCCCTGCTCGAATTGCGCGTGGAGGGCGCGTTCGCGGGCCTGGACGGGGCTCGCCCCGTGGTCCGCTGGCGTGGGAGCCGCGCGCAGCTCGGCGAGGGGCAGGTCCAGGGTGGCTACGTCCCGTCGGCGGCCCCGTCCCCGGGGACCGTGGGCACCTGGCGCTTCGACCTGGGCCAGCATCCTGCCTGGGGCCTGGGCGGGCGCATCGAGTCCCTCGTGGTCGAACCGGAGCCGCCGGCCTCCGCGCTGCTCGAACTCCGGCCGGACCTGCCGACGTTCGCGGTCGAGGCCCATGTGTACGGAGCGGACCTGCGCTTCTCTGGGATCGAGCCCCAGGGCCTCTCCTGGTACCTGGAACTTTTGCATCCCGCGAGCGGACGCCTGGCGACCTTCGAGCTGTCACCGGTCTCCGCCGCCGACGGCTCCCTTTGGCGGGCCCCCGGGGCGGCCCATTGGATGCGCGGCGTGCGCGCCCGCGGGAAAGGGCCGTTCCTTTGGACCCTCGAGGAACGGGTCGACGGATTGCCCTGGCGGCGGACCATCGGGCGCCTGGAGTGAGCTCGCCGGGAGCGGGTCGAAGCTACACTCCTTCGCCCATGTCGACCCAGCCCGCCAAGAGCCTCGAAACCTTCGCGAATCCGCGTCCGGAACGAGCCTACGAGATCCGCTTCGAGTGCCCGGAATTCACCTGCCTGTGCCCGCGCACCGGACAGCCGGACTTCGCGACCCTGCGCATC
The DNA here is from genome assembly GCA_050480685.1 of Planctomycetaceae bacterium. GTDB lineage: Bacteria > Planctomycetota > UBA1135 > UBA1135 > JBJHAV01. The sequence continues at coordinate 266 of JBJHAV010000193.1, read as the reverse complement.
CGCTATGCGCCCGCCGAGACCTGTGTCGAGCTCAAGAGCCTCAAGCTCTACCTGTGGTCCTTCCGGGACGAGGGCCACTTCCACGAAGCGGTCACCAACCGCATCCTCGACGACCTGGTCGCCGCGACATCGCCCCGTTGGATGGAAGTGGAGGGTGACTTCTACGTGCGCGGCGGAATCCACACGGTGATCGTCGCGCGCCACGGCGACGTGCCCGGCTGAAGCCGCGGCTCTCACGCCTGCGGCATTCAGCGACCCCCCGGGAC
>JBJHAV010000192.1:0-7729 GCA_050480685.1 Planctomycetaceae bacterium | reverse complement strand
GGGGGAAGTTGGAGCCAGGCACCGTTTTCCCGCACCGGCGGCCCCGGGGGAGTCAGCGCTGCCAGGTGCCGATGGCGGAAGCCAGGTGCGCGGGCAGGTCTCCCGCCGGCACGCGCGCCTGCGCCATGCTGTCGCGCTCGCGCACCGTCACCGTGCCGTCTTCCAGGCTCTGCCCGTCGACGGTGATGCAAAACGGCGTGCCGATCTCATCCATGCGCCGGTAGCGCCGACCGATCGCGGCCTTGTCGTCGTAGAACGTCGAAAAGCCCGCCCGGCGCAGTTGACGGCCGATCTCTTGGGCGCGCTCGGGCATGCCTTCTTTCTTCACCAGCGGCAGCACCGCCGCCGTGTACGGCGCAATGCGCGGGTGCAGACGCAGCACCACCCGGGTGTCGTCCGCAAGCGCCTCTTCTTCGTAGGCATCGATCAAAAGCGTCAGGGCGATGCGGTTGATGCCCCCGGCCGGCTCGATCACATAGGGTGTGTAGTGTTCCTTGGTCTGCGGATCGAAGAACACCAGATCCACGCCGGAGGCCTCGGAGTGGCGCTTGAGGTCGAAGTCCGTCCGGCTGGCGATGCCCTCGAGTTCGCCCCAGCCAAAGGGGTACTCGTATTCGATGTCGCTGGTGGCGCTGGCGTAGTGGGCGAGCTCCTTCGCGTCGTGGGCGCGCACGCGCAACTTGTCCGGGCGAATGCCGAGTTCCTGGTACCAGCGCAGGCGCTCGGCGACCCAGTAGTCAAACCACTCCCCTTCACTGCCCGGGGGCACGAAAAACTCCATCTCGCACTGCTCGAACTCGCGCGTGCGGAAAACGAAGTTTCCGGGGGTGATCTCGTTCCGGAAGCTCTTGCCGATCTGGGCGATGCCGAAGGGCGGCTTGAGGCGTGAGCTCTCCAGCACGTTCTTGAAGTTCAGGAAGATGCCCTGGGCGGTTTCCGGTCGCAGGTAGGCGACCGCGCCCGAGTCCTTCACGGGCCCCACGTGGGTCTCGAACATCAGGTTGAAGGCGCGCGGCTCGGTCAGCTCGCCCTCGCACTGTCCCGGGCGCTTGGAGGGTTTTTCGGGGCAGCGCGCGTCGTCCAGCTTGTCGGCCCGGAAACGCGCCTTGCACTTCTTGCAGTCCACCATCGGATCGCTGAAGCCCCCGACGTGGCCCGAGGTGACCCACACCTTGGGGTTTTGGATGATCGCGCTGTCGAGTCCGACCACGTCCTCGCGCTCGAGCACCAGCGCGTTCCACCAGGCGTCCTTGACGCGGCGCAAGAGCTCCACGCCCAGGGGGCCGTAGTCGTAGGTGTTGCCGATGCCCCCGTAAATCTCGGAGGCCTGGAACACGAAGCCCCTGCGCTTGCACAGGGACACGATCTTCTCCATCGGGCCGGGTTCGCTCTTCGCCATGGCTGTTTGCCTCCGGGCCGGGTCGGGGGGCCTGGGGCGCGGCAGTGTAGCGGCGCGGGGGGCGGGTACCATGCGCGCCCATGGCCGACCGTGCCCGCGTCCTCGCGCTCGCCGCCCTGGTTTTGCTGGTGGCCTCGGCCGGTGCGCTGCGCTGGTTGGCGACGGGCAGCGCCGGCGCGGAGCAGCGCCCCTTGCCGGATGCGCTCGAATACGCCCAATGCGCCCACGAGCTGAGCTCCGGCCGGGGTTTCCAGATGGTGCTGGAGGGCGAGCGCTACGGGCCGCGTTACCCGCCGGGCACCTCACTCCTTTTGGCCCCCGCGGCCGGTCCCCTGGGACCTTCGGGTGCCCACCTCGCCGCCCTGGGCTGGGGCACGGCTACCGTGGCCCTGGTCGGCGCGCTGGGGTGGCTCGCGGGTGGTCCGGCGGCCGGGCTGATCGCGGCGCTCATGGTCGCGCTCTCGCCGCAACTGGTGAGCGCCTCGGGGCTAGCCATGAGTGAGTCGCCGGCCGGGTTCCTCGTGGCGCTGCTGCTGCTGCTCGCATGCCTGGCGCGCTGGCGGCGGGCCGGAGAGCCGCCGCGGCCGGCGGTGTTGTTCGGCGCCGCGCTGGTGCTAGCGCTCCTGGCCCTGGTGCGCCTTCCGCTGATCGCCTTTGGCGCTCCCCTGGCCTGGGTGGCCTTGGCCGGGCCGGGGGGCCTTGGCGTGCGTGTGGGCCGAGCGACCCTGACCCTGGCGCCATTGATGCTGGCCCTCGGGCTCTTGTTCGCCATGCAAGCGCGCTTTTACGGCGGGCCCCTCGTCACCGGCTATCACTTCTGGGCACCGGAGATTTATGTGCAGCACGCCGACTGGATTTTTTCGGCGCGCTACCTGTTCGAGCCGGTCGGGGATCTGTGGCCGCGCGGACACCTGGCGACGTATTCGCGCGCGCTCCTGGGATTGGATGGCGAACTTTGGACCCTGCCCCTGGCGGCCTTGGCCCTGGCCGGCATCGTCTTCGCCTGGAGGACCAAGCCGGGCTGCCCCGTGCGCACGGTGCTTGTGCTCGCCGCGGCCATCTCGGTCCCGGCGCTCTACACCTTCCACCTGTTCTACGCCTGGCAGGGGGTGCGTTTCCTCGCGCCCGCCGTGCCCCTGGCGGCTGCGCTCGCGGGCTTGGGCGCGGCCGCGGCGGGCCGCCGACTGGCCGAGCGCGGGCGCGGCGCCGCGGGGGCCGGACTGATCGGCGTCGTGCTCGTCGCGGGGTTTGTGCCCCTGACGCTGCGGCTCTCCGGCGAAGTGCACGCGCGCCGGGCCGATCCCCCCGACCGCGTGACCAGCCTGCGCCACCTGGGCCGCGAACTGGAAGCCGATGCGCTGGTGATCGTGGACGCCCCGTCGATGCTCGTGCGCGAAGCCCTCGGTCCGAAGCGCGAACTCGTCTTCACCGACTTGGGCGTCGGCAACGGCCAATTGCTTTGGATCCGGCTCTTCGACCTGCGCGGCCTGGACGGCCGGCGCGCCGAGGCCGCCGCTTTCATCGCCCACGGGGAACCGGATCCCTCCGGAGCCGCGGCCCTCGCCGCCGCCTTCGCCGCCGGGCGCCCCGTGCGCCTTCTGCGCACCTACTGGGAAGGCGAAGCGGACGCCGGGATCGACTGGCTCCTAAACCACGGCATGCGCCTCGAACCCATCGCCCAACACGGGCGCGTGGAGCTCCTCGCGCTGCATCCCTGAGGCCCCCCATCGCCCATGTCGACCCAATCCCACAAACACCACTTCCGCCGCTTCCTCGACGCCCTCGGGGACCGGCTGCACTTCGCCGCCCACAGCCACCACCTTTGGCCGGACGTGACCCTCGAGGCCCACGGGCAAGCCTGGCTCGATGCGGCGCGGCTGGTGGACGGCAAGTGGGAGCACGTCTTCGGCGAACTGTGGCCCCGGGCCCAGGCCCACGTGGCGCGCCGCATCGGGCTCGCCGACGGATCGTCGATCTGCTTCGGACCGAACGTGCACGACTTCCTGATGCGCCTGCTGTCGTGCCTGGAGGGGCCGGGCCCCCACCGGGTGCTGACCACCGACGCGGAGTTCCATTCGCTGCGGCGCCAACTGGCGCGCCTGGAAGAAGCCGGCCGCGTGCGCGTGACCCGCGTGGCGGCCGAGCCCTTCGGGGACTTCCCCGCGCGTTTCGCCGCCGCTCTCGCCGCGGAGACCTACGACTTGGTGTACGCGAGCCACGTGTTCTTCGACTCGGGCTACGTGTTCGACGAGGTCTTCGAGTTGCTCGCGGCCACGCCCGAACCGACGCTGGCGGTGGTCGACGCCTACCACGGATTCCTGGCGGTGCCCACGGATCTGGGCGCCGCGGCCGGGCGCGTTTTCTACACGTCGGGCGGCTACAAGTACGCCATGAGCGGCGAGGGGGTCTGTTTCCTGCACGCGCCGCCCGGTTTGGCCCAACGCCCGGTGGACACCGGTTGGTTCGCGGGTTTCGCCGCCTTGGAATCCGGCTTCGGCGACCGTGTGCCCTACCCGAGCGGAGGCGAGCGTTTCCTCGGGGCGACCTTCGACCCGACGGGCCTCTATCGATTCGTCGCGGTCGGCGACCTCTTGGATCGCGAAGGTTTGACCGTGGAGCGCATCCACGAACACGTGCGGGCGCGCCAAGCGGAGTTTTTGGCCGGGATCGAACGCAGCCGTCCTTTGGGTCTGGGAGCCGAACAACTGCTTCCGGATGCGGCCGAGGCGCGCCGCGGGCACTTCTTGACCTTCCGGCGCCCCGATGCCCAGGCCCTGCGCCAGGGGCTTTGGGATGCGGGCATCGTGACGGATTGCCGCGGAGACCGCCTGCGCTTCGGCTTCGGCATCTACCACGACGCCGAGGACGTGGCGGCGCTGCTGGAGCGCCTGGGGCGCCTTTAGGATCAGCGACCCGGCTCGGGCGCAGGCTCGGGTTCGGGCGCCGGCGCAGGCTGCGGCTCCGGTTCGGGTTCGGGCTCCGGTTCGGGCTGCGGCACAGGCTCCGGCTCCGGCGCGGGTTCGACTTCCGGCACGGGCTCGGGCTGCGGCTCCGGCTCCGGCTCCGGCTCCACCTCCTCCGCGACCGGTTCGGGCGGCAAGAACCGCCCGGTGCCCGGCCTCAACTCGCGCACCAAACGGCCGATGCGTTCCTCCAGCCGTTCCAGCGACTGGTCGCGTTCGCGCAGCACGCCGTCCGCGTCGAGCAAAAAGCTGCTGGGGAAGCGGCGCACGTTCCAACGGCTCGGCCACGGACCGCCCGGGGACCCCTGGAAGGCGTCGAGCCACTCCCCTCCCAGGGCTTCCCGCTGGCGCAGGTATTCCTCGCGGTCCGCGTCCGTGTTGACACCCAAGACCACGAAGGGCTGGTCGGCAAAACGCGTTTCGAGCCCCGCCACGCCGCGCATGAACTCCACCGAGGGCGGGCTCCAAAAACCCCAGAATACCACCAGCGTCACGAGCCCGCGGCTGTGGCTGAGCCGCAGGTCCCTGCCGTGCACGTCGCGCGCGACCACATCGGGAGGAACGCGCCCGAGGCGCAAAAACTCGAGCTCGAAGAGCAGCGCTTCCACGCCGCGCGCCAGCCGGTGTTCGGGTTGCTCGGCGAGCAAGCGCCGCCACAGCAGCGCCGCGCGATCCGCCGCGCGCGGATCGCCCTCCTCCCGGGCGTAGAGGGTCGCCAGCCCGTGCAGGGACCAGGCGCGCACATCGGGGTTCTCGCTCTTGGCGAGCAGGCGTTCGCCCATGTCGACCACGACCGCGAGCCCGAGTTGATCCGCCAGACCCTCGCTCAGGCGCACCGCGTCGGCCAACCACGGTTCGCTGTGGTGGTCGCGCACCAATGCGTCGAGCTGCGTGCGGCGCAGGGCCAAACGCTCGGCCGGATCGACGACCGCATGGCCGGCCTGGGTCACCAGCCACCAGCGCGCCCGGCCCACGCCGGTATCCGCCAGGGCCTGAACGCGAGTGCGCCAGAGGGTCGCCGGGTGAGCCTCCTCGCGCTCTTCCCCCTCCGCGCCGCGGGCGGCCCACCAGGCCTCCAAGGCGGCTTCGTACTGGCGATCGAGCAAGCGGAACTCTAGGTCCGCCGCTTGGGCGGCCGCGCGGCTGCCCGGGAAGGCCACGCGCACGGTCCGCGCCAGCTCTTCGGCGCGCGCCGCATCCCCGACCTCGGCGGAGGCCCGTTTGGAACGCCGGGCAAAGGCTTCCGCCCGGGCCACCAGGGCCGCGGCGCGCGCGGCGCCGTCCGGAGCGGCGAGAAGCAGGCTCTCGACCCGCGCCAGCGAGTCCGTGGCCTCGACCTCCCCGTGGGCCAGCGCCCGGGCCAGCCCCAGGGCGGCCCCCTCGACCGCGTGGGGTTCGAGCGGCCGGGCGAACAGGCCGTCGAGCAGCCCCCGCCGCCGGCGCGCGCGTTCCGTCGCTTCGGGGCCGCCGTTCTCCACCCGCTCGAGCAACCAAAGTCGCCCGGCCGACCAGCCGGCATCCACCAGCCCCTGGGCTTCGGCCCAGGACCGCCGCAGCGGGTGGTTTCCGCCCGGGCTGCCCTGGGAACGCCAGGTATCGAGGGCTTCGGCGTGGGCGCTGAGGAATCGGGCCACCCGCTCTTCGAGGGTCGGCGGCGGGCCGGGAGCGGGAGCCGGTTCGTCGGTTTTGCCCCCGTCACCCGCCTCCCCGTCGCCCGGGCCTTCGGGCTCGGCGTCCGGGCTCGGCTCGGGTTCGGGAGCCGGCTCGGGCACCGCGGGGCGCTCCCGCGGCGGCGGGTCGGCGGGAGGCAGGTCCTGGCCGAGGGCGGCCCCGGGCGCTCCCGCGACCGCGAACAGGGCGCAGCACGCCCGCAGAAGCAGCGCGTGGCGGCGCTCAAAGGGCGGTGTGGCGTGAATCAGGCGAAGGAGAGCCCCCATGGCGGCTGCGAGGGTAGCAGCCCCGGAGGCGCCGCGGCCCTAGGGCGGGGCGAACCGGGACCTATATTGCGCCCATGAACGTCCCCCCCGAGCGCCCGGTCCAGGCGGGCGAAGCGGATACCGCCCCGCTCCACTCGACGTCGGCCGCGACGTCGGCCTCGACCCCGGCGGCGAACCCGGGCCGCGCGCGGGTGGCCCCCGCGGCGCCGCACGGGCCCCAGGCGCCCCCCACCTGGCACGCGCCACGTGCTTCCCGGGCCCGGGGCGCGGACGCGGCCGAACTCGAACGCATCGCGGACAAGGTCTTCGAAGGGCGGCGCCTTTCCCCCGAGGAAGGCCTTTGGCTGCACGAACACGCCGACCTAGGCACCCTCGGGCTCTTGGCGGATCACGTGCGCTGGAAGAAGCACCCCGAGCCGCGGGTCACCTACATCGTCGACCGCAACATCAACCCCACCAACGTCTGCATCACGGACTGCGGCTTTTGTGCGTTTTATCGGCGCCCCAAACACGCCGAGGCCTACGTGCTGCCCCGCGAGGTGCTGATCGACAAGGTGCGCGAAACCGCGGAGTTGGGCGGCCGGCAGATCCTGATGCAGGGCGGGCACCACCCCTACCTGAAGACCGACTGGTGGTGCGACCTGATCGCCGACCTGGCGGAGCGGTTTCCGCGCGTCAACGCCCACGCGCTCTCCGCGCCGGAGCTGGACCACCTGGCGAAGCTCGACAAACGCCCGGTGCAGGCGGTGATCGCCGACCTGATGGCCGCCGGTTTGGGCAGCGTGCCCGGAGCGGGCGCGGAGATGCTGGTGGAGCGCGTGCGGCGCATCATCGCGCCCAAAAAGACCAGCACGGACCGTTGGCTCGAAGTCCACCGCCGTGTGCATGAAGCGGGCCTGCGCAGCTCGGCGACGATGATGTTCGGCCACTTCGAGACCCCGGCCGAGCGCATCGAGCACCTGGAGCGCCTACGCGAGTTGCAGGATCAAACCGGCGGCTTCACGGCCTTCGCCTGCTGGAACGTGCAACCGGACGGGGTGCCCGAGGAATCGATCTATCCGGCCAAAACCACCCCGGCGGTTTACCTGCGCGTGCAGGCCCTGGCGCGCATCTACCTGGACAACTTCGAGAACATCCAAACCAGCTACGTGACCCAGGGCATGAAGATGGCCCAGATCACCCTGCGCTACGGCTGCAACGACTTCGGCGGCACGATGCTGGAGGAAAACGTGGTCAGCGCCGCGGGTTGCATGCAGCTCGAATCGATCGAGGCCATCGAACGCCAAATCCGCGGCGCGGGCTTCGAGCCGCGCCGGCGCAACTCCTGGTACGGCATCGACGATGCGCGCCACGAGGGGCCGGAATTCCCCAGCCGCCGCGAGGAAGCCGCCATCCGGCCGGCCCCGGCGGGCGCCGCACCCGGGGGCCTG
>JBJHAV010000191.1:0-7749 GCA_050480685.1 Planctomycetaceae bacterium | reverse complement strand
CCCCGGGCCCAAGACCAACCCAGCGGCACGGCCGTGCAGGTGGCCTGGAGACCGATTCCGAACGCGATCGTCGGCGGATTCCAAAACGCGGCTGTGCTCGACGTCTACGGCGAGCGCTTGCAGTACACCTCCGACTACACGCCGATCCCCTGGACGGGGAGCATCGCCACCCTCAACACCCTCCCCGGGCGGCGGCATGTTCAGACCCGCATCACCTTCATCAGCAACACCACCACCGGTCTGAGCCCGGTCCTGCGCAGCTACGGGCTGGCGTACACGTTCCCCCTGTGATTCACGCTCGTCCCAGTTTTCTGTTGAGATCCGCTGCCACCGGGCGCTACGGCGCCATTGCGACCCCCGCCCCGCGGGAGCCCAAAGCCCAGCACCGAACCACCATCGCCATGAAGCGCTCCTTCAACACGCTCCGCCACGTCGGACTCGCGTTCCTCGCGACGTTCCTGGTGACCGCCTGCGGCAGTTCGACCGACACCGAAACGGTGATCGGGGGCCCGAATTTCCAGTTGGTGTTCATCAACGTTCCCCAAGGGGGGCAATGGGCGATCAACCGGCCGATAGAGCTGACCTTCAACAAGCCGGTGGACTTCGCTTCGGTGACCAACAGCTCCATCAACGTGGCGACCTTGCAGGGCAAGCCCGCTCTGGGAGAATTCTTCCTGAAGACCTCCCAGGTCACGGGTGAGACACTCCCGAACGTGGTTGTGTGGCAGCCCCGCTGCCCGACGCTGGGAGACTTTTCCGATGCGGGCCTGAGCCCGGGCGGCGTGACCTACCGGCTGCTGGTGCAGGGCCTGGATGGGGGCACGGGAATTGCGGTTCGCTCGGCGAACGGTGAGCGTCTGGCGCTCTCCCAGCAGCGCACCTTCACGACCCCCCAGAGCATCTTCACCAGCGAACTGTTCTTCGATCCGGTGGCTGGGCCTCCGGCCCTAATCGTTCGCGACGTGCTGGTCAGCACGGGCCCGGGAAGTTTCCTGGAGCTGGCGGACGATCCGAATCAGAAGGAATTTTTCCAGGTCACCCAAGGGCAGGCCGTCCCCGTTCCCGACGTGCCGATCAATCTGCTCAGCGATCCGGAGCAAAGTGTCGCGATCGTGCTCGAGTTCGACCAGCCGGTGGACCCCTCCTCGGAGAACATCTCCCCCGAGCGGGTGCGTCTCGAGTACCAGGCCGCGCCGGGTGTGTGGGTCCCCGTGCCCGCCGCTGTCACCCTGGTGGCGAACTGCACCCAGGTGGGTGCGCGGGTGCGTGTGGAGCCCCTCGGGATTTTGCCCCCGAGCCCCCTGCCCCCGGAGCCGGCGAGCTTGTTCCGCGTGAACGTGGCGCCGGAATTCAGCGACCTGGTCGGAGAGTTCTCCCTGGTTCCCCAGAACAACCAGATCCGCTTCAGCACCCAGGATCCGAGCCACCCGGGCCTCAGTCAGGGTGGACTTCTGCCGGAGGGCCTGATTGCCGACGAAATCTTCGAGGACTTCCTTCTCGGGGCGCCCTCGTTCGGGTCCCTGGAGGATCCGGGCCAGATCCTGGTGGGCGGTCTTCCGACCCTTAAGGCTTCCTGGGGTGGCGGTAGCCTGAACCCGAACTTCGGCTTCTTGGGTACGGGCGGTCCCGGAGGCAACTTCGACTGGATCGTGCTTACCGACCGGACCCTCAATACGGACTCGGACACGATCACCTCGACCCTCGGCATTCCCCAGCCGATCGTCAACGGATTGGTCAACGTGCGCAACCTGACCGTGGCCGAAGGGGCGACGCTCACGATTCAGGGCGCGGCTCCCCTGCGCCTATTTGCCACGGGGGAGATCAACTTCCAGGGCCGCCTGGTGGCCAGGGGTGGCAACGCCTCTTCGACCGGCGGCCTGAACGTGCCCAACATCCCCGCCCCGGGGGCGCCCGGGATCGCCGGGGGCGGTCGCGGTGGCACCGGAAGCCCGGTCACCACGGGTTCGACCCCGATCGGCGGCTCGGGTTTCGGTGCCTTCAACACCCCCGGTGGTGGCGGCGTGGGCGGCGAGACCGCCTGGGCGAACGTGGTTCCCACCATCGCCACGAGCCGGCGCGGGCCGGGCGGAGGAGGCGGCCGCTTCGCATTCGATTTGGGGACCGCGAACAACGCGCCCTTCGTGATCGCCACGGAGCTGCGGGCCACCGCGGGTGGAGCGGGCAGCCCCGGCACGCTCGGCGGTGTCAGCCAGAACCTGCCGCCGGTGCCCGGTCCCCCCGGACCTCCAGCGTTCATCGACAACAACAACTTCAACAACTTCTTCGGGGTCGGCATCGTCGGCGGCACCTTGCAGGTGGGTGAACTGCTCTCCCCGTGGGCCGGCTCCGGTGGCGGTGGGGGTGGTGATTCCGTGAATGCGGCCCAATTCCCGGCCAACCCCTGGCTCTTCAACAACGGCCAGGAGCAAAAGGGCGGCGGTGCCGGCGGCGGCGGCGGCAGTGTTCGCATCGTCGCCCTCGGGGACATCATCGTGGGCCCCCAGGGGGGTGTCTCCGTGCGCGGCGGCAACGGCGCCCTCGGGGAGCACACCTCATCGAACAACTCCATCGGCGGAGGCTCGGGTGCAGGCTCCGGCGGTCACCTGATCCTGGAGAGTGGTCAGCAAATCCACCTGTTGGGCCCCAAGGTGCTCGACGCTCGCGGGGGAAACCCGGCTGCCCAAGGCTCTGGCGGTATCCCCAACCAGGGCGGGCGTGGCGGTGTCGGTGTCGTGCAACTTCACGTGGAGTCGGCGGAAGACATCCTGCTCCCCGGTGGAGCGAACGGATCGAACCAGACGACTCTCAACAACAGTTCCGACCCGCAGCCCTACGTTTTGGCTCTGACCTTCGGCTCCCGTTCGCGCGCGCGTTCGGTGGCCATTCCCTTGGGCGGTGCCGCCCAGAACCCCGGCTCCCAGGCCGATCCGCGCTTCTTCTTCGGAGGCACCTTCACCACGGCGGAGGACCCGGACAAGGCCGGTGAGGTGAAGACCATCGGAGCGGCGGTCGAGAATCTGCCCGCCATCCTCTCGGGTGGGGTGCTGGAACTGAATGCCCCGGCCCGCACGATCGTGGTCGATGCCTCCGCCCTGGTCAGTGAGGACCCGAACGTCCCGATCCTCGACGACATCTACCTGCGCAACACGCGCCTCTTGCGCGAGTTCCGGGTGCGGTTGGAGGAAGGGCCGGCCAGCCAAAACCTCAACGTGGAGTCGGCCGCTTACGACGCGGACTCGCGGCTTTTGACCCTCGTGCTGCGGGCCGACACCGGCATCACGGTCATCAACCCCAACTTCACCGGGATCGGCCTGACCTACGAGCTGGTGCCGCGTTTCTTCCGGGTGCGCACCGGCAACACCTTCGACACCATGCCGACGGGCTCCAGCATCGCCGTCCGCTTCCAGGGTCTGGGCGCCACGACCCAGGGCACGCCCGACGTGCTCGACCCGGTGGTCGATTGGACCCCGAACATCTCGGGTATCAACGACGCCAGCAGCGAGATCGACTTCGTTCGCTTCGAGGTCGAGTTCAACCTGGGCACCCTCGACGCGAATGCGCCGAGGCCCCAATTGCGCTTCCTGCGCGTGCCGCTGCTGTTCTGACCGGAACGGGCTCCGCCGGGGATCCACCCGGCGGAGCGGCCGATCGACCTGGGGCTTGAGCCCGATGGGGCCGCGCGCTCCCATGGTCGAATGGGAACCATGGGGGAGCGTCGCGGCGGCACCGGAAGCACGGGGAAGGTGCCCTGTGGCGGCCTAGGTGCGTTCGTCTGCTGGCTCCTCTGCTGGGTGGTGTCCTGCCAGCCGGCACCGGCACCGCCCCGGCCCCTCCTGCTGCTGGGTTTCCAGCAGGAGTCCCAGCGGGGGGTCCTGCTCAACGAAACCCTGCTCTGGCACTTCTCCGAGGAGATCGACCGGACCTCCATCACGGTCGAGTCGGTGCGCGTGCGCGACGAGCGCGGGGAAGCGGTCGAGGGCCGCCTGGAGGTCGAGGGTGCGCGCCTGCGTTTTGTTCCCCGGGCCCCGCTCTCGACGGATCTCTCCGACGGCAGCTTTCGCCCGGGCACCACCTACCAGGTCACCCTGATCGGTTTCCCGCGCCTAGATGGGGTGCGGGCCCGCGGCGGGGCTCCGCTGGGGGCAACGCGCCGTTCCTGGTTCCAAACCGTGCGCGCCGGGGAGGGACGCCGTCTGTTCGAGGATCCGAGTCCGGGGCGCAGCGCGCCTCTGGAATTGCTCCGGGCCGATTTGGCCACGGATGAGCCGATCCTCTTGCGTCGCGAGGGTCCCTTGGACCCGACGACGATCCACGCGGACGACTTCGAGTTGCGGCGGATCGCCGCCGCTGGGGAAAGCGAGTCGGGGCTCGGGGCGCTCGTGCGAGTGCCCCTGCGGGTGAGGCTCGTGCGCAACGATCCCCACCAGGCCCTGCTCGAACTGCGTGCCATCGACCCGGAACGCCGGGGGGAGGTGCGTTCCCTTTTGCCGGGAAACTATCGGCTCTGGATCGATCCGCGCGGGGCGCGGCTGGAGGACTTCGGGGGCGTGCGGGTGGCCGGTGCCTGGGCCCACTTGGTCGGACCCGGCGCGGAGATCCGCGTGCAGCCCCGCGGATCCGCCGAAGCGCGTGCTTCGCTGTCCGAGGACTTCCTGGGGGCGAGTGGGCGTTCCCCCGAGGGCCGACCCGAGTGGGACGGCACGGCCCATTGGGGGGATGGGCGCCTGCGTGTGCGCTGGCCCCGGGCGGCGGGGGACGGGCGCGACGGCAGGGTGCGCTTGGAGCAGTGGCCCGAGCAGAGCAGCGGGCTCTCGGCGACGCACCTGGAGCTGCCCGCGGACGCCCGGGTGCTCTTGCCGGAGCGGGGGCTCGTGCTGATTCGCGCCCAGGGAGCGATGCACATCGACGGCACCCTGGAGCGACGCACCCAAGGCATGCCCTTCACCTGGCGCGAGGGCGAAGCGCCGCTCGTTTGGCTCGAGCGACTGGGACGAGCCGGACGGACGCCCGAACTGGCGTCCATCGAGTACCGCGAGGGGGACGATCTCAGCTCCTGGTTGGCCTGGGCGGCCGAGCGGGACGAAGCTTGGACCGTGCTCGTGGCAGGCGGCGATCTCACCGTGCGCGGAGAACTGCGTTCCGATGGACCGGTCGTCCTGGTGGCCGGCGGTTGGGTGCGGTTGGAGGGCAGCGTCACCGGCAGTGAGGTGCACCTCTCGCATCCGGGGGGAGGCCCGCGTGTGCTGCCCGCCTCGAAGCCCCTGCCCTTTGCGATCGACGAACCCCGCACCAATCCCCTGCGGCAGAGTCTGAGGGTGGGAGCCGTTTCGCTTCCCGTGCGCCCCGCGGGTGGGGTCGGCCGCTGGCAGTCCGCCCAGGTGATCGCGCACGCGGGCGCGGGGCGCTGGAGCGTTCGTTTCCTCGGCGAGCGTCTCGGTCCGCGCCGCGAGCTGGAAAGCATCGGACCGGTGGACGACGCGGCACTGCTGGAGGATGCACCCGTGGCCCGCTTCGCGGCGGAGTTGGAAGTGCCGGCCGGCGCCGCCGGAGAGCCCTGGGACCCGCCCTTCCTCGATCGGATCGAATGGCGTTGGCAGCCGCCGGCGCGCACGGGGAGCGACCGTTGAGCCTGGCGGAGCTGTTCGGCCGCACGGAGCTGCCCTTCGCGGGAGCGCTCTTCGTGACGGCGGTCTTCGGGCTGGCGGTGGGCTCCTTCCTCGGGGCGGCGGCCTACCGCTTGCCGGAGGGTTTGAGCCTGATGCGGCCGGCTCGCTCCTTCTGTCCGAGTTGCCGGAAACAACTCGCCTGGTTCGAAAACCTGCCCGTGCTCTCTTGGGTTTGGCAGCGGGGGCGCTGCCGGGGCTGCGACGTGGCCGTGCCCTGGCGTTATCCGGCGATCGAACTGGCCACAGCGCTCGCTTGGGTGCTGGTGGTCTGGATCGGGCGCGACGCGCCCTGGCCCCTGGTCGCCGTGCACCTGCTCGTGATCAGCGGCCTGGTGCTCGCGACCGCCGTCGATTTCGAGCGCTTCGAAATCCCCGACGAGGTTTCGATCGGCGGCATCGCGGTCGCCCCCTTCCTCTCCCTGGCGGTGCCGAGCCTGCACTCGGCCTCGCCGGTCGCCCAGGCCCTTACCCTGGGTTGGGAGGCGGGGGAGCCGGTTTCCCGGGCCGGCGCCCTGGCGTCCTCCCTGCTCGGTATCGCGGTGGGAGGGGGGGTGCTGCTCGCCATCGGATGGGTGGGCAAACGCGCCTTCGGGCGCGAAGCCATGGGCCTTGGCGATGTGAAGTTGCTCGCCGCGGCCGGCGGGTTCATCGGCGGCGGGGGGGCGTTGCTCGCGCTCCTGCTCGGATCCCTGGCGGCTTCGGTGGCGGGGGCGCTGAATCTCGTGCGCTTCACCTGCTTCGTGCGGCGACGCGCCCGGGTGAGGGGAGGCAGGCGCCCCCTCGGTCGAGCCCTGGTCGTGGGCCGCATCGCCGCCCGCTACCTGCCCTTTGGGCCTTACCTGGCCATGGGAATCGCGGCTTGCCTGCTTTTTTGGGAACCGCTGCTGCAGTGGCTGCGCCGGACCCAGGGTTGGGAATGAGTCCGGGGCCTCAGGGGGCTCAGGATTTGGAATCCGGTACTCGAGCCCGGAACATGAGCCCAGGTGAAGGCGGCGTCAGGCCGCGCCTTTCGCGGCGGAACCGATGGGCCCCCAGGGGCCCTAGGGTGCCCTTCCCCGACACCTTCCTGCCCCTCCTCGGGCCTCCCTCGGGCCGCCCCCGGCCCAATCCCCCCAGTCCATCCGCCATGATGTCCCGGACCACCCGCCTCGGCCTTGCCGCGCTCGTGCTCGCGCTGCCCGTCTACGCCGGCTGCGCCTCCCCCAACGTCGTCCGCAGCCTGGAGGCGGAGAACCTTTCCCTGAAGGAGGAGCGCACGCGCCTGAAGCGCGACAAGGTCGAGCTCGAGCGCCAGTTGGGCTCCTACGAAGCCCAGTTGCAGGCCGCCGGCACCCAGCTCGACGAGCTGCGCAACCTCTCCCAGCCCGCCTATGACGAGCTGACCCAACTCGGTGTCAGCATCGAACGCCGCGGCAGTTCGCTCGTGTTCTCGATCCCCAGCGAGATCACCTTCGCTTCCGGCCAGGCCGAACTCTCCGCCGGGGGCCGCAACGCGGTGCGCGCCGTCGCCAACCGCCTGCGCAGCGAGTACCCGAACGCCATTTACTGGATCGAGGGCCACACGGACAGCGATCCGATCCGCCGCTCGCCCTTCAAGTCCAACCGCGACCTGTCGATCGCCCGCGCCATGAGCGTGCTGCGCTACATGGTCGAGAGCGCGAGCATGCCCGATTCCCAGTTCATCGTGGCGGGTTTCGGCGAGTACCTGCCCGTGGCGCCGAACGACACGGCGGCCAACAAGGCGCGCAATCGCCGCGTCGAAATCGTCGTCAATCCCTCCCAGGCCGGCCGTTGATGCCGGGGCGGTAGCGCGGGCCCTACGGGTTCCGCGCGCCCGCCTGCGCGCTGCCCGCGGCCTCCTCGGCCGGGGGCCCAGTGGATTGCCTGGAACGGATCGTGCGCCGGCGCGCCGCCCCTCCCGGGCGGTGCGCCGGCGGCCGTGTGGGGACCCAGGGAGCCGATAGGGCCCCGTTTTCAGTGGGGTGGGGGGGATCCGAGGCCTGGGACAGGGGGGGGGCCCGCCGGGCGCCCGTGCGCGCCCGGGAGGGGGGCGGGCCCAGCACAGGTCGGCGGAATGACAAAA
>JBJHAV010000190.1:0-7750 GCA_050480685.1 Planctomycetaceae bacterium | reverse complement strand
CGGCTTAGGGTGAACCGGGCGAGCGGAGTCCGATCCGCTCCCAGGCCTCCCCAACCTCCTCCCGGAGCTGCCGTGCACGCACCCGCGCCGCCGTCCCCTGGCTCTTCGATCCTCTCCCCGCAGCGCTCGCCCCAGGGGCGTTTCCTCCGCGTGGCCGGCCGGGTGGGTCTGCTCGGGATGCTGCTCCTGGGCGGCTTCGCTTTCACGGCTCCGGCGGCCTCCGCGCAGCAGGTCTGGAAGGTGACCAAAACCGTCTCGGGCGGCGGGGACTTCACCCAGATCCAGCCGGCGGTCGACGCCGCGGCCGAGGGCGATGTGATCGTCGTGCGCGCGGGAGCCGGGCCGGACTACGCGGGCTTCCGGGTGATCGGCAAGAGCCTGACGATCGTCGGCGATCCGTTCCTGCTGGGCGGCTCGATCAGCATCTTCCCCGGCGTCCAGGGACGCATGGCGATCTCCGACCTGGGGCCCGAGCAAAGTGTTGTGCTGCGCAGCATGCGTTTTGTCGGCACCTCGGTGGATCAGGCGGTGGTGAAGGTCGCGAACAACCGCGGCACGGTGGCCCTCGAACGTTTGGAGATCGAGGGCTTTTCCTGGGAGTCCTTCGTTCCGGGCGAGCGGGCCATGCTCGAAGTAATCGACAGCGAGCAGGTGCTCCTCAGCCATTGCCGCATCGGCCCCGGCGGCAACGGCGGCCTCGGGCAGTTCGCTTTTTCGGGTGCGCGTTTCGCGAACTCCCACGTGGCGCTGCAAGGGGGATGGGTGCGCGGCGGGCCGGGCAGTGACGGCTTCACCCTGGGCGAGTTCACCTTCCAGCCGCGGCCGGGCGGATTTGGATTGGCCCTGGAAGGCGGAACCATGTGGCTGGACGGCACCGAAGTTTCGGGCGGACCGGGTGGGAAGGGCGCGCCCTTGCCCTCCGGCGATTGTCTGGCGCCGCAGCCCGGCGGCGCGGGTCTGCTCGTGGACGGAGGCGCTTTGTTGGTCGCTCGTGCCACGCCGATCGCCGGCGGAGCAGGCGGGCCGCAGGCCGGAGGTTTTTGCGCCGCCGGTGCCGATGGAGCGCCCCTGGTCGTGACCGATGGAGACGTGTCCGATCTCAGTGGCACACCGCGTTACCTGCACTCGTTCACCTCCAAAACCCAGGGCCAAGGGGCCTCCTTGAGGATCGAAGGGCAGCCGGGCGACCTGGTGCTGCTCGCCGCCTCCGGCGCGCCTTCCGCCCTGGCCGTGCCCGGAGTCCTCGGGCTCCTGGCGCTTGGCGATCCCGTGCCGGTCGCATTCTTGACCCTGCCGGCCAACGGCTGGCAGCAGTTCGACTTCGGGACCCAGGCCGCCGTGCCCCCGGGAGCCCAGGCCCTGCGGGCCTTCTTCCAGGGCTTGGTTTTGCCCGCGGACGGCGGCGAGCCCCAATTCACCGCTCCCACCGCGGTGGTCGTACTCGCGCCGGGCATCCTCTGAGCTTGAGCCGCGCGGTCACAGGGCGGCTTCGGGTGCGTAAGCTCCCTCCATGCGCGTTCTGATCCTCGGCAACGGAATCGCCGGCGTTTCGGCGGCCCTGCGCCTGCGCGAGCTGCGCCCCGATTGGGAGATCGCAATGGTCTCCGGCGAGTCCACCTATCCGTACTCGCGCCCGGCGCTGATGTACATCTTCATGGGGGACATGCCCTACCGGGCGACCAAGCTCCATGAGGATTCCATGTGGGCCAAGAAGCGCATCGAACTGGTGCGCGACTGGGCCGTGGCCCTCGACACAGCCGGGAAACGCGTGCGCCTGCACCGGGGCGGGGAGCGTTCCTACGACCGTTTGCTGCTCGCGGTCGGCTCGAAGCCCAACCGCTTCGATTGGCCCGGCCAGGACCTGGGCGGTGTGCAGGGCCTCTACGGCCTGCAGGACCTGGCGCTCTTGGATCAAAACTGCCGCGCCGCCCGCGAGGCGGTTGTGGTCGGTGGGGGCCTGATCGGCATCGAACTGGCGGAGATGCTGCATGCCCGCCACCTCCGGGTCACCCTCCTGGTGCGCGAAGCGCGCTATTGGGGCAACGTTTTGCCGGCGGAAGAGGCGCGCATGGTCGAAGCCGAGATCGAGCGCCACGGGATCGGCCTGCGCCTTGGGGCGGAGTTGGAGCTGATCGAGGATGACGGGCGAGGGCGCGCCGCGGCGGTGCGCACCCGCTCGGGCGAACGCTTGGCCGCCCAAGTGGTGGGCCTGACGGCGGGGGTCAGCCCCAATCTCGATTTGGTGCGGGAGACGGATCTGCCCTTCGACCGCGGGGTGATCGTCGATCGAAGCCTGCGCACGCCCGTGGAGCACATCTGGGCGGCGGGGGATTGCGCCGAGATCCGCGATTCCGACGCGAAGCGCGGGTTGGTGCAGCAGGTTTGGTACACGGGGCGCTTCCAGGGCCGCGCCGCCGCCGAATCCATGGCGGGCGAAGTGGTGAACTACGATCCGGGCATCTGGTTCAACTCGGCCAAGTTTTTGGACCTCGAATACCAGACCTACGGCTCGGTGCCGTCCGATGGGCAAGAGAGCCTTTGGTGGCAACACCCGAGCGGCCGGGCAGGCATGCGCATCGCCCTTGCAGGGCGGCGGGTGGTCGGCTTCAACTTCATGGGCACCCGCCGGCGCCACCAAGTCTGCGAGCGTTGGTTGGCCGAAGGGCGCGAGCTCGACTACGTGCTCGCGCACCTCTCCGAGTGCGACTTCGACTCTGAGTTCACGCCGCGCTTCGACGGGCAGGTCGCTGCGGCCTTGGCGGGGGGCATGAAGTGATCGACGAGCGCACATTGGCCTGGGATCACGACGAGGAGGCCCTCGGCTTTCCGGAGCCGCCGGCCGCCCCGGCGCCGCCCGTGCCCCTGGGAGAGCGTTTGGGGGCGTTGATGGTCGGCTTGGGTGCGCTTGCGCTCGTGCTCCTGCTGGTGGGGGGAGAGGCCGTGCGATCGGCCTTCGGCCTGGGCGGCTATGGGGCGCTGCTCGCCAGCTTCGGTTCGCTCTCCGCCGGAGCGGCGCTTGTTTGGTGGGTCCGGTTCCACCGCACACCCGCCGGCATTCGTCAAGGCGGTACGTTTTTCCGCAGTGTGCAGAACCGCGGCTTGATCGGTTGGGTGCTCGGAATCGGCCTGACCGGCTTCTACGTCGTGCTCTATTTCTACGACGACCTGATGGGCTACGGCATGCCGGCGCTTTTGGAAAGCGCCACGCGCCTGCTCGATCCCCTGGCCGGGCTTTTGGCGGGAGCGCCCGCGGATCGCTGGTTCCTCTACGGCTTTCTCTACACCATGGCCGTGTTGGTCTTCGGCGTGCGCATGCTGCTCAAGTACCGCCACAGCCGCCACCACACCCTGCGCACCCTGGTGTTGATGGCGGTGCAACTGGTGCTGGCGTTCCTTTTGCCCCAGATCCTGCGCGCCTTCCAACAGCCCGAGTTCTACTTCAGCTACTTTTGGCCCCTGAAGCCGGAGTACCTGTTCCCCGCGGACGTGGGGCGTTTGGCCGAACAGGGCGCTCTGACCCAGTTCATGCTCTTTTGGACCGTGGCCATCTCCTTCGTGGCGGTTCCGGTGCTGACCTACTACTGGGGCAAGCGCTGGTACTGCTCCTGGGTCTGCGGCTGCGCGGGTTTGGCCGAAACCCTGGGCGACCCCTGGCGGCAACTCTCCGACAAGTCCACCGGCGCCTGGAAGGTCGAACGCTGGATGGTGCACGGCGTGCTGGTGTTCATCACCCTGGTGACCGCCGTGCTCTGGATCAACTCCGCCCGCGAGGGCCAGTTGCTCGGCGCTTGGTCGAGCCCCTTCGCCAAGGCCTACGGCTTCCTGATCGGGGCGATTTTCTCCGGCGTGATCGGCGTCGGCTTCTACCCGTTGATGGGCTCGCGGGTCTGGTGCCGCTTCGGATGCCCCCAGGCCGCGATCCTGGGAATCATCCAGCGCTTCTTCTCGCGCTTCCGCATCACCACGAACGGCGGGCAGTGCATGAGCTGCGGCAACTGCTCGACCTACTGCGAAATGGGTATCGACGTGAAGCACTACGCCCAAGCCGGCAAAAACATCGTGCGCGCCTCCTGCGTCGGCTGCGGCGTCTGCGCCTCCGTCTGCCCACGCGGCGTACTCAAACTCGAAAACGGCCCCACCCACGCCGACCGCTTCGAAGGCGCACACCGCCCCCTCGAAGAGTTCAAGCGCTCCCTGGGCCTCTCCCCCCGTTGACCCCGCCGTTGCTGCCGAGCCCGGACCGATTCCGGCAACCGGAGCGGATTTGGGTGCGTGGGCCGTAACGTTGGCGATCCTGGTGCAGAGTGCTTCCCGAGGGATGGCTGACCGCGGACCCGATCAATGGTTGATGCGCTACCGGGACACGGGGGACCCCCGGGCTCTGGGGCGGCTCTTTGATGTTTGTGCGCCCGAATTGCTGCGGGTGGCGCGGCACCTGGCCCCGGATGCGGCGGAGGCCGAGGATCTGGTGCAGGCGACCTTCCTGGCCCTGCTCGAGCACCCCGAGCGCTACGACGGGAAGCGGCCGGCGCGGGCCTGGATGGTCGGCATCCTGACCCTCGAGGCCCGCCAGGCCCGGCGGCGGGCGGCGCGGCGGGCGGATGGCGGGTGGTTCGCGGCGGAGCAGGAGCAACGGGAGGCTGCACTGGACGCGTCCCTGGGGGCGGCGGGGGACGAGCAGGCGGCGTTCGTGCATGCGGCCCTGGCGCGAATGCCGGAGCTCTACCGGGGTGTTCTGGAGCGGCACCTGGCGGGGGACGCACCGGCGGCCATCGCCGAGGCCCTGGAGCGTGCGCCGGGGACCGTGCGCGTGCAGCTCCACCGCGGGCTCGAACTGTTGCGGCGTGCCCTGCCCGCCGGGCTGGCGGGTGGGATCGGGCTCGCGGTCCCCGGTGGGGTGGGAGCGCGCGGCCTGGCCGCTTTGCGGGCCGAGGTTTTGGCCCTGGCCCAGGCCGCGGGCCCGCCCGCGACCGCACTGGCAACGACGGCCACGACTGCGACCACCCTGGGAGCGCTGCTGATGACCACAAAACTCGGGATGCTTGGACTGGTCCTTGCGGCGACCGCGCTCTGGATTTGGAACCGCGAGCCGGCCCCTAACTCCGTTTCCGCGGGCGGCGACGGGGTCGTGCGCCTGATCGACGCGGGGGAAGCGACTGTGATCCTCGCTGCCGCGAGCGAAACAGAGGTGGCCGCATCCGCTCGCGGGCCCGTGGCCACGGAAAGCACCCCATCCGACGCCCTGCGCCTCGATCGCCTCCAAGTCTCGGTCCGGTTCGCGGATGGGGAGCCGGTTCCGGGGGCCATCGTGCGCTCGATTCCCTTTGCCCCTGGCGCGCCGCTTCGGACCGCGGCGGCGGACGAGCGCGGAGAGATCTTGCTCACCGGCCTCGAGCCGGGTCAGTACGGCATCTACGGCGACCGGGGAGGCCACGGCATAGCGCAGGTGCCGCGAATCACGATCGATGCGCCGCCTGCGGATCCGGGTGAACTCGACGCCCTGCTGGCGAAGCTCACCCCACACCACACCCTGACCCTACCTCCCGGGCGGGACGTCGCCGGACGGGTGGTCGACGGCCTCGGGCGAGCGGTCGCGGGGGCCGAACTGTGGATTAGCACCGGGATGACCCGCAGCAGCGGCACCGGCATCGGCCTCAGCGCCGCGGATGGTTCTTTCCTGCTGCGCCAGCTCGGCGAGGAGTGTTTTTTCGGCGCCCGCGCCGCGGGCCACGCGCCCACGGAGGTCCTGTTCGTCGGCCATCTGGTCGACACGGTGCGCCGCGAACGCGGCGAAGTTCCGAGCCCGCTCGAGGTGCTCTTGACCCTCCCCGGCCCGGGGGCGCGGATCGAAGGCCGCCTGCTCGATCCCGCTGGCCGCCCGGTAGCCGGTGCGCGGGTGCGCCTGGGTGCCCAGGACTTCTTCGACTCCTACGGCCCCGGCGGCGCCGCGGCTCCTCCTCCGCCGATCGAAGTGCGCACCGATGCCCAGGGCCGTTTCGCGGGCGATGGCCTGGCGCCGGGTCGGGTCGAGGTCGCCTGCCTGGCGGATGGTTTCGCCGCTGCCACGGGCGCGGTCCAGGTCGGCCCGGACGAGGTGGGCTGGATCGAGCTGGCCCTGGAGGATCCGGTTTGGGTCCTGGGCCGCGCCACGGATCGTTTGGGGGCGCCCCTGGACCGGGTTTCCGTGAGCGTGCACCGTCATCGGGTCGTTGGGCAGGACGTGGCTTCTTCCTTCGACGAGCCGCGCGCCCTGACCGACGCCGAAGGGCGCTTCCGCTTGGGTCCGCTGTCCTCCGGGCGACTGGCGCTGAGCGCGTACGACGCGGATCGCTCGAGCCACGCGCGCCACACCCTGGACGCCCGTTCCGGCCGAACCTACGAATGGAGTTTCGCCCTCGACGATGCGCCGATGATCGCGGGTCGGGCCGTCGACGCCGCGGGTCAGGGACTCCCGGGCTGGACCGTCGTCGCCAAGCCGCTCGTCCACCTCGGCCCGCCGCCGCGCGCGGCCTTCACCGACGCGGCGGGTCGCTTCGAGCTGAGCTTTCCCGCCGGCGGAGCCGTGCGGCTCGAGCTTTTGCCCCCGGACGAGAACCTGCGCGCCGGCCGTCGCGCAGCTCCGCGGGCGCCGGTGGCCTGGATCGAGCCGGTGGAGGTCGGCGTGCGCGACGTGCTGCTCGCCGTCGATCCCGCCCAGGAGCCCACGGCCCGGATCCTGGGCACCCTTGGCGCCGCGGTGCACCCGGCGCCCGAGCGGGCCCTGTTCTTGCTCCGGCATCGGGAGTTCGGGCGGATCCTCGAAGCGGAGCAGCCGCTCCAACCGGGCGCGTTTGAGCTCGCCGAGCTACCCGCCGGGGTGTTTTGGCTCACGATCGAGGCCCCCGGCTGCGCGCCCCTCGAGCGCGGGGGGATCGAACTCGTCCAAGGTCAGAGTTTGGACCTGGGGCCCCTCGAACTGGTGGCCGCCGCCGGAATCACGCTGCATCTCGCCGACGCCTACGGGGCGACGATCGCGCCGCACGTGACCCTGGAGGACGCGCACGATCGTCACCGCTGGGGCACCCTCGTGGGTCGCACCTGGCGCTCGGGATCCCTGGCGCCGGGCGCGTATCGGGTGCTCGTCCAACACGAGGACCGCGCGGACATCCGGCTCGAGTTCGAGTTGCGCGCGGGCGAAACGCTCGAACGCGAACTCACGCTGCAGCCCGGCATTCCGCTCGCTTTGGTGTTCCTCGAGGAGCGCGAGACACCGGCACTCGGCCCGATCGAGCTTCGGATCCTCGACGCCTCCGGCGGACTCATCCTGCGCGAAACGCTGCAAGGCGAACCCGACCGCCCGGCGTCACGCCACTTCCGAGCGCCCCTCGAAGTGCTCACCATCGAAGCGACGGACCCAAAAGGCCGCTCCGTCCGCGAGACGCTCGACCTGCGCGGGCGGCGCACCGATGAGCTACTGCACGTGCTGCAACTGCGCTGAGCCCGGCCGCGGAAACCGTCCGGTTTCGGCAACCGGAGGTCCGGTAACAGCAGGTCCGGTAACAGAAGGTCACAGGGCTGGAGGGCTTCCGTATCGCAGGAGGGAGCAGCCGTTGCCCCCGTGCCATCCGATACCCAGTCCACGAGTCCGTCATGTCCTCCGCGCAAACCCGCATTTCCTGGGTCGCTCAACTGATCGCTGCGGCGATTCTGGCCCAGACCCTGTTCTTCAAGTTCACGGCGGCCCCGGAAGCCGTGTGGATCTTTACCACCC
>JBJHAV010000189.1:0-7812 GCA_050480685.1 Planctomycetaceae bacterium | reverse complement strand
GCCCGCGAGTGGTTGCTCGAACGCGCCGGCCGCGGCCTGACGGAAAACGACTCGCGCCGCCGGGCCCTGGCGGCGTCGGTCGAAGGCGCCGCCGCCGAGTGGGGTCTGCGGCCCGGCGCGGCCCTTCGGCCGTTGGCGCTGGCGAGCCTGCTGGACAGTTCGGCCGGAGTGCGTGACGCCGCCGCCTTGGCCCTCGAAGGGGCGGGCGATGGCACGTGGCTCGGGCCCTTGGTGCGTGTGCTCGAAGGCGACCATCCAGAGCTTTCCATGCGCGCCGCTTCCGCCCTCGGACACATGGGACACGCCGGTGCCGTGCCCGCCCTGGCGAGCGCCCTGATGCGCAGCGGCGGCGCGCCTCCGCCGCGACGCGCCGCGCTTTTTATCGGCAACCAAACCGCCTACGTGGGCGACTTCGAGGTCCAAGTGGCCCAGGGCGCCCAAATCGCGCGCCCGCGCATCGCCGTGGTGCAGGATGGCGTGTCCCTGGAAGTCGCGGTGCTCGGCACGAGTGTGACCCGCGCCGAGGAGCAGCGAGTGCTGCGCCGCTCGTTGATGCGCCTGACGGGCGAAGATCCCGGCAGCGGCCGGCGGTCCTGGGAAAACTGGTGGGAGCGCTGGCTCGCCGCCCAAGAGTCGCCGCAGCCGGAAGCTACGGGCGATGCAGCGGACACGGGCGGCACAGCCGAAACCGGCGGAGGCTGAACCACCGCCGGCCGGGCGGGCGGTTCACTCGCGCCCGTTGCCGCCTTCGACGCCGAACTTCTTGGCGACGAAACCCTGGAAACCCTGGATCGCAACGCGTTGCAGGTAGAACTCCAGGCCGCGCAAACCGCCGAGTTCCTGGCCGCCGCCGGCCCTTCCGGGACCGCCGTGGATCGTCTGGGGCAAGACCAATCCCGGCGAGGTGGCCTGGCCCTTGACCCGATCGGAGCCGATCCAAATCCGGCCGTGCCAAGGCGCGATGCCGAGCACAACCTGTTCGGTCCAGGTGTCGTCGTTCGAATAGAGCGAGGCCACCAGGCTGCCCCCGCCGAGGTTCAAGAGGCGCACGGCCTCGGCCGCTTCGCCCGAGTAGGGCAACACGCTGGCCACCGGCCCGAAGACCTCGAGTTCGTGGAACACGGGCGCTTCGGGGTTGATCGCCACGATCAAGGTGGGCTCGATGCCGAAACCGACCGCGCGGACCGCGTCCGCGCCGCCGCAGCGCACATGCCCGAACTCCGCCAGACGCTCGATCCCGGCGCGCACCTCGCGCAGTTGGTGGGCGCTGGTCAGGGTGCCGAGGCGCGTTTCGGAACTGGCCGGATCGCCGCCTTTCACGCGCTTGAGGCCTTCGATGAGGTGTCCGACCACCTCTTCGACACGCTCCGCGGGCACCAGGATGCGCCGCACGGCGGTGCACTTCTGGCCGGCCTTTTGGGTCATGTCCGTGACGATGTTCGAGAGGAACTCGTCGTAGGCATCCGAACCCGAGTCCGCGTCCGGGGCGAGCACGGCGCCGTTGAGGGAATCCGCCTCGATGTTCACGCGCACGTTGCGCTCGATCAGCCCGGCGTGGGAGCGCAGCAATGCGCCCGTGCGCGCGGACCCGGTGAAGGCCAAGGCGTCCTGGGGACCCAGGTGGTCGAGCAGGTCGCGCGCCGAACCGGCCAGGAACTGGAAGGCGCCCTCGGGCAACACACCGGACTCGACGATCGCGCGCGCGGTGCGCTCCGCCACCAAAGCCGTCGGAGATCCGGCCTTTTCGATCGCCGGCACACCCGCCAGCAGCGAGCAGGCGAGTTTTTCGCACATGCCCCAGGCCGGGAAGTTGAAGGCGTTGATGTGCACGGCGACACCCGGGCGCGGCACGAGCACGTGTTGGCCCCAGTAACGCGCCGTGCGGCCGAGTTGCACGCCGTCGCCGTCGCTGAGGAATCGCCGATCGCCGAGTTTGGCGCCCCAGGCGGCGTAGGCGGCCAGGGTGCCGGTGGCCCCGTCGATGTCGAACTTGGCGTCGCCGCGGGTGCAGCCGCCGTTTTGGACCGAAATTTCGATCAGTTCCTCGCGCCGTTCGTGGATCGCCGCCGCGAGCGCCTTGAGCAGGGCGGCGCGCGCGCCGAAGGTCAGCGCGGCGAGGGCCGGTCCGCCCACCTCGCGGGCAAAACGCACGGCCGCCTCCAGATCGAGGCCCTCCGAGCTGACCTGGGCGATGGGGTCCTCGGTGAACGGGTTGACCAGGATTTCCGGGGCGCCGTTGCCCGGGGCCCAGCGGCCGGAAAGGTAGCTTTCGAGGACGATCATCTGCGCGTCAGGGGGGAGGGGGTGGCGCTCGGCGCGCGGTCCCGGCGCGGGTTCGCGGGGGCGCGCGCGGGCGCGTGCACAGGGTAGCAGTCGAAGCGGGCCCGGGCGCTACCCTGGCCCGGATGGACGATGCGGTGCTCCCCGAGGCCGGCGCGACGCCGGGTGGACCCGAACCCGTGTCCGGGGCGGCCCGCTGGCTGCCGCCGCGCACCTTCGCCGGCCGCACGGCCCTGGTGACCGGCGGCGGCACCGGGCTGGGCCTGGAGATCAGCCGGGGCCTGGCGGAGCTCGGCGCCACGGTCGTGATCGCCTCGCGTTCGGTCGAACACCACGGCGAGTTCCTCGCCGAGGCCGCCGAGCGCGGCTGGCGCGCCGAGGGCCGCCCCTTGGACGTGCGCGAGCCGGAGCGCGTGGCCGAATTGGCCCGCACGCTCGAAGCCGAACACGGCGCCGTCGATTTTCTGATCAACAACGCGGCCGGCAACTTCGTGTGCCCGGCCGAACGCATGTCGAGCCGCGCCTGGCGCGCCGTGCTCGGCATCGCCCTGGACGGCACGTTCTACGCCAGCCGCGAATTCGGCCGGCGCATGTTGGCGCGCGGCGAGGGGCACATCGTCAACGTGCTCGCCACCTACGCCTGGACCGGCATGCCCGGCGTGGTGCATTCCGCCAGCGCCAAGGCCGGGGTGCTCGCCATGACACGCACCTTGGCGGCGGAGTGGGGCGCGCGCGGCGTGCGCGTCAACGCCGTGGCGCCGGGGCCCTTCGAATCGGAGGGCGCGCGCTCGAACCTGTGGCCCGACGAAACCGTGCGCGCGCGCATCGAAGCCGGCATTCCCCTCGGGCGCTTCGCGCACACACGCGAGGTGGCGGCCCAGGTTTTGTGGCTGCTCTCCCCCGCCTCGGCCTACGTCAACGGCGAGTGCTTGACGATCGACGGCGGAGCTTGGCTGGGCCGCGGCATGTGGGAACCCGGGGAACGTCTGCAACGCCGCACCCGGGAGTGAACTCGACGTGGGCATCGAAATCGAACGCAAGTTCCTGGTGATCGGAGACGAGTGGCGCGCCCGGGCGGATGCGGCGCGTGCCACGCGTATGCGCCAAGGCTATCTGGTGCGCACGCGCGAACGCAGCGTGCGCGTGCGATTGGAAGAGCCCCTGGCCGGGGGGGAAGCGCGCGGCACGTTGACGATCAAGGGCGCGCCCAGCGGCGCGTCGCGGGTCGAGGTGGAGCTTCCCCTCGCGCGCGCCGACGCCGACGCGCTGCTCGCGCTTTGCCCGCCGCTCGTGGTCGAAAAACAGCGCTGGCGCGTGCCCACCGGCGACGGGCGGGACTTCGAGGTGGACGTGTTCGAGGGCTCCCACGCGGGCCTTGTGCTGGCCGAACTCGAACTCGAATCCGAAGCGGATGCAGTACCGCGCCCCGCGTGGCTCGGCCGCGAAGTGACCGACGATCCGCGCTACCAAAACGCGGTGCTCTCGCTGCGGCCGGGCGTTCCCGAGTAAAGCTGTTGGCCCGCCCCGTTCAGCGGGGATGGGGCAAACGCAGCACGAGGTTCTGCTCGCCCCCCACCAGCGGCGCGCGCACACCCCGTCCGTCCGGCGCCACTCCCACCAGCGCCGCCGCCTGGGCCGGAACCCACAGGTCCAGTTCGCCCTCGTGCTCCGCATCGAGCCTCGCCGCCGACCAGCGCGGCGGGCGCCAACCGGGGCGCGGAACAGACTCCAGGAGCAGTTCGATTTCCTCCCCGGCCGGCTCCACCCGCACGCGCACCCAGCGTCCCCCCAGGGGCAGATCCACGCGCTCGACACCGGCCGGCGATTCGAACCAACCGCGCAGGCGCACCCCGCCTTCCAGGTGTTCCTCCACCCAACCTTCGAGCCGCCGCAAAGGCGGTCGCTGCCCATCCGCCGCGGTCAGGAGCCGCAAGGGCAGTTCCTCCCCGGGTTCGGCCACGGCCGTGGCGTCGAAGCGCTCGGGCGCCGCCTCGCCGGCGTGTGTCTGGCGGTAGTGGGCGCGCAGTAGCCCTTCGGCGGGCGGGCGCGGGGCGAGCCGAGGCCCCTCCCGAGCGGCAACAACCGCAGGCTCCCATTCGGCCTGGGGCGGCGGCAACTGCGCTGCCGGCGGCTCGGCC
Source organism: Planctomycetaceae bacterium (assembly GCA_050480685.1). Taxonomy (GTDB): domain Bacteria; phylum Planctomycetota; class UBA1135; order UBA1135; genus JBJHAV01. Next base: position 3,394 of record JBJHAV010000189.1, on the reverse strand, counting down.
TCGCTCTCTTCCGCGGGCGCCGCGGCCGGATCGGACCCGGGGAGCGGACCCTCGGGCTGTCGATCCGCGGGTGCTGCCGCGAGCTTCGCGGCGGCTGGCGCGTCGGAAACGCCGGAGCGCTTCGGGAGCAGGGCTCGCTCGACCTCTTCCTTAGGCGCGCGCGGCAGGAGGACCACCGCCATGCCCACGCACAGCGCCAATCCGGCCGCGACGAGCTGCCAGCGCCGCTCCATCGTCCCCATGGGCCCCCTTTCGGTCCCGCGCGGGGCCCGGCCGAAGTCCGTCGCCGGAGAAAATCAGGGCTTGGCCGCCGGGTCGCCCTCCGCCAGCGCGGGCCCTTCGCCGGGCGGCGGAGCCGTGCTCTGGGAGTAGGGCATCGTGTCCGGGCCGACCGCACCGCCCGAAACGATGAAACGCATGGCCTCGTCCACGGTCCAGTCCGTGGAGACGATGCGTTCGACCGGCACGATCTCCAGGTACCCCGAGGTCGGGTTGGGGGTCGTCGGCACGTAGACCGCGGCCAACTCGCGGCCGGTGGCTTCGTCGCGCATGGTGCGTGTCACCAGCCCGACGGTTTTCATCTCGGGCGTCGGGAACTCGATCAGCACGACCCGATCAACCCCCGAGGGGCGCTCCTGCAACACGTCGACCAGTTGTTTGATCGCCCCGTACACCGTTTGGATCACGGGGATGCGTTTCATCAGCCGGTCGATGGCGTCGAGCAACTTGCGCCCGACCACGAATCCCGCGGCCACGCCCAATCCGTAGAGCATGGCGAGCACGATCACGACGCCGAGCAAGGAGAGCAAAAGATCGCTTTCGAGCAGCGCAGCGAGGAACGCGGACTCCGATCGCACCGCCTTCGCCGCGGCCTCCGCCAGGGGCCGGCCCACGCGCGCCAAGAGATCGAAGAGGAATTTGATGATGAAAAACGTGATCGCCAAGGGCACGGCCGTCAGCACGCCCAGGGCGAGCCGGCGGCGCACATGCCAGCCGCTGCTTTCCTTGCCCGGCTCACGCTGGCGTCTCACGTGTCCAGTTGCCCCCCGCAGGAGGATCCGGCGCCGGCGGTGCAACCGAAGCAGTGGGGCCCCGTCGCGATGGCACGGCCCGCCAGACCCGGTGGCGACTCGTTCGGCCGCAGCGCCACGGGGTCCAGATCGAAGATCGTGCGCGGCGAGCCGGCGGCGAGCCCCAGGCCGAGCATCTGGTTGAAGTCGCAGTCGTGGAGCGTGCCGTCGTGGGACACCGAGAGTGTGGAGCGGCACATCAGCCCCGCCGACGCCGCGGGGTTGAAGGCCCGGGCCAGGTCCTCCAGGTAGCGGGTCGTGTGCCCCCCGCTCTCCAGGGCGTGCAAAAAACGGCCGATCGGCATGTTCGCCAGGGCCCACAGGCTGTCGAAGTGGAGCCCGAGCCGTTCGGTCAACTCCCGCCGCCACTCCCGTTCGAGGCCCGCTTGATCGCCGGGCAGGAAACGGCCGACGGGGTTCGCCACGAGCGCCAGGAAGAGCCCCTCGCCGCGCCCGTAGCCGACCCCGTTGAGCCGTTCCAAACCGCGCAGGCTGGCTTCGAACACACCGCTGCCGCGCTGGCGGTCGGTGAGCAGCGCGCGCGGGTGCGGCAAGGAGGCGGCGATCGCCACGCGGTGTTCGGCCAGGAACTCGGCCAAACCTTCGCCGGCCGGCGTGCCGAGCACCGTCAGATTGCAGCGATCCATCACACTCGCTCCGGCGGCCCGGCCGCGCTCCACGAGTTCGCGGAAACGCGGGTGCAGCTCGGGCGCTCCGCCGGTGATGTCGAGCACCGGGATGCGCGCCGCGGCGAGCACCAAAAGGGCTTGTTCGATCACCGCGTCGCCCATGCTTTCGGTGCGATCGGGGCCCGCATCCACGTGGCAGTGGCTGCAGGTCTGGTTGCAGCGTTTGCCCAAGTTGAGTTGCAAAACGCCCACCGGACCGGCCACGAGCGGATCGCAGCCGGAGCGCTGAAGGGCCTCGGAGAAACGCGTTTTTGGCGCGCGCAATTCCAAAAGCCGCACCTGGGCGCGCGGGTCGGCCAAGGCTTCCCCGCGCCCCGCGAGGCTGCGCCTGGACCGGGCCTCTGCGGCGGAACTCATTCGGGGGAAAGGTCCTGGACGTGCCGGCGCATCTGGGTCGCGTGCACCAGGGCCGCGCCGCCCTTGATGGCGGCCGCCACATGCACGGCTTCCATCTGCTGGGCGGGATCGGCGCCCTTTTGCAGGCTGTCCTCGGTGTACGCCTGAATGCAGTACGGGCACTGCACCGCGTGGGCCACGGCCAGGGCGATCAAGGATTTCTCGCGGGCGGTCAGGGCGCCTTCGGCGAAGACCGCGCCGTACCACTCGAAGAAGCGCTTGCCCAACTCGGGCGCATCCTCGGCGATCTCGGGGAAACGGCTCAGGTCTTCGGGCTGGTAGTAGCTGTCCAAGGGTCGGTTTGCCTCCAACCCCTAGGCTACCCGACCGGAAGGTCCGAGCGGCCTGCGTGCCGTCTCCCGGAAACCTCCCTGGGCGACGGTGGTCCTTCGCCTGTGGAAATCGCCAGGGCAAGGGGCATGTCCCTGTTCGGGGTGCACGCGGAACTCGTGACCGTGGAGGCCAGCTTCGCGGGTACGGAAAAAGCGCGCACCGAAATCGTGCTTTCGGGCCTGCCCGATCCGGTCATCCGCGAGAGCCGCGGCAAACTGCTCTGCGCGCTGATCGAAACGGGGCTGGGCCTCGGCAGCGGTCGCCTGTTCGTGAACCTCTTGCCGGCCGGCCTGCGCAAGGCCGGCGAGGGCCTCGACCTGCCCCTGGTGCTGGCCGCGGCCGCGGCCCGGGGGCACCTGGCGCCCGAGTGGTTGGAGGGATCGCTCTTCCTGGGCGAGGTGGGCATCGACGGGGCGCTGCACCCGGTGCCGGGGGGCTTGGCGGCGGCGGAGCTGGCCGCCCGCGCCGGGCTCGAACGGCTGGTGGCCCCGCCGCGCACGGCGGCCGAGGCCGCCCACCTGCCCGGGGTCAAGGTGCACGCCGCGCGGCACGTGAGCGAGGTGATCGGACTCGTCTGCGGCGCCCGGCCGTGGCCCGAGCCGCTCCGCGCGGAGGCTCCCCCCGCCCGGGGAGGCAGCGGCGCCGCCCTCGACTCGATCCGCGGCCAGTCCCTGGGCAAACGCGCCCTGGCGGTTGCGGCCGCCGGCGGGCATGCGCTCTTGATGCTCGGCCCGCCGGGCACGGGCAAAACCCTTTTGGCCCGCGCCCTGGTCGACCTATTGCCGGCGCCCGACCTGGCCGAGCGCATCGAAATCACGCGCGTTTTGTCCGCCGCCGGCCGCTGGCCCGGCGGCCTGGCGGCCGAGCGGCCCTTCCGCGCCCCGCACCACACGGTCAGCTACGCGG
>JBJHAV010000188.1:0-7903 GCA_050480685.1 Planctomycetaceae bacterium | reverse complement strand
GCCTACGCCCGGTGGCCCTCGACGATCCGACCGGGCGCCTGATCCTGCACGCGGCCCTGGCGGCGGTGGTGGTGGCGCTCGTGGTGATGCTCGGCCGGCGCCTGGCGTCCACCGGGGCCGCGCCGCTGCTCGCGGCCAAACGCCGGCTGCACGCCCTGCTCGGCTTGCAGGTGCTTTTGGGTCTGGGGTCTTGGCTGGGATACCACCCGGACGTGATTTCGCGCTTTGAGCTCTTCGCGACGCTGCTGCACGTCACGGTGGGAGCGCTGCTCTTGGCCCAAGCGGCGGCGCTGGTCGCCTGGTGCGCGCGTTTGGACGCGAAGGCCGGCTGATGGCGGCCGCCACGTCGATCGAGCCCCAAGCGGACGGAAGCGCTCCCGCCGGGGGCGCGCGCGCCGCGGATTGGCTCGAGCTGACCAAACCGCGCATCGCGGTTTTTGTGCTGCTGGCGGCCTTCGTGGGGGCGTGGCTCGCCCCCGGCGCCGACGGGCTGACGGCGCTGGTGGCGGCCCTCGCCATCGGAGCCGTGGCCGCCGGCTCCAGCGCGCTGAATCACGTGTTGGAGCGTGAACTCGACAAACGCATGGAACGCACGCGGCGCCGCCCGCTGCCCACGGGCCGCCTCTCGACCGGCGCCGCCTTGGCCTTCGGGCTGGGCCTGGGTGTACTCGGCTGCGCCGTGCTCTTTGGCCGCTTCGGGCCGGGCAGCGCGGCGCTCGCGGCGGCGACCTTCGCCACCTACGCCTTCGTCTACACGCCCCTCAAGCGCCGCACGACCCTCAACACCCTGGTCGGCGCCGTTCCCGGCGCGATGCCTCCGCTGCTCGGCCACCTGGCCGCGGCCGAGGGGCTCGGGCTCGGACTCTTCGCGGGCACCTGGGGATGGACGCTCTTCCTCGTGCTCTTCGCCTGGCAGTTCCCGCACTTCCTGGCGATCGCGTATCTATACCGCGAGGACTACGCGCGGGCCGGCATGCGCATGTTGCCGGGGGAACCCGGCGGCACGCCGATCGCGGGCAGGCACGCGCTGCTGCAGTCCCTGGTGGTGCTGCCGGTGTCGCTTCTGCCGACGGTGCGCGGCGAAGCGGGTCCACTGTATGCCCTGGTGGCGGTCGTGGTCGGAGCGCTCTACGTTTTGGCTTCCTTGGGTTTCGCCCTGGACGCCGATCGGGGCCCCGCGCGACGGCTTCTACTGGTATCCCTGGGCTACCTGCCGCTGCTCTTCGCGGCCGCCGTGGCCGATCGCCTCCTGCTTGCATAAGCCCCATGCCCCCCGACGTTCCCCTGCTGGTGAGCTTCAACGCGCTGATGAACGCCAGCGCCACCGCGCTCCTGTTGCTCGGCCTGTGGACGATCCATCGCGGCTGGAAAGAAGCCCACGCGCGCCTGATGGTGGCGGCCCTTGGGGCCAGCGCTCTCTTCCTGGCGGGTTACCTGACGTATCACTTTGGCTTGCAAAAGACCCAGGGGCCGACGCCCTTCCACGGCACGGGGATCTGGCGGCCGCTCTACTTCGCGCTGCTCATCACCCACGTGCTGGGAGCGATCGTCAACCTGCCGATGGTGCTGCGCACGTTTTGGCTGGCCCACCGCGAACGCTGGGACGATCACCGCCGTCTCGCGCGCTGGACGTTTCCGCTTTGGCTGTATGTCTCGGTGACCGGAGTTCTGGTCTACTTCACCCTGTACTGGTGGAACCCGGCGCCGCCCGCCTGATCGGTCGGCGCGACGAGTTCCCGTCGCAGACCCGCGACCGACGCCCGCGCGGCGATCGGGAGGAGACGCAGGCAGCATGGACGTCGAGCACGAACGGCGGAGCACCCGGAAGTCCGGAAAGGCCCTCGGAAACGGCAACACGAACGGCGTACGGCGAGGGGCGGCCTTGGATTGGCCCTTCGACGATCCGGGCGCTTCGGCGGCGATCGACAACCGGCCGCAGACGTCGGTGCGCTGGCGTTGGGTCAGTACGGCCCTGGGGCGCATGCTGATCGCTTCGCGCGGCAAGGGGCTTTGTTTCCTCGGGCTCGATGACGAGCGGGCCCTCGACGGGCTCGAAGCTTGGGCCGCGCGTCATGCGCCGGGGGCCTGTTTCGCCGAGGCGGGCGGGGAACTCGAACGGGTCGCGCAGCAGCTCCAGGCGTATGCGGCCGGGGAACTGGCGAGGTTTGACTTGGAGCTCGACCTGTGCGGTCCCGCCTTCCACCGGCAGGTTTGGGCGCGGCTGCTGGCGATTCCCTTTGGGCACACGGCGACCTACGGGCAAGTCGCCGCGGCCCTGGGGCGCGCGGGCGGTGCCCGGGCGGTGGGGCAAGCGGCCGGGGCGAACCCGGTGCCGGTGGTCGTGCCGTGTCACCGGCTCCTGGCCCGTTCGGGGCTGGGCGGCTTCACCGGTGGGCTCGACCTCAAACAGCGGCTTTTGGCCCACGAGGGCGCGCTGCTGTCGCTCGCGCCGTGACGCTCCTTTGCGTGCGTGTGCCCGGTGGGGTGGAAACCCACCGGTGCGGCGGTGGTCCTTGGGGCCATGGACACGCGCGACGTTTCGGAGGGGGGCCGCGGCCCCGGTCGGGATCATGAGGATGCGGGCGCAGGGGATCGCGGGCCCTGGGAGGGGCTTTCCCGCCGGCGGCTGGTGCTCGCGGGCGGGGCGCTCGCGGCCCTGGGGCTTTCGGGGGTCCGCGCCCTGAGCGCGCACTCGAAGGCGCCCGCCGTGGCTTGGGCGGTCGACCGCGATGGCGGGGCGGCATTTTCGTTCGATGCGCAGTTGTTGCTCGAACGGCGGGTGGATCTGCGCTCGCCCGTGCGCATCGGCGCCCACGCGGATGGGGGCGCTTATGTGGTCGAAGCACCCGAAGGGCCGCTCGGCGGGCATTGGCTAGGGCGCTTGAGTTCGGGCGGTGGGCTCGATCCGGTGCAGGGGCTGGCGCCGCTCAGGGATCTGGGTGTGGTGAACGGCACTGATGCGCTGGTGCTGCACGGGGGGTTTGGGAGCTTGGATCCCTTGCACCTGGTGCGGATCTCCGAGGGTGTGGGCGCGCAGCGGTTCGCCACGCCGCCGGGGGCCCTGTGCGCCGGCGGCTTCGGCGAGCGGGTCGCCGTCGCGGGCACCGGCGGGCGGGTGTGGGTGCTCGATGGATCCGAACCCCTGGTGCCGGTGGCCGAGGCGGAACTCGGGGGATTGCCCGTGGACCTGGAGCCCGCGGCGGCGGGGGACGGGTGGTGGCTCTTGGACGCGGCGTCGGGGGGCAGGCTCCTCCGCTTGGAAGCGGACCTGACCGTTCGCTGGCAGGTGTCCTTGGGTTTTGTGGCCTTGAGTTTGGCGGTCGACCCCCGGGGGGAGCGGGCGTGGCTCGCGGCCGAGGATGAGTCGCTCCTGATGCGCTTCGGCCCGGGTGGGGCGGTGGAGCTGAAGCTCGCGAATCTGCCCCTCGACGGCCTGACCCGCGGGTCGGTGCTGGCGGATGGTTCGGCCCTTTGGGCCAGCGCTGGCGCGCTCGCGCGTTTCGACGCCGCTGGCGCCTTCACCCACAGCCAGGGGGGCTTTCGTTTCCTCGTGGATGTGAGCGTGCGTCCGGGATGGGGCGGTGCGCGCGGCTAGCGCCGCATTATCCCCGCGCGAGCCAAGCGGCGGCCAGCAGCGTTTTCATGTCGCGGCCGCCACTCCTAAGGATCTCCGCCGGTGTGCGCCGCACCGTTTCCAGTTCTTCGTCCTCGTCCGGGGTTCGTCGGTCGAGTCCGGCCGGGCGCAATCCCTCGGCCAAGAACAAATGCAGCCGTTCGGAGCAAAAGCCGGGGGCAGGGTAAGGGGCGGCCAAGAGTCGCCAGGACTCGGCGCACAGGCCGGTCTCTTCTTCCAGTTCCCGGCGCGCGGCTTCGAGGGGCTCTTCACCGCGCTCCAAACGCCCGGCGGGGATTTCCTCCAGCCAGTCGCCCGCAGCGTGCCGGTACTGCCGCACGAGGACCAATCGCCCATCCCCGTCCACGGCGGCGATCGCCACGGCTCCGGGGTGATCGACGATCTCGACTTCCTGGCGGCGGCCCGAGGGCAACTCCAGCGTTTCGCGCACCAGATCGAAGATGCGTCCCCGGTGGAGCGTGTTGCTTCCGAGCACCCGGATGTCGGGATGGCGCTCCATGGGTGGGGTCGCGGGGTGATTGAGTCGGGGCCGTTTGGCCGCCGGCCGGCTCAGGAGTCGTCGTCCCCGTTCAGGGCGTCCCTTTGGGCCAGGGCCTGGGCATGGGTGCGCTCCAAGCTGGCCACGAACCCGGTGACGGAGTTCACCAGGTCCGTGCGGCGGTCCGCGGCGGCCAGGCGCGCGAAGGCTTCTAGCTTCTTCTTGATCTTGGGGATCTCGCGGATCGAGTCCGGCAGCTTGGTCTTTTGGACGCGCTTGAGTTCGCGCTCGGCGATCTTTGCTTTCTGTGCTTCGATCTTGGCTTCGAGCTCGGCGATGCGCAGTTCAGGGGCGCGCCGCTTCTTCGGGCGTTGGGTCATGGGCCGATGGGGGGGCCGGGAGGAGGGGCGCGGGGGGAGCCCGTTCGGGCAGTCCCCGGGGGCCGGGAAGCCCCATTTTGGAGGGGGACGGGGCGGCCCGCAAGCTGCGCGGGGGGAGCTCGGACGCCAGTGGAAAGGACCCGTGTGGGCCCGATACACTGGCCCGCTTGCCGGTTCCGCGGGGAATCGGCCTCCGGTAGCCGGCGCAGGCCCCCCGAGGGTCCGGAACGCGCCCCAGTCGGACTGGACCCCATCCCGACCGGGCACCGTTTCGACCGAGGTTTGTCCTCGGCGGTGCGAACTGCCGGCCGCCCCCCTCCTCGAAACGAGTTTCCACGTGCACGACGACATCGACCGGGTCCTGCTCCCCCAGGAAGAGATCCTCGCCGGCATCGAGCGCGTGGCGGCCGACGTGACCGAGGCCTACCGCGGCCTGGACTTCAGCGTGGTCGGGGTGTTGAAGGGCAGTTGTGTTTTCGTGTCCGACCTGATCCGGCGCATCCCAATCCCCCTGGAGCTGGCCTTCCTTTCCGCCTCCAGCTACGGCTCGGGCACCAGCTCCGGGCCCCTCGACATGCAGTTTTTCCCGGCCGACGGGGAAATTGCCGGGCGCCGGCTGCTCCTGGTGGACGACATCCTCGACACGGGTCGCACCCTGCAGGCCCTGGTGGATGCGCTGCTCGAACGCGGCGCGGTCGAGGTGCGCACCTGCGTGTTCCTGGACAAGCCCGCCCGGCGCGCCGTGGACATTCGGCCCGACTTCCGCTGCTTCGAAGTCGACGATGTGTTTGTCGTCGGCTACGGCCTCGACTACGCCGGGCGCTACCGCAACCTGCCCTTCGTCGGAGCTCTCAAGCCCCGCGTCTTCGCGCCCGAGGGCGCCACAACCGGCGGCTGACGTTCCGCAGCGCGAGGGAACGTCGCCCGGGCCACGGCCCGGTTTCGCTCCCGGCTCCGGCCCCACTCCTCACGTGGAACCCCTCGACCTCTTCCGCGGCGACTGCGAACACCTGGTGGTGCCCGCGGAGCATGCCGGTTTGGAGCTCGACGAGTTCCTCGGGCTGCACTTTCCGGGCTTGACCAAAGGAGCGCTGCGCCAGCAGATCCGGGACCGTCGCGTGCTCTTGGACGGCGAGGTGGTGCAGCCTTCGCGGCGTTTGCGCGAGAACCAGGTGCTCTCGATCGCTTTCGATCCGGACTCGGTTTCGGCGCGGCCGCCGAGCGCGCCCGAGGAAGAGCTCGCGGTGCTTTACGAGGACGAGCACGTTTTGGCCGTCGACAAGCCGCCGCGCCTGGCCAGCGAGCCCGAGCGTTGGCAGCGCCAGGCGCCGACCCTGGCCGGGGCCCTGTTGGCCCTGGCCCTGGGACGGCGGGGCATCGACGAAGGCGAGGGGCTGGAGGGCGACGACGGCGAGGGCCCGCTCGGATTTAGGCCGCGCCTGCTGCACCGTTTGGACAAGGACACGTCCGGGGTGGTGCTCGTGGCCAAACACCTGGAGGCCGAGCGCGCGCTGCGCACCGCATTCCAAGCCGGCCTGGTGGAAAAGCGCTACCTGGCCCTGGTGGAGGGCGAACATCCGCTCGGCGACGGCGAGGTCGAACTCATCGAACTGCCCCTGGCGGCTGACGAGCGCCGTTCCGGCAAACAGCGCGTCGATTTGCGCGAGGGCAAACCCTCCGCCACCGAAGTGCGTGTGCTCGAACGTTTTCGCGGCTTCACGCTGCTCGAATGCCGCCCGATCACGGGGCGCACCCACCAGATTCGTGTGCACTTGGCCGCGAAGGGGTTTCCGCTGGTGGTCGATCCGCTCTACGGACGGCGCGACGCGCTGCTCCTCTCCGAGCTCAAGCGCGACTACCGCGCCAAACGCGGCCGACCGGAACGGCCGCTCATGGATCGTTTGACCCTGCACGCGGCGAGTTTGGAGTTTCCCTGCCCGGGCGCCGAGAGCGCTCCCCGGCGGATTCGGGTCGAGTCACCGCGGCCGAAGGATCTCGAAAAGGCGCTCAAGCAATTGGCCAAGGTACGGCCCCCCCGCAGATGAAGTTGAAACAGAGGATCGGCGACTTTCGCGTGCGCGAGTTGCTCGTCGACGGATATGTGCGCGAATCCGGCCCCTACCGGATCTTCCGATTGACCAAGCGCAAGCGCACGACGCCCGAGGCGCTCGCCCGTTTGGCGGCGGAACTCGGCGTGGCGCCGGCGGAACTCGGCGTGGCCGGTCTCAAGGACCGCCAGGGCATCACGACCCAACACGTCAGCGCGCGCGGCGCGCCGGCGCTCGAGTTGGAGGAAGACGGCCTGCGCATCGAGCCGATCGGATTCGCCCTGGAGGAGCTGGAGAGCCGCCACAGCCGCGGCAATGCCTTCGAGGTGCGCGTGCGCGGACTGGACGGGCGCGCCGTGGATGCCCTGCGCCGGAACGCGCCGTTTGTGCGCGAACACGGTTTGCCCAACTACTTCGACGATCAGCGTTTCGGCAACCTGCGCCACGGCCAGGGTTGGATCGCGCTGGATTTGATGCGCGGCGGGTTGGAAGACGCCCTGCGGGCGCTGGTGGCCACGCCGCCGCGCCGGCCCCCGGGCCGCGGCCCCGGGTTGGAGGAAGCCCTGGCGCGCAACTTCGGGGATTGGGACGCGTGTTTGGAAGCGGCGCGCCGCTCCGGTCGCCACCGCTCGCTCTTCGAACACCTGGTGGAACATCCCACGGATCTGGCCGGCGCCTTCCGCTACGTCGGAACGCGCACGCGGTTGATCCACCTCTACGCCTGGCAATCGCACCTTTGGAACCGCGCCGTGGGTGCGTTCGTGCGCGAGAGCGTCGAGATCGACGAACGTGTGGTGCTCGACGGGCTAGAGGGGCCGCTGGTGTGTTACGGCGGAGCCGCGCCCGAGGGTTTCGACGGAGAGGCGACCTTCCCCCTGCCCGCCAACGGCCTGGAGCAGGAGCTTTCCCCGCGCGAGCGGCTCCTGCTCGAGGATGCCCTGGCGGAGGAGGGGTTGGTGCCCGACCAACTGCGCATCGAGGGTGTGGAGGGTTTCCAGTTCAAGGCCGAACGCCGCGCGCTCGTGGTCCGGCCGGAGTACTTGCGGCTGGGGCCGCCCGAGCCGGACACCGAACAGCGGGGCAGTTCGAGCGTCAAACTGCGCTTCGAGTTGCCGCGCGGCGCCTACGCCACCCTCGTGGTGAAGCGCCTGTTCGCGAGCACCGTCGCCGATGGTGGCCGGGGGGAGTCTCCCGGCAGGCGGGAAACCTCCGGGGCCGGCCGGAGTCCTTCCGGTGCGGGTGGTGGCTGGCAGGGCGGCGGCAGGCCCGGCGTCGGCAGGCCCGGCGTCGGCCGGCCGGGCGGTGGCCGCAGTCAGGCGCCGTGGGCGCGCGAAGGCGGCGATCGGGGCGATCGGGGCGGCGG
>JBJHAV010000187.1:3540-7909 GCA_050480685.1 Planctomycetaceae bacterium | reverse complement strand
GGCCTGGGCGATCGCGGCCACCGGGCGGCGGGTGCTCCTGATTGACGCGGATATGCGCCGGCCGGCGGTGCACCGCTATCTGGATCTGCCCCTGGGCCCAGGATTGGTGGACGTTTTGGAAACCCGTCGCGACTGGCGCGAGCTGGTGCGCAGCACCGAACAAGCCGGCCTCGACGTGCTGCCCGCCGGCAAACTTTCCGGCAGCCCGGGGGAACTGCTCTCGAGCACCGCGGCCCAGGAACTGCTCGATCAGACTTCCGCGGAGTACGACATGGTTGTGCTCGACCTACCTCCGGCCCTGGTGGTCGCCGACGTGGAAACCTTCGCCCACCGCTTGGACGCGCTGCTTTTGCTCTACCGCGAAGGCGGTCTGCCGCGCGCCGCGGTCGAAGCGGCCGTGCGCCGACTGCGCCAAAGCGGCGCGAAGCTCGTCGGCTGTGTGCTCAACGCCATTCGGCGCGAGTCCGCCGCTGGCGGCGAATACGGCAACGGCTACTACGGCGGCTACTACGCCGCCGAGGAACCCAAGGGGCGCCGCTCCTGGAGGGAAAGCGCATGAATCTGCTCTACGTGGGCGACATCAGCCCGGGATGCCGCGCGCAGCAGCGCCGCCAGGCCTTCGAACGGCTTGGGCTGAATGTCGACAGCCTGCCCCACACGCCCCCCGCGAGCACCTACCAGGAGCGCGGGCGGCCCGCTTTCCTCGACCGGGTGCGCCACCGCCTCGGCCGACCGCGGGATCTGGCGGGCATCAATCCCGGTTTGGTCCGCCAGGTCGGCGCGAAGGACTACGACCTGGTCTGGATCGACAAGGCTCCCGCCCTGCGGCCCGAGGCCCTCGCCGCGGCCATGGCCGCAGCTCCGCGCACTGTGTTCGCCTTCCACAGCGAGGACGACCACTTCATGCCCCACAACCAGTGGAGCTGGCTGCCGGACTGCCTGTCGCTCTACGACGTGGTCTTCACCACCAAACGGCGCAATGCTACCGGTGGTGAATTGACTTCGATGGGAGCCAGGGACGTGCGCTTCCACTTCCAGAGCTTCGATCCGACCTACCACCGCCCCATCGATCCGACCGGCCAAGAGCGCGATCGGTTTTTCGCCGACGCGGGTTTCCTGGGCACCTTCGAGGAGCCGCGGGCGGAAGCGCTGCTCGCCCTTGCGCGGGCGGGCATCTTCGTGCGCGTCTTCGGAAGAGGCTGGGAGCCTTGGCAGGGGCGCCACGCGCTGATGTGCGTGGAACCACGCGAGCTGGGAGGCCGGGAGTACCTGGCCGCCATGTCCGTGTCTTCCCTGCAACTGGGTTTCCTGCGCCGGGCCAACCGCGACGAACACACCTGCCGGAGTTTTGAAATCCCCGCCTGCGGCGCCGCCATGGTCGCGGAACGATCGGATGAACACAGCGAACTCTTCCAGGAAGGCGTCGAGGCGGTTTTCTTCTCGGACCATGGGGAACTGATCGAGAGTGTCACCGCCCTGCTCGCCGACCGCGAGCGGCGCTCGGCCCTGCGCCAAGCGGGCCGTGCGCGCTGTTTGTCCTCCGGCTACGACCACGACAGCAACCTGACGCGCATGCTCGAAGACCTGGTGCAGCGACCGCCCGCGCGTTTCGTTGCCCAAGCGGAGGCGGCGGCGTGAAGGTTCGGGTCAGTGTGCGCGGGCGTTTCCACGCCTTCGATCTGGCCCGCGAGTTGGCTGCCCTGGGGGTCCTCGAGAGGCTGGTGACGAGTTATCCGCGCGCCCACACCGCGCGCTTCGGCATCCCGTCCGATCAGATCCTGTCCCTGCCGCGCCACGAAGTGCTCGCCCGGGCCGTGCGCCGTTTGCCGCGCACCAGCGCCCAGCGGCTGGAAGCGCGTGTGGCCGCCTCCTGGGGGCGTGCCGCGGCTCGCCGGAATTCCGCCGAACTCGACCTTTTGGTGGCCTTTTCCGGCCAGGCCCTGGAGCAGATCGCCCCGGCCCGGCGCATCGGCGCCAAGGTCGTGCTCGAACGGGGCAGCGCGCACATCGAAACCCAGCGGGAGCTCTTGGAAGCCGCCGCGGCGGATGCGGGTGTCGCCGTGCGCCTGCCGCACCCGAGCATCATCGAGCGGGAGCTCGCCGAGTACGACGCCGCGGACGCGATCTCCGTGCCCTCGCCCTTCGCGGCCCACAGTTTCCTGGCGCGCGGATATCCGGCGGAGAAGCTGATGGTCAACCCCTACGGGGTCGATCTCGAACACTTCGCCCCGACCGAGGTCCCGACGCGGGAGCCAAACCCAACTCGCCGGCTGCGTGTGCTCTCGGTGGGCCGCGTCAGCGTGCAAAAGGGCGCGCACCTCCTGGTCGCAGCCTTCGAACAGGCGGAGCTGGACGGCGAGCTGCACTTCGTCGGACCGATCGAACCGGAGCTCGCGCGTTTTGCCCGCGCTGCCGCCTCCGAACGCATCCACTTCCACGGATCCGTTCCCCAACAGGCCCTAGCGCAGCACTATCGGCGCGCCGACTGTTTTGCCCTGGCCTCCTACCAGGAGGGCCTCGCCATGGTGATCTTGCAGGCCATGGCCAGCGGCTTGCCCGTGCTCGCCTCCGCGAACAGCGGCGCGGCAGGCCTGTTCAGCGAACGGGACGGACTCTTGCTGGCTCCCTCCGGTGACACGGGTGCCTTGGCAGCCGGACTCGAACGGCTCGCCGCCATGGAACCCGACGAACGGCGCGCCTTCGGCGCACGGGCCGCGGCCCGCGCCCGTTCGGGTTTTTCCTGGTCCGACTACGGCGCCCGCGCCGTGGCCGCCTACCGGCGCCTCCTGGGCGGAGAGGCCCTGACCGACCCGAAGGCTGCATGGCCTTCCCGCGAACACCCTTTGGTGCTCAGGGGATGACTTCCCGCGGCCCCATCGATACGCGCCCAAACGCGGGGGAAGCGGCTTTGGAGAGCCATCCGCCGCGGGAGCGCCTGATCTACGTGCTCTCCAACGGGCGCAGCGGCTCCACCCTGCTCGATAGTCTCCTGGGTGCGCATCCGGAGTGTTTCAGCGCAGGCGAGTTGCAGGTCCTGCCCCACGAAGTGCGCGAGAACCGCGCACCCTGCGGCTGCGGCGAACCCCTTGAGAACTGCCCCTTTTGGGGACCGATGCTCGCCGAGTTGCCCCTTGAGGCGGGGCCGGGCGGACTGGCCCACTTCCGCGAGCACCACAACGCGGGACGGCTGCTGCGCGCGGGGCACCTGAAGACCCTGCTGACCGGTCGACTGCCCGCAGAACACGTGGCCGCCGCGCGGGACTACGGGGAACTCAACGCGCGGGTGATCGCCCGGGTGCGCCAACGGGCCGTGGAACTCGGCCAAAGTCCGCCGCGCTGGATCGTCGACGCTTCCAAGGATCTCTACCGCCTGGCCTGGCTGGCGCTTTCGGGGCGCTTCGATCTGCGCGTGATCCACCTGATCAAGGATCCGCGTTCGTTCGTGCATTCGATGGCCAAGGGCGGTCGCGCAACACCGCGTAACTACCTGCGTTTCACCGGCCGCTGGGTGATCGAAAATCGCCTCATGGCGCGCTTTTGCGAACTCGCTCTGGCACCCGAGCAGGTGCGGCGTCTGAACTACGAGGAGCTCGCCGGTTCGCCGGAATCGACTTTGCAGCGGCTAGGTCAGTGGCTGGGCCTCGGCGACCTGGCCGCCCACGGCAAGTCGTTCCGCGCGCGCCCGGCCCACGGAATCGCCGGCGGACGCATGCGCTTCGCCTCCGGACCGGTGCGCCTGGACGAAGCCTGGCGCGCGGAGTTGGGAACGGTGCCCGCGGCGCTGGTTTCCCTGGCCACCCGCGGCGCGCGCGTCCGCCTGGGACGGCCCTAGGAGTCCGCCGTGAGCGCGAGACGACGACGGGACGCCACCTGGCTCTTGACCAGCGGACTGGGGCAGGCCGGTCTGGCCTTCGCCGCGAACCTGGCCCTGGTGCGGCTCCTTTCGCCGGAGGACTTTGGGCGTTTTGCCCTGGCGCTGGCCGCCGTGACCCTCGTCACCAGCCTGGTTTCTTTGCGCACCTCGGCCTTGGCTGTGCGCGCGCGCAGCTTGGGGCCCCGGCGGCGCCGGCTCTACTTGGACGCGGCGCTCTTCGAAACGGCGCTGGCCCTGGGTTTGGCCGGCACCTGGCTGCACCTGAGCGGCGGATTCGATCTTTGGATGCTGCTCTTGCTCGCGGGCTGCGGCCCTGCGGCCGCGTCCCCCGGCGCTGTCCTCGCGCAGGCACCTGTAGATCGCGGCGAACAGGAGCACATGGCCGAGTGCGACGATGGCGACGTAGGCCGTGACGGAGGCGGTGAGGATCAGCTCGATGAACATAGCGGGACCCCCACGACTTGATGAACGCTCGCGGCATCGCCGTTCGCCGGC
>JBJHAV010000187.1:0-3530 GCA_050480685.1 Planctomycetaceae bacterium | reverse complement strand
TTCCTGGAGCGCGCCGGGCGCTGGCGCCGGTTGGCGGCGATCGAAGGCGGTGTGCAACTGGCCGGGCACACCCTCGCGGTCGTCCTGGCGCTCTTCGGCCTGACGGTCGGGGCGCTGGTCATGCGCGAACTCGCCATCGGCGCGCTGACCCTGGGTGTGCTCGCCGCGGCCGGTGCGTTGCCCGTCGGCCGGCCTCGCCTGCCGTCGCTGAAACGCTGGCGTGTGCTCGCCCGCCAGGCCAAGGATCTTTGGCTCGACGGCGCCCTGGAAGGGGCCTTCGCGCGGGCGCTGGTGCTAGCGGCCGGAGCCGTGGCCGGCGAGCGCGGTGCGGGACTGTTCGCCCAGGCCCATCGCCTGGCGGTTTTCCCCCACCAACTGCTCAGTCCCCTGGCAGGCCGCCTCGCATACCACTGGTTCAGCCGCAGCTCGCGGGAAGAAGCTCAAGCCCTGCGGGGACGTCTCGCCGCGCGTTTGGCGCTGCCGCTGGGCGCCGCAGCCCTGGGTGCCCTACTGCTTGCCGATCCGATCGTGCCCTGGATGTTCGGCCCCGCCTGGCGCGACGCGGCGCCGCTGCTGGCTGCCCTGTGCGGCGTGGTGCTCTTCAACACCCTGTACTCGCTGGTCAAGATGCAGCTCGCCAGCGAGCGCCGGCTGGCCGCCCAGGTGTCCACGCGTCTTGTGCAGTTCGCCGGCCTGGCCCTTGGGGTCGGCTTCGCTCTGCTCGGCAGCGGGGGTGTGGCCGCCGTGGCCTGGGGAATCTCGGCGGGCTACGCCGCCGCCACTTGGACCGGAGCCTGGGCCCTCGCCAAACCGGCCAAGGCCCACGCCCAGCGGCCGTCCGCGGACGCCGATCAGGCCGCGCGCGCCCGCAAAGTCGCGGCATAACCGGCTTCGACACGGCCGGCGATGGCATCCCAGCCGTAGAGCGCACGCGCCAGGCTCGCAAAAGGCACATCGGGACCGCGGGCTCCGTCAGCGAAGGCCAGTTGCTCCAAAGCGCGCGCCAGAAGTTCCGGCTCGCCGGCCACGACCTTTCCCCCGCCCGTGGCGCGCACGGCTTCCGCCGCACCCACCTCGGGTGTGACGACCGCGGGCAACCCCACGGAAAGGGCTTCGAGCACGCCGTTGCCGAAGTTTTCCGAGCGCGACGGCAGGCAAAACACCGAAGCCGCCGCCAAGAGGGCTTCCTTTGCGCGACCCTGCACCGGGCCTAGGCAGAAGACACGATCCGCGAGTCCCAATGCAGCTCTGCGGCGTTCCAACTCGGTGCCCCAGCCGTCCTCGGGACCGGCCACGACCAGGTCGAGCTCCCCATCCGCGAGCGCCAGGGCGGCGAGCAACCGGTCCAGGCCCTTCTTCCAGTTGACGCGTCCCAGGAACAACGCAAAAGGTCGCGTGCGGCCGAGGAGTTGTGCCACGGGCTCGGGCAGACCGTCCAAGGTCCCGTCGAAAAGCGGCGGATCGACGCCGTTGGGCGCCAAGAAGCGCACAGCCTTGGGAGCGAGCTCGGCGGGTAGTTCCTGCGCTTCGATGCCCGCCGTCAGGTGCCAAGCGCCCAGGGCAGCGAGGTTCTTTGCTTCGGGGCCGGCCAGCCACAGGCGTTTGCGCACGTGGCCCCGGGCGCCCAGGGCCCCGGCCATCAACATGCCGCGCGGTGCGAGCACGGTCGGCGCCCCGGCCCGGCGCGCGGCGGCCAGGGCCATCGTCGTCGTGGCCGCGAAGAGCCCGTGGGCGTGGACCAGGTCGAAGTCTCCGGCCGCCCGTGCCAACCAACGGCCGAGCCCCGGAGCGAATCTCAGTCGGCCGGGACCGACGGCGTGAAAGTAGCGCACGGAGACCCCGCACAGGCGCGTTTCCACCTTCAACGGCACCGCCAGGCGAACTCCCTCATCACGGTCGGTGGTGGCGACGGTAACGCGGTGCCCGCGTCTGGCTTGGGCTTCGGCCAAACCGCGCACACTGGCCACGGGTCCCCCGTAGCGAAAACCCGGGGCGTAGGTCGGAACCACGTGCAAGATCCTCACCGCAGAGCCTCCGTCAGGGGCACGGCGGCCGGGTTCGCGCGCGGGAGTGGCTGCGCCGCGCGTTCCAGGCCCGAGCGCGCCGCGCGGCTGCGCAGCAGCCAAAAGAGGGGCACAAAAAGCAGGGCGAGCTGCAAAACATGGCCCAGAACCAGGCTCAAATCGCTCTCCACGTGCAACAAACGACTGGCGAAGAGCGCGCCCAAAACCAGGCCCGCGTCTCCACTTTCGCGATGCACAAAAAGGCGCGCGAAGAAGCGGTAGAGGGCGCCCAGAAACAACATGGCGAACGCCACGCCGGGCACGCCGAAGTTGACGTAGCCCTCGACGATCTGCGGTAGGTTGATCGACGTGGTGGTATCGCTGTGGTGCAGAATTCCGTAGCGGTGCCCGAACCGTTGTCCGAGTTCCTTCGGAGGTTTGTCCGGCCACAGGAAACGCGGCACGAAGGTGGCCGGAAGGCTGACGTAAGTAGCGCCATCCCAGTAAGGCACGGCCATGGGAGTCCGTTCGACCACCTCAGCAAAGAGCGCGATCTGGCTGAAACGGCCCAGGGCGTGGGCATAGACGGCGCCGACGCCATCCCGGCGCAGTTCGTCGTGGGCCACCGAGAGGTACTGCAGGCCGCGCTCCAGGTGGGATTCTTCCAGAAGGTGCGGGCTGTGGCGCATGAGCACACGGAACTCGCTGGCTGCCCCGCGAAGGCCCAATACCGCAGTCCCCGCGCCGATCAACAACCAGACCGGCACGCGCCCACCCGTGCCCCACACGAGCATCAGGAAAAAGGCCCCGTCCCGGGCCGCATAACCCAGAGCCCCGTCCGCCACCTCGAAGAGCAGGTGCGCCGGCAGGAGCAGACCGAAGAGGGCCAATCGCCAGCCGCCGCCGAGCAAACCGCGGCGCTCCAGCACCAGCAAAAGCCCGAGCCCCACCAGGGCGCCGTGTCCGATCAGCACGAGGGGTTGTGTGAGTCCCGCCGGCACGAGATCCGCGCGCAAGGCGATTCGCGCCGCGAAACCCATGGGCAAGAGCACGATGGCCGCGGCGAAGACACCCGACGGCAGCGCCCCGAGCTTGAGGGGCGATCCGAGGCGCAGCGCTCCCACACCCCACCACCCCAGGTAGAGCATCGCGAGCCCCAAGAGCACCAGGTCCGCCGCCCCATCGAGGGCCGCGATGCGCGGCTCCAGGCTCATGAACGTCACACGGTCGGCGAGAAGCAGCGGCAGCCCGAAAAACACCGCGTAGATCGCGCCGATCAGGGGCAGGAACGGAAAGGGCGGCACGGCCGCGCCGTTCGCCCGTCGCCAAGCGTGCAGAAAGGCCGGAAAGAGCCCCAGGGCCGTGGCCAGGGCGCCCTTCCAGGCCAGGGCCCAACCGTCGACCCCGAAGTCCCGGGCGGCGGCCAGGTACACGAGCAGCGCGGCCCATCCCAGGCCCGCGGCCAAGAGCCCGACGGACCGCCCGGCCCCCCGCTCGCCGATCTGCCTCTCCTCGACCACCGCCCCA
>JBJHAV010000186.1:0-7915 GCA_050480685.1 Planctomycetaceae bacterium | reverse complement strand
AAAGCTCGGCCAACGAAGGCCCGGCCACGAGGGTGGCGAGGAGTGCGCCCGAGCGCGCCGCAGCGGCGGCCAGGCCGGACCGTTGGCGCTCCAGCCGCTCCAGGTACGCCGCCACCGAGGGCCCATCGGCGCTGATCTCGATGCGTTGGCCGGTCTCCGCGTCCTCCAGTTCGAAAACGCCGCCCACCTTCGGCGCCGCCTCCTCGGGTCCGAGCACCTGCACGCAGGCCATCCATCCGGCCCCCGCGGCGAGGGGCGAGACCAACTCGACCGGATCGGCGCCGAAAAAATCCGAGAGCACCACCCGCTCCGCCCCGCGCCGCGCAAAACGCGCCGCGCCGCGCACCGCTTCCACCAGGTGCACCGGCCCGGGCACCGGCAAACGCCCGGCGCGCACCTCGGACACCTCCAGTTCGGAGGCGCGCCCGTCCAAGGCGCGCACCGACACCGGACGGCCCTCGGCGCGGCCCAAGATCGCGATCAACGCGGCCAAGGCGACCACCGCTTCGGCCTTGGCCGGCTCGACCGCCATGGACGCGCTGCGGTCCACGTAGAGTTCGAGGCGCGGGGCGATTTCCTCGCGCTGGCGCCGCACGAGCCACTGGTCGCTGCGCGCGAGCACCCCCCAATCGATGCGCCGCAGGTCGTCCCCGGGCCGGTACTCGCGCCGATCGTGGAACTCCAGCCCGGCTCCGGGTGCCGCGCCCAAACGCTCGCCGCCGAAGTTCGCCCGCGCGCCCGAAAGTCCGGCCAAACACCAGCGCGCCGCGGCGGCTTCGGCCTCGGCCGCCAAGAACTCCGCGCGGGCGGGCGCGGGCGTGGCGCTCAAGCCCTTGCTCCCGGCGCGCGGACAACGGGTCCATCCAACCGCGCGCGGCGCTCCTCGGCGAGGGCCGCGAGCACACTCGGCAGCACGGCGAGCACGCCCAGGCCTGCGAGCAGCAGCAACCAACCGATCAGTGGGGTGCCACTTCCATCCCACTTGGTGAGGATCTCCCCTCCGGCGTAGACCGGATTGCCCAGGTGCTTGCCGAACATCAGATCCTGGTCATCGATCGCGCTGCCGAGGAGCGCCCCACCCGCGAACCACAGGGGTCCCACCCCCAGGGCCACCAGGCGCAGGGCCCAGCGCCGGCCGTGCCGGTCCCGGGCGAAACTGCCCAGCAGCAAGGCCGGCACCAGGTAGATCCAGGCATAGAGGCAAACCACGAACAGCACACGCAGGCTGTTCGGATAAGCGCCCGTGGCCTTCAAAACGCCCAGGGCCGCCGCCACGGCGGCGAAGGTCAAAAGCGCCAACGCGGGGGTCCGACCGGCGCCGGGCAAGAAGGGGTGGGCGAGCACACCGAGGGCCCCGCGCCGACCCAAACGCGACGCCACGACCCTTCCCAGGGCCGGACGCTCGCCCATCAGGACGAAGAGACTCCCCATGAGCAGCAGCCCGTAGAAGATCCACATCACCGTCCACTCGGCGCGGACCCCTTGGATCCAAGCGGGGAGCGCCGCGAGCAGGGGCACGAAGAAGGCTCCCAGCACCAGGGCGGCCCGGGCGCGCACGCTGGGGCCCTCTTCCGGGTGGGCCAAGTGCGCCCGCGCCGCCATCAAGAAGAGCAGCGCCGCGAACACGAGAAAGAGCGCCAGGGCCCAGGCTTCCCGCAAAAACTCCGCATCGCGCACGACCTGGGGCATGCCCATGGCGAAGGTGGCGAAGGAGATCAAGCCGATGGCGGTGCCGAGACCGCTCAAAGCGAGCATTCCTTGCCCCGCGCCGCGCGCGCCCCGGCCGCGCAGTGTGCCCGCCAGCGCCATGCCGACGGCCGAATAAACACCGCTCAAAAAGAGCGCTCCGGCGATCAACACCAGCGTCGCCAGGGGGTCGGTGCCCTCCAAGAGGAGCGCCATCGCCAAGAAGGGCGCGAAGGCGACCACCACCAACACGGCGAGCAGCATCACCGTCAACCACTTGCCGAAGGCGATGCGCCCGGCGGTCAAGTGGGACAGCAAAAGCAGATCCAATGTGCTCTCCTCCCACTCCTGGGCGAAGGTTTGGAACGCAAACAGCGGCACCAGCCCGATCAGGGTCAGGAACAAACACGAGATCAGGACCACGAGCAGGGCGATCCCCGCTTGAGCCGTGTTGCCGGTCGTGTCGGCTTGCACCAGGACCAGGGCCGAGATCCCCGCCGCGATCAAAAGCGTGATGCTGAGGAGGATCCGGAAGCCGCGCCCGCGCAGGGCTTGGCGCACCTCCTTGACCAGGATCGGATTGAGGGCGTCGCCGAGGGCGAGCCGAGCGGACGACACATCCATCAGGCCACCTCCCCGGCGGTCAGGCGCAAGAACATTTCCTCCAGACCCAGGGACTCGCGCACGAGTTCCACCGGGCGCAGGCCGGCCGTGATCAGCCCGGCCAAAAGATCGGCCAGCTCCCCGTCCTCCCCCGTGAAGTCGAAGGAAGCGCCGCCCGGCTCGCCGGCCACGGAGTCCACGCCGGGCTGCACCGCTAGGTGTTCGAGCAGCGCCCGCCCGTCGCCCAGGGCGCGCACGCGCACCCGACGCGCCCCTTGCAGGCGCGCGAGCACCGACTCGATGCGCCCGTGGGCGCGCATGCGGCCGCTTTCGAGGATCACCACCGCGTCGCACAGTTCGGTCAGCTCGCTCAAAATGTGCGACGACACAAGCAGCGCCTTGCCCATGCCCGCCAAAGCCCCGACCAACTCGCGGAACTCGATGCGCGCGCGCGGGTCCAATCCGGCCGTGGGCTCGTCCAGCAGCAACACCGCCGGATCGTGCAGCAGGGTCTTTGCCAGGCACAGGCGCTGCTTCATGCCCTTGGAGAACCCGTGGATCTCGCGCTCGGTGAGCGGACCGAGGCCGGTGAAGTCGATCACCGTTTCGAGCGCCGAGCGACGCCGGGCCCCTTCCAGGCCGTAGGCGCGCGCGTAGAAGTCCAGGTACTCGCGGG
Source organism: Planctomycetaceae bacterium (assembly GCA_050480685.1). Taxonomy (GTDB): domain Bacteria; phylum Planctomycetota; class UBA1135; order UBA1135; genus JBJHAV01. The sequence goes on along the minus strand of JBJHAV010000186.1, from coordinate 4,950 downwards.
CCGTGGTGCTGGTGTACGCGCCGTAGCTGTCCGGCATGAAGCCGATCAGACGGCGCGCCGCACGCGGGTCCTCGAGGGCCGAGTTTCCAAACACACGCACCTCGCCTTCGTCGGGCAGCTCGAGCGTGGCGCACATGCGCAGGGTGGTGGTTTTGCCCGCGCCATTCGGCCCGATGAAACCCGTCACCGAACCCGCTTCGAGGGCAAACCCCACGTCGTTCACCGCCGTCACCGGGCCGAAGCGTTTGACCAGGTCGACGACCTCCAAGGCTGCGCTCATCGTTGTTCCCCCTGGATTCCGAGCAGGAAGTGCGTCCCTGGGCTTTCGCGCCGGGCATTCAGCCCCAGCCCCTCGCTCGCCAAGGGGCCGTCGAGCAGCGCCAGGTAGGTGTTCGGCGGCAGCTTCGCGTCGTGCAGCATCCAAGGCAGCGGGTGATCCACCAGGAACGACTCCAGCTCCGCGACACGAACGGCCTGCATGGGCAGTGCTCCGCCGGCCTTGCCATCCGCCGAAAGGCGCCAGAGCCCGCCCAAGCGATCGGCGTACCAAAGGTCGAGCAGTTCCCGTTCGAGGGCGCTGCGCGCCGCATAACCGTTGCCCGCGCGCTCGAACTCGACCCGCTGGCGTGTGCCGCGCACCGTCAAGAGCGTGTGCCCCACGCGGCGCCGCGTGGGGAGGAAGTCCCCGGCCAGCAACGCCCCGTCGTCGAGCACTTGGTACTGGGCGGGGGTCGCCCGGTGGCGCCCGAACGGCCCGAAGGTATCGGGTGCCTCCACGGGCATCACCACCGTGCCAGGCCCGGGTCGCAGGCCGCGCAGCAGGGTGAAGCCGGCAAAGAGCTCGCGCCGCTCCCCTTGGGCCAACCGGCCGCTGCGCTCGTCCAAAATCGCGGCGCTATGGCTCGCCTCGCGCACGGACGCGCCGAAGCGCACAACTCCGATCGTGAGGATCACGACCGTGGCGATCAGGGAGGCCAAGGGCATGCGCCAAAGCACCGAAATTGGCCGGCCGCTGACCCGCGAGCGCCAAAACGTCACCGGTCCCAAAAGGATCGCCAGCAGCACCCCGAGCAAAGCCAGGACCTCCACCGGCAGGGGGGCCTGCACCCGCAATCCGGGCGCTTCCACGGGTTCGCGTCCCGAGATCGGATGCAACCAAGAGTGGGCAAGCTCCAGCGCCCACCACAGGGGTTCGTTCGCTTCGAACTCGCGCGCGGGCGCCCCATGGCGCACGACCAGGTATCCGAGGCCGAGGGAGAAGACCTTGCCGATGCCCGGCGATCCCTCGCCGGTTTCGATGGTCCCCTGATGTGAGCGGTCCCTGGCGGGATATTCCATGAGTTGGAAACGCCCTTCGATCAGCGCTGCCAACGCGGGCGCGCGCCGGGCCAACTCACCGGGTTCGAGTCCGTCGAGGACCACCACCCCACCGAGCCGCGCGAAGTCCAGGATCGACTCCAGTTGCGCCTGGCCGGGCAGGGGACCGCGCGAATCCAGCCGCAGGGCGCTGGCCGAGGTCCAGGCACGCGGATCGTGCGGTAGATCCGCGTAGGTGATGTTCGCCACCACGTAGTTCCCGGTGTTGAGCGGTGAGCCGAAGCTCGTCACCTGCTTGCGGCCGAGTTCGTCCGCCAAACGCTGGGCCGTGGCGGCGTCGATGGCTTCGGCCTGGGAAGGCACGAGCCACCAGAGTCCGCGGCTTGCGGCGCTGTGCCAGCCGAAGTGGGGAAACGGCATCATCCCCCCCGCGGCCTGGGTCGTGGCTCCGCCGCCGGAGATGCGCATCGAGCTCGGCGCTCCGAGGACACGCAGGTCCATGCCGTGCTCCAATCCGCCGAAGGTGGGCAAAAGCCGCTCCACACGCCCCCGTTCCCCCGGCCCCAGGCGCAGGGAACCACGCTCGAATACGGTGGTCGAAAACGTCGGCTCCAGGGTCCAAACCACCAATTGCTCTTCGCCCGCGAGATTCTCGAAGTCCAGGGCCAAGCGCGCGTAGCCGCGCCCACTGCCCTGGGTGCCCGAGTAGCGGGCCTCCACGGAAATCCCGTCGAACAACTGGCTTTGGCTGTTTTGCGCCGCGGCCACAGCGGACCACGGGACCGCGGAAAGCAGGCCGAAGCCCGCGAACAGCATCGCGAACCACACCGCAAGACGCCGCGCCCAAGGGCAAGGCCCTTGACGCCCCATCACGGCCGTCCCCCACCGCGCGGCGCGCCGTCCACTTCGAGTTCGGGCACCGCCGCGAGCACCGCTTCGCACAGGGCCGTGCCGTCCACACCCTCCAGGCGAGCGCGGTGGTCGAGCACCAAGCGGTGGGCCAAAACGGCCTGGGCCAGGGCGCGCACGTCGTCGAAGCCCACGCCCGGTTTGCCGGCCACGAGCGCATGGGCGCGGGCGGATTCCGCCAACGCGATCGCCGCCCGCGGACTGGCTCCGGCGCGCACGTAGCGGCGCACGGCTTCGGGCGCCTGAGCTCCGTCCGGATGCGTGGCCTCCACCAAACGCGCGATCCAGTTCGCCACCGGCCTCGGCAAATGCACACGTTCCACGGCGGCGAAGAGCTCCGCCAGGGAAGCCGCGTCCACACGCGGCGCGAGGCGCGGCGGTTCCCCCCGGCGTCGTTCGACCACCAGGCGTTCCAGAGACCCCCGGTCGAGCCGCGGCACAACCAACTTGAAGAGGAATCGATCCAGTTGCGCTTCCGGCAACGGATAGGTGCCCTCGAGTTCGATCGGGTTCTGGGTGGCGAGCACGTAGAAGGGATCCGGCAGGGAGCGGGTTTCGCCCATGGAGGTCACGCGCCGCTCGGCCATGGCCTCCAGCAGCGCCGATTGGGTCTTCGGCCCGGCGCGGTTGATCTCGTCCGCTAGCAGCAGGTGTGTGAACACCGGCCCAGGCTGAAACACCAGGCGCCGTCCGCCGCCCGGCTGTTCCTCCAAGACCGGCCCGCCGGTCACGTCCCCAGGCAAAAGGTCCGGCGTGAACTGCACGCGGCGCCATTCGAGCCCGACCAGGGCCGCGAGCCCCTTGACCAGTTCGGTTTTGCCAAGGCCCGGCGGCCCTTCGATCAACACGTGACCGCGGGCGAGCAGTGCGACGAGCACCAGGTGCGTCAGGCGCTCCTGGCCGTAGAGCACCGTGTCCAGGCCGGCGAGCAGGTCGCGGGCGCGCTCGCGCGCGGCGGCGACTTCGTCCGGTGCCAGCAGTTGGGCCGGGCTCAACGGGGGCCTCCGTCCGCGGGTGCATCGGCGGCGAAGAAGCGCCCGAGGGCCGCGCGCCGCTGGGGCGAAAGGCGCCGCCGGCCCAGGTCTTCGAGGCTTTCGCCGAGCACCGCATCGGGCCCGACCGCTTCGCCGCGGGCCTCGGAAGCGGGCCCCTGGAAGTCCAGCCGCTCGCCCCCGCCCGTGGGCGGCGCGCCGCTGCGCGGCAACGCCCGGGCCGCGCCGAGCTCCACGGGCGCCTCGCCTTCGCCGAAGGTCAAAGGTGCCCCTGCCCCGCCGCGGCTGATGCCGAACACTCCGGCGCCGATGCCACCACCGCCCGAACAGGCGCCGCCCGAGCATTCGCCATGCTCGCACTCACCACCCTCGCACTCACCGTCCTCGCATAACCCCTCGGCGCACTCACCGTCCTCACATTCCCCCTCTTTGCCTTCGCCGTCATTCGCCCGCGCGCGCCGGCGCGCCTCGGCCTTGGCACGGGCGACACACGCTTCGCACAGGTGCCCGGCGCCGCTCCCGCCGCTCCCACCGCTCGCAAGCGACTCGGCCAAACGCTCGAAAGCACCGGCGTCCAGGGCCCCGCCGGCGAACTCCGCCAGGCTGGCCCCATCGAGCAGCCCAGCCTCCGCCAAACGCTCCAGGTGCGCCTCCAGGCGCGCGCGCAGCTCCTCGGAGAGGCTCGACGCGCGGCTCGCCGCATCGCCGTCCGCGGAGGAAGCCAGACCGCTCGCCAGCTCCGCCGCCCGCTGGGCCAGGGAAGCCAAGTCCTCGCGCGCGCCGAGGCGTTCGGCCAACTCGGCCGCGGCCCGGGCGGCCGCTTGGGCCAGGGCCTCGGCCCGGGCCGGATCCCGCCCGAGCTCCCGGGCCAGGGTCTCGGCCACCGCCTCCAGCCGCCGGGCGGCGCCCAGCGCATCGCGGCCGCGTTCCCGTTGTTCGAGGGCGGCCCGCGAAAGTTCGTCGCCCAATCGATCGAGGGCCTCCAGGGCCCCTTCGAGCCCGGCCCGACCGCGCCGCTCCAGTTCGCGCTCCGCCAAACGTCCCAGGCGCTCCCGCCAGGCATCCAGTTGCTCCGCGTCCACGGCCCCCGATTCCTCGAGGGCGGCCAAACTGCGCGCCAGGCGCTCCAGGTGCCGCTCGAATCCGGGCCCCTGCTGGGCCTCGCCGAGGGCCGTCACGGGCACCAGGGCCGCGAGCAACAGGAATCCCAGCCCCCCCGCCAGGGCCGCCAGGGGCGCGCCGGCCGGGGAGGTGCGCGGGCGCGATGCCGCCCCCAGCACTCGCTCGCCCTTGTCCTGCCAGCGCGCATCGCCGCTCTCGAAGGCCGCCAGCACAAAACCGCCGCCGCCAGCCGCCAGGTCCAGGGCCGCCGCCGCCCGCTGGGCGTCCGGGGCGGAGCGCCAGCCGCGCCGGGCCCCGAAGGCCGCCGCAAGAAGGGTCACCGCCAGGGCGAATCCCAGGGCCCACCCGGGGGAGGAAACCAGCTCCCAGGCCCAGCCCCCATCGCCCAAGAGCCGCAGCAGCAACAGCACCGGCGTGAACAGCGACACGGCGGTGACCCCGCCCCGCTCGAGGACCGGCATCTCGAGGATCGCGGCGCGGAGCCGTTCGGGGTGGGTGACCGCGAGCTGCAGGGTCACGTTCGCGCCGAGCGAGACCCCGCCGACCACCGCCTCGTCGAGGTCGAGGTGGTCGAGCAGGGCGACCGTCTGTTCGGCCCACAGCTCCATGC
>JBJHAV010000185.1:0-7979 GCA_050480685.1 Planctomycetaceae bacterium | reverse complement strand
CCGGGGGGCTTGGATCGCTACCCTGTTCGTCCGCGGGCTCCCGCTCCAACGCCCGCGGACCTTCGCCGTAGCAGCCCGCCCAGCGAATCACCGATGAGTGCCGAGACCTCCCTGCCCGTTCCCGACGACGTCGCCGCACGCAATCTCCCCGCCGACCGCCTCTGGGTGCGCGAGCTCAAGTCCGCCCTCTCCGAGGTCGTCGTGGGTCAAAAGCGCCTGGTGGAGAGCCTGCTCCTCGGGCTCCTGACCGGCGGGCACGTGCTGCTCGAAGGTGTGCCGGGTCTGGCCAAGTCCCTGGCGGTCTCCAGCTTGGCCAAGGCCGTTCACGGCAGCTTCGCGCGCCTGCAGTTCACGCCGGACCTGTTGCCCTCGGACCTGGTGGGCACCGAGATCTACCACCCCTCCGACGGCAGCTTCAGCGCCCGCAAGGGCCCGATCTTCGCCAACTTCGTGCTCGCCGACGAGGTCAACCGCGCCCCGGCCAAGGTGCAGTCGGCCCTGCTCGAGGCCATGCAGGAGCGGCAGGTCTCCATCGGTGGCGCGACCTTCCCGCTGCCCGACCCCTTCCTGGTGCTCGCCACCCAAAACCCGATCGACCAGGAGGGCACCTACCGCTTGCCGGAGGCCCAGCTCGACCGCTTCGCCCTCAAGGTGGTGCTCGACTATCCGGCGCCCGAGGAAGAGCTCGCCATCCTGCGGCGCATGGCGCGCACCAGCGGGCCCCCGGCCGTGCGCCGGGTGCTGGACCTGGAGACCCTGCGCGCCGCCCGCGAGGACGTGGACCAGGTCGCCCTGGATCCGCGCCTGGAGGAATACATCGTGCGCCTGGTGGATGCGACCCGTCATCCGGCGCGCGGCGGAGCGCCCGAACTCGCCGATCAAATCGAAATCGGCGCTTCCCCGCGCGCCACGATCCATTTGGCGCTCTGCGCGCGCGCGGCGGCGTTTTTGGCCGGTCGCGACTTCGCCACGCCGACGGACTTGAAGCGCGTCGCCCCCGAGGTTTTGCGCCACCGGGTGACACCGACCTACGAGGCCGAAGCGGCGGGCCGCGGCGCGGACGACATCGTGGCGCGCCTGCTCGAGGTGGTCCCGGTTCCCTGACGACCATGGCGAGTTTGCCTCCGGCCCGCCCGGCAACCAGCCCCCGCTCCAGCGTCGAACCGACCCCGGGCCCGACCCCGGTCGCGGAGGCGGAAGCGGAGCAGCGCGCCGCCTGGCGCGCGCGCGCGCGGGAGTTGGAATTGTCCTCGCGCCGCCAGGTGCGCGACGCCCTGCAAGGGGCCTACCGTTCGAGCTTCAAGGGCTCCGGGGTGGAGTTCGAGGAGGTGCGCCCTTACCAGGCCGGCGACGACGTGCGCTCCATCGATTGGAACGTCACCGCGCGCGCCGGGCGACCCTACGTCAAGTCCTTCGCCGAGGACCGCCAGCTCGTTGTGCACTTCATCGTCGATGCACGTGCGCCCATGGACTTCGGCAGCGCCGCCCGCTCCAAGCGGGACGCGGCCACGGAGTTGGTCGGGCTCGTCAGTGCAGCGGCCGCACGCCAACGGGATCCCTTCGGACTCGACCTCTACCGCGCCGGGGGCGAGCGTGTGCACTTGGCTCCCGGCCGGGGCGAACCCCAACTGCACCGGGTGGTTTCGGCCCTGATCGGCGAAACGGGCGCCGGATCCGCCCACGCAGGCCAAGCCAGCGAATCGCACTTGACCGAGTTCCTCGAAGGTCGCCTGCGGGTGCTCGGCCGGGCCCGGCTGCTCTTCCTGGTGGGCGGGTTCGACGAACTCTGCGCGCGGGGATCCTTCGAACCCGCCCTGGCCGCCCTGGGAGCCCGCCACGATCTGGTGCTCGTGCGCATCGTCGATCCTTTCGAAGAGCGTCTGCCGCGGGCCGGGCTGATCGAAATCGAGGATCCCGTTTCGGGCCGCGCCCTTGTGGACACGGGTTCGGCCCGCGTGCGCCGGGCCTGGGAGGATGCGGCGCGCGCACGCCGCGAAGCTTGGCTTCAAAGCGCCGCCCGCGCCCGCGCCGAAACCCTCGAACTCTCCACCGCCGAAGCCGTGCACGGGCCGCTCCTGGCCCTCTTCCAGCGCCGGGCCGCGCGCCGGGGGGCACGGCCGTGACCGCCAGTTTGCGGAGGGCGCTCTTGGCGGCGCTCCTTGTCGCGTCTTCTGCCCTTGCCCACGGGCGAAGCGAACCCGCGGCCTTGGATCTGGAGGTGCGTTGGGTGCTGCCGATCGAACCGGTGGCCGTCGGCGCGCCCTTCGAAGCGACGCTCCTCGTGCGCCATCCAGAGGGCAGCCACGTGGCCGCGCCCGAAACGCCGTTCGAGCTGGAGAGCGCTTGGTTGCTCTTCGATGCACGCGCGCCGCGCACCGATGTGCATGCCGAGGGAGGCCTGGTCACCGCCTTCACCTGGCGGGTGGCCGCCCTGCGCCCCGATGGCGAAGTGGACGAGACGGGCATCTTCGTCGCCGGTGAAGAGCGGCTACTGCCGGCCGTGCCGCTCGTCGCACGGGACCGCCGGGGCGCGGAGTTGGCGCGCGGGGCGAGTGCGCCAGCCGCGGCGCTTTTGCATTCACCCCTCGGCCCGGACGGCACCCGAGAGGGCCCGGCCCCTCGGCCCCACGCACCCGAGGCGCAGACCGCCGACCACTCTTCCCGGCCGGCGCTTTATGCCTTGGCCTTTGGGGCCGGCGCCTTCGCGGTCGCGCTCGTCGCCGCTTGGATCACCCTGCGCCGCCGCAAGCAACCCTCGCCCGTGCGCGAGCCGGGTCCCCGCGATCGGCTGGAAAATGCTGCGGCACGTCTGGCGACGGCCACGGCCCACGGCCTGCCCGCCGAAGAAGCGCGCGCCGCGCTCTTCGAGTTGGTTTTCCAAACCCGCGCCGCGGTCGATCGCGCCCTCGGCACCCCGCGCGCCGGCGAGGACGAAGCCGCTTGGCTGCTCGGCCTCGCGAACCACCCCCGGGCCGGGCACCTGGAAGCCCTCGCGAGGGAGTTGCTCGAAGGCACGGAAGCGGTGCGCTACGGCGGCAAACCGGCCAGTTCCTACGCCCTGGCGGAAGCGGCCCAGCGGGCCCGTTCCCTGGCCGCGGCCGCCGCGGCCCTCGGGTCCGAAGCCCCGGGAGGGAGAGCGGCGTGAGCCCCTGGACCCTGACCGGCGGCGCCAGTGCCGCGGAAGCGCGCCTCGACCTGTGGGGACCCTACGCGTTGGCGGATCCCTGGTTTTTGCTGCTCGTGCCCGTCGGGCTCGGTTTGCTCGCCTGGCGCCTGGGGCGCCGGGGACGGCCGACCTTGGCCGCGCCTTTGGCCCTCGCGCGCCCGCCGATCACCTGGCGCACGCGCCTGGTGCTTGCGCCGGAGGTGCTGCGCGCCCTCGCGCTCGCCCTGGCCGCCCTGGCCCTCGCCCGGCCCCTGGCGGTGGACGTGGAGGACGTGCGCGTGGGCGAGGGGCTCGACATTCTGTTCGTGATCGATCGGTCGGGTTCCATGGACATCGACGACCTGCAGGCCGGCCGCACGCGCCTGGATGTGGTGCGCGAGGTGCTGCTCGACTTCGCCGAGCGGCGCGCCACCGACCGCGAACACGCGGCCGACGCCGTCGGCTTGCTGGTCTTCGCGCGTTTTCCGGAGCTGATCTGCCCGCCGACCCTCGACACCCGCACCCTGGCGGAGTTCGCGGCCCAGGTGGATCTGCCGCGGCACCGGGAAGAGGACGGCACGGCGATCGGGTTGGCCTTGGCCCAGGCGGTCGAACTTTTGGCGGAGAGTCCGGCCCGCTCGCGGGTCGTCATTTTGCTGACCGACGGCGAGAACAACCTGTTCGACGTGATGCCCCTGGAAGCGGCCGAGTTGGCCCGCGCCCGCGGGGTGACCGTGCATACCGTTTTGGCCGGGCGCTACGAGATGGTGGCCACGCCGTTCGGTCTGCGCCGCACGGAGATGGAGCTTCCCACCGACGAGTTGGAGGCCATCGCCGCGCGCACCGGCGGGCGTTTTTTCCGGGTGCGCGACCGCGCGGCGCTGGAGGAGACCTACGCCGAAATCGAAGCCCTTGAACGGGTGCCGCGGGAAGAGCGGCGCTACGTGCGCGCCACGGACCTCTATCCGCGGTTTTTGGCCCTGGCGCTGATCGCCCTGGGCGGAGCTTGGGTGCTTTCAGCCGCGGGCCTCGGGCGGTGGGGCACATGAGTGCCTGCTTGGCGAATGCGGCCGCCTTTGGTTGGCTGCGCGGGGAGCTTTGGCCCTACGGCCTCTTGGCCCTGGTGGTGGCCTTCGCCGCCCTGGCCGGCGGTGGATCGCGGGCACGCTCCTTGGCCTTCGTGCATCCGGCGCGACGTGCGGCGCTTGCGCTCCATTGGCGTTCCTGGGCGCCCGGCTGGCGCGCGGGGGCCGCGACCTTGGCCGCCCTGGCGCTCTTCGCGGCGCTGCTCGGCCCGGCCCGCGGTTATGGCGAGCGGCCGGTGTTGCAACGCGGCGTCGACCTGGTGGTGGCCATCGACACGTCGCGCTCGATGCTCGCCCGGGACGTGCGCCCCGATCGGTTGACCCGCGCCAAGCGCGAGGTGCAGGGCCTGATCGATCGTTTGGCCGGCGATCGGGTCGCGCTTCTCGCGTTTGCCGGCGATGTGCGCCAAGTGTCGCCCTTGACCCACGACCGCACGGCCTTGGGATTTTTGCTGGCGCGCATCGATCCGCGCGACAACCGCCGCGGCGGCACGGACCTGGGCGCGGCCCTGGAGCGGGCCCTCGAACTGTTCGACGGTCGCACCGGCAACCACGAGGCGATCGTGCTCGTGACCGACGGCGAGGACCTGGAGGGCCGGGGCGCCAAGGTGGCCGCCCAGGCGGCCGAGCGCGGCATTCGCGTGTTTGTGGTCGGCGTCGGCACGGAGCTCGGCGGCAAAATCCCGGTGCTTGCCGGCGACGGTCGCGAGACCTTCCTGGTCGGGCCCGACGGCGAGGAGGTCGTCACGCGCCTGGACGGCGAAACCCTGGTGCGCTTGGCGCGCGCCAGCGGCGGTGAGTACCTCTCGGTGGAGGATTCGGCCACGCCCCTGGAAGAGCTCTACCTGCGCCGTATCGCGCGGCTGGACACACGCGCCGTGGAAGGCGGCGCGGAGCGTGTGCCGCTCGATCGATACCAGTGGCCCTTGGTGCTCGCGCTGTTGTTGCTTCTGGTGGACGTGGGGCTTTGCGAACGCCGCAGGCGAAGGGCCGAGGTGCGTCCATGAAGCCCATTTCCCACGGTGGTGCGGCGCTCGGACTCTTGGCCTGTGTGGGGCTGGCGAGTTGTTCGCTGGTGTTCGCGCCGGTCGGCGGCGAGGACACACGCGGCCCCGAGGCGAGGCTCGAAGCCGCCTACGCGCGCTTCGCCGCGGCCGAGGCGGGGGACGAGAACGCCTTGGATCAGGTCCGCGCGGACCTGGCGGCGGTGCTCGCGGTCTCAGGTGCAGAGCGTGGTCCCCTCGCGCGCCTCTTGGGCACCGGGCAAGCGGACGCGGAGCGTGTCCAGCGTGCCCGGCTCTTGCGCGCGCACCTGGAGGGCACCGGTCTGTTGACCCGCGCGCGCGCGGGGGAGTTGGCCCTCGAACGCCCCGGCGCCGAGGAGGGGGACGAGTCGCCCCTGGTGCGCGCCGCGCGCGGAGTGGAGCGCGATTTGGAAGCTGCGCGCGCACAGGGTCCGAAGCGCGAGTTGCGGGTGCGTGCTGCGGGGGAGTTGGGCCTTTGGCGTTTGGCCTTCGCCGAGTTCGAGCGCGAGCAGCGCCTGGCGGCGGACGAGCTGCCCTCCACCGAGGTGCTCGCCGCCCTGATCGAACGCTACGGCTCGGCGCGGGTGGCCCTGGCGGAGGTGTTGCTCGCGCCCGAAGCCGAGGGCGAAGACCTCCTGCGTTGGCGCACGGCGGCCGAGTGGGCCGAGCGGCGCATCCAGGAGCTGCGCGCCCTCGACGAGCGCCGTCCCGAGGAGAGCGAGCCCGATTCGGAGGTGGAGGGCGAGCAGCAAGAGCAGGGAGATGGCGACGGTGAGGGCGAAGGCGAGGGGCAAGACCCCGACTCCGAGCCCGGTGAGTCGGGTGAAGGGGAACCGGATCCGAACGGGCCGGACCCGGAGGGTTCGCCCGAAGAGGGCGAACCGGGCTCCGGCGAGCCGGATGCCGATAGCGACGCAAGCCAGGACGAACCGGACGGCTCGCCGGCTGACGACGATGCCCCCGCCGAGGGGGATGGAACCGACGAAGCGCCCGACCCCGCCGGCCCCGACGATGCGCGCGATTTGGGCGCCGAGGAGGACCCCACCTGGACCCGCGAACAGATCGCCGATCTTTTGGAACGATTGCGCCGGGCGGAACGCGAGGGCGAGGCCCTGCGCGAGCGCTTGGCCCGCATCCGGCGCGAGCCGGTGGAGCGCGACTGGTGACGATCCGATCCGCAAACACTCTTGCCGCTTGGCTGCTCGCCGTGGTTGCCCTCCTGTGGTTCATGCCGCCGGCCGCCGGTCAGCGCGGAGCGGGCGAACCGACGGTCTCCGCGAGTTTCGCGGACGGGGTGCTGCGCTTAGGGGCGGCCACGACATTAACCGTGACCGTCGATTCGCCTTCCAGTGCGCGTTTGCTCGATCTGCCGCGGGTGGAGGGTTTGCGCTTCGGAGCCCTGCGCGGCCCGGACATCGCCACTTCGATGACGTTTGTGCAGGGCCGCAGCTCCACCCGCCAGACCCAAACCTGGCGCGTGGCCGTCACGCCCGAACGTTTGGGCGAGTTCACCCTTCCACCCGTTTCCGTGGAGATCGGCGGGCGCATCCACAGTTCGGCGCCGGTGCCGCTGCTCGTGGTTGAGGACCTGGAGGGGCAAACCCGCGGTTTCCTCGAATTCCGTCTGCTCGATGCGCGGCCGGTGGAGGGTTTGCCCCTGCGCGTGGAGGTGCGTTTGGGGTGGGATGCGGCGCTGACGCGCATCAACACCGCCAGCCTCTCCTTGCCCTGGTGGGATCGCCTGCCGGGTGTGGTGCAAAACACGCGCGCGCCGCGTTTTTCCGCCGGTCAGGTGACCGTCAACCGACAGATCCCGGTGGAGGTCGAGCGCATCGAAGGTGCTCGCCTCGGCGACCGCCCCGCGATCGCGTATCGCTTCGAGGTGGAGCTCTTGCCGACCCGTGCGGGAACATTGGAGCTCGGCGGCAGCTTCCTGGAGTTCGCCGAGGTGGGGGATCCGGACTTTTTCGGAAATCGCCGCCGCCGGGCCGAGTACTACACCCGCGCGGACAACCTCACGATTGAAGTCGAGCGACTGCCCGTCGAGGGGCAACCCTTGGACTTCGGCGGCGCCGTGGGCAGCTTCGAACTTTCCGCCAGCGCCGACGTGCGCGACGTGCGCGCGGGAGATTCGATCAAACTCGAAGTGGTCTGGAGCGGCCGTGGGAACCTGGCGAGTTTTGCTCCGCCCGACCCGCGGGTGCTCGACGGGTTCGAGGGCCTGCGCTCCTTCGGCTGGTCCGACGAACGCGAGGGCGATCACCGCCGGGTGGTTTACGACCTAGTGCCCCTGGGACCGGAAGTCGAGGCGATTCCGCCGATCACCTTCCCCTTCTTCGACACGGAGGCTTGGGAGTACCGGCGTCTGGAAACGCCGCGGCTGCCGATCCGCGTGCGGCCCCTGGAAGGGCGGGGTTTGGAGGGCGAAGAGGAGCGCCCGCGTGGCCCGCTCGTTCCGCCCCACGGGCTGCGCCACGCGCCCTTCGAGGGCAGCGAGGTGAGTTTGCCCCCGGGCCCCACCGACGGTGCGCTCGGCGGCATGCTGGCTGCGGTGCTTTTGACCTGGCTGGCCCTGCGCACGGCTGCCCGCCGCGGCGGCATCGACCCCGGCGCGCCCTTGCAGCGCCGCCGCCGCCGCGGGCGGGGGCGGCGGGGGCGGCGGGGGCAGGGCCGGGCCCGGGCCCGCGGCGGCCCGCGCCGCGGGGGCGGGAGAGAGGAGGGGGG
>JBJHAV010000184.1:0-8072 GCA_050480685.1 Planctomycetaceae bacterium | reverse complement strand
CCTCGAGGTCGTCGTCGCGGGCGTGCCTGAGGTGCGCCGTGAAGATGCCGGTATTCGGCGCGGTGGGGGGTTTGGGTGGGCCGGGGGGCCGTTCGACGGGGCCGGGTGTTTTAATCGTTCTGGGCTCGGCTTGGTAATGGCCGCGCCACCGGGCCGTTCGCCGGGGCCTACCACCCCCAAAACGCGAAACGCCGGCCCAGTGGCCGGCGTCGTCGGGGGCGTTGGTGTCTCAAGCGAACAGCACAACGTCGCCGCGGGCCGGCCCGGATCGGGCATGGCCATGGGCATGTGCATGCACGGCGAGGACCGCCGCCGAGTTCGCTTGGAACGACATCGCGCTAGGAATAGGTAGGTCCCGCAGGCGCTTCAAGGCCCAGGCCCAAAATTTTGCTCGGCACCGTCCCCGCGCTCGATCAGCGTCCGCCCGGGGAGCCGGCAGGCAACACCGGCGGACCGAGCAAACGGTCCCAGGGGGGGGCGGCTTCGGTGTCGCGGAAACCTTCGGGGGCGGGGAAGAGGGTTTCGATCTGCTCGGGCTCGATTTGGAGCACGAGGCGGTCGCGGGATTGAAGGATCACGCGGCGGCCGTCGGGTAGGGGGGGTAAGAGCCAGAGTTCGAGGGGGTCGCTTGAGCCGAGGTATTCGATCCTGAGGCGCGCTTCGGGGGAGGTGGCGAGGTCGGGGTTCACCTCGGCGGGGTTCAGGAGTGCGCTGAACTGGGCGCGCAGGAGGTAGACCACGTAGATGCTGGCCAGGCCCGTTTCGGCGCGCCGGACGCCGACGCCGGGGACGGTCAGTTCCCAGGTCAGTTCGGGGGCTTCGCCGGCCTGGGGGCCGAAGCGCGGGGGTTCGTCGAAACGTTCGAGCGTGAAGGCGGCTCCGGTGGCACGCTCCAGTTCGATGCGCACGATCGGTCGTTCGCGGCCGGGCCAGTCCGGGGGCAGGATGCGCGTGTCGACCAGGGGCGGCACGCCCGGGGGCGATTCGAGCAGGCGGAAGAGATCCACGTCGAGGGTGTGCACACGCGCATCGCCGTCGCGGCGCACGAAGGTCTGGCGGCTCTGGGGCAGGGTCAGTCCGGCGTCGAGGCCGAAGAGCACGTGGCGGTCGGGGCGCTCGAACATCTCCGGGCCGTGCAGTTCGATGCGCAGTTCGGGCAGGCTGCCGAGGCCGTAGCTGGCCGGCGCGGCGCGTGGGCCGCGGGGTAGCAGTTGGCCGCGGCCGAGGGCTTCGAGCAGTTTTTCGGGCCCTTCGTCGGGGACGGGCGCGCCGTAGTGGCTGACGCAGCGCCAGCGCCCTTGGGAGCGCACGTAGAGGAACGGCTCCTGGCCGCGGAAAGCGAGGGTGATCGCGGCCGCACGCCAACCGGCGGATTCCTCGGGGGGCAGCAGCAGTTCGGTTTCGGCCGCCGCGGCGCTGAAGGGCGCGGCGCGGCGCACGAACTCGCGCTCCGAAAGCAGCGCCGCGCCCAAGAGCAGCAACAGGGCGGCCCAGGTGGCGAACAAACGCCGGTCGGGGGCCTTCACGATGCGAGCCTCCGGCGGCGCAGGATCCAGGAACCCAAAAGGGCCAAGAGGGCCACGGCCGGTCCGCCGGCCAGGGCCGAGAGGCGCCAGGCCAGTCGGCGCTCGGGTTCGACGAAATCGAAGCCGCGCGGCACCGCGCGCCGGCCGGCCAGGGCGGCGAGTTCGGGCGGCAGGGCCAGGTGCGCGGCGGCGTTCACCAGCAGCCGATCGGCGCGGAAGCTGGGATCGAGCAGGCGCTCGTTCTTGAAGAGCTCCGAACTGGAGAGCAGCAGCAGCTCGCCCGGGCGCTGCTCCGGCCAGGGCGGCTCGACCTCGCCTTCGGGGCGCTCGAAGAGCGGCGCCGAAGGTTTTGGGAAGGGCCCTTCGAGGCGCAGCATCAGCGTGCGCCGACCCTGGAAACGCGGTTGCCCCTCGGCGTCCCGCGGCGGCCCTTCGAGGAGTTCCTCGGGCAGGTAGCCGCCGCGCCAGGCGAAGTTCCAGGTGCGCGCGCTGGTTTCGATGATCGGCGTGGCCACCAGGCCCAACTCGGCCAAGCGCTCGGGGATCACACGCCACCAGGCGGCGAAGGGCAGGGCCAAATCGCCGACACCCGCGGTGACCGGGTCGTCGCGGAAGTTGGCGGCGTTCGCGCGGATCAGGAAGGGCAGGGCGGAGGCCTGGGCCTCGAAGTCCTTGCGTTCTTCTTCGCGCCCCACGTGGGTCACCAGATCCAGGGCCGTGCAGAGTTCGTCGAAGAGCACTTCGCGCGGGAACTCGACCCCCAGCTCGGGGAACCAGTGCAGTTCCACATCCGGGGTCTGGGGCTGCGGCCAATAGACCGTTTGGAACGCACGGCCCTGGTGCTGCTGGGGCTGGATCACGAAGTGCTGCGCGGCCACCAGGGCCCGGCCGCCTCCGTGGAGGTGACGCACGAGCGCGTCGAGCATGCGTGTGATCGTGCGCCGCGGTTGCAGCCAAATCACCGCGTCGGCGCCCTCGGGCATGCGCGGCAGGCGCGGCTCCACGTGCACGACCTCGAAGTCGGCGCGCTCCAGGGCGGCGCGCGCCAGGCTGTAGACGTCGGTGCCGCTGGGGGCAAAACGCTGGCGCTGCTGGTACTCCTGGAACGCCTCGGCGGGGGAGAGGCGCGGCGCGTCGGTGGCGAGCACGATGCGCGCCGGGCGGCCGCGTTCCAGGCGCCACAGGGCGTGGGCCAGGCGGAATTCCGCGTCCTCGAAGGCCAGGGCGTCGGGGAAGTGCAGGAGCAGCGCGTCTTCGCCGCGGCGGATCTCCAGGGTGGCGAAAACCTCGCGCATGGTGCGCTCCTCGCCGTCCTCGCTCAGCACCCGGAAGGGGTGGATGCCGCGCGCCGCGAGGGCTTCGCGTTCCTCGGGGCCGATCAGGTCCGGGTCGCGGCGCACGAGGCGCAGGCCGGCGGCGCGCGCGAAGGTTTCATAGAGCGCCAAAGCGCGGCGGGCGCCGGGGCGCTGTTCGGGCGCCAGGGTGGCGATCGGGCTGCCGTGCCAGACCAGCTCCAACGGGACGTCCGCGGCGACCCGGCGGCCGAGTTCGAGGGTGGTGGGGTGCAGGGATTCGAGGCGTCCGGCGCTCAGGTCCGCGCGCAGGCCCAGGGCCGCGCCGGCGCGCACGGAGGCGCCGCTCACCAGGGCCAGGGCGCCGATGCCCACAAGCGCCCAAGCGGCCCGGCGCAGTCCCGTCACGCGCCAGTGCGCCGGTTGCACCTCGCCACGCGCGAGGGCGAGCCCCAAGAGTCCCAGGGGCAAACTCAAGAGCACCGCGAGCCGCAGCAACAACCTGCCGCGCCCGTCGATGGGGGGCAATAGTTCGGGGCGCACCAGATCCGCGCGGGCGGCCACCAGGCGTTCGGTGGAAGCGAGCTCCAGGGCCAGGATCTGGGCCAGGCGCACGTGGGCGTAGCCCGATCGCTCGAAGTTTTCGTCGGCCAGGGGTGTCGAGCCGCCCATGGCGAGCAGCGCCCCTTCCCAGGGATCGCTGGGCCGCAGCAGCACGATCAAGGGCTGCTTGGCCAGGGGCCGCGTGCCCTCGCCCAAGAGATCGCTCAACGGCACGGGCACCGGCGCGCCGGGCGGCCCCCGTTCCACGTCGCGGGTGAAGGAGCGTTCCGAACTGGTGGCCAGCACCTGGGGCGCGAGGCCGCGGGCGAGCAGCGCCTCCTGGTCCAGTTGGAATGCGCTCGGAGCCTGGAACAGAAGTGTTCCGGCCGGTTGATCGGGCAGGCCGCGGAAGTCGTGGTTGTGGGCGATCGAGCGCACCAGGAAGGGCACCGGGAAGGTGACTTCCTCGTCGACCAGGCGCAGTTCCTCGGCGCGTTCGTCGAAGAGCGGCGTCGAGAGCACACGCAGGCCCCACTCGCTCCAAAGGCGCTGGGCATCGAGGCCGCGCCGGGAGAAGTGCGCCACCGGGGCGTCGTCCTCCAGGGTCAACTCGACGCTGTCCTCGGCTCCGGCGATCCAAACCGAACGGCCCGAACGGCGGAAGCGCTCGACCCGCTCCAGGGTGCGCGGCGAAACATCGCGCGGTTCGATCCAGATCAATAGATCGGCGCCGGCCGGGATCGCCTCGCCCGCGTCCAGGTCGAAGCGCAGCACGTCGGCCACCGGCTCCAAAAGCGCGGCGAATCGATCGAATCCGGGCGGCGCATCGAAGGCAACGCGCGGGCGCGGCGGGTCGAGGGCCGCTTCCAGGTGTTCGAGGATCAGCGCGCGAAGGTGCGGCAGGTGCTCGGGGGAAACCCCGTGGATCACCACCGGTTCGGCCGGTCCGGCGGCGATTTGCAGCGCGGACCAGACCGTGCGTTCACTCCACGCGTCGCGGCGCACGGAGCGCACCCGAAAGGGCGCCACCCGGCGCGCGCTGGCGAACTCCAGTGCGGCGGGGGACACATCCGGGTCGAGCACACGGGCTTCGATGCGATCGGGCGCGGCGGCCTGGAAGGCGCTCAGCACCTCGCGCACGCGGCGCTCCATCGGACGCATGGCGCTGGGCATGCGCTCCGCCGAACTGACGAAGTAGGTCAGCGTGACGTCGTGGGGATAGGCCACCAGGCGCGCGACTTCCTCCGCCGAGAGGCGCGTCGGACGTTCGCGGCCGAGCTCCAGGGAACCGGCCTGGGCGGCGCGCGCCAGGCGCGGGACGGCCACCGCCAGGGCCAGGGCCAACAGGGCGCTGACCGCCACCGCCAGGAGCGCCCACCTCATCCGCGCGTGCGCTCGATCAGGAGCGCGTTGAGCCAGAGGAAAGCGGCGCTCGTGCCCAGGAAAAACAGCACGCTGGGCAAAGCGATCACACCGCGGGCGAAACTCTCGTAGTGGGGCACCACGGAGAGGTTTTCATAAAACAGCGAGCCGAGGGCCAGGGGGCCGCCCAAACCGTCGAGGATCGCGACCACACGTTCGTCGCCCACCAGCACCACCAGGAACGCGAGCAGCGCGGTCAACACGAAGGCCGTGATCTGGTCGCCGGAGATGGCCGAGAGGAACAGGCCGAAGGACAGGAACAAAAGGCCCAGGAGCGACAGCCCGAGGTAACCCGCGGCGATGCGGCCGCCGTCCGGTTCGCCTAGGGCGTAGAGCATCACCACGATCGGCGCGGAGCTGAGGGCGAAGAGGCCGAAGAGCCCCAGGGCGGCCAAGAGCTTGCCGAGGATGGCCTGGATCGGGCGCAGGGGGAGCGTCAGCAGCAACTCGATGGTGCGCTGGCGCTTTTCCTCGGCCCAAAGGCGCATGGTCACCGCCGGCAGGAACACCGCCAGCAGGAGCGGCATGGTTTCGAACCAAGGCCCCATCTCCACCTGCCCGGCGAGGAAAAACTCGTTCATGAAGATCGAGTTCGCCAGCAACGCGAAGGCGATGGTGTAGACGTAAGCCACGCCCGATTCGAGGCTGGCGGAGAACTCGCGGCCGGCGACGATGCGGATGCCCGCGAAGAGGCCCGGGGCGGCCGAGGCTCCGCGCGTGCGCATGGGGGCTGCCTTGGGCGGGACGCCCTTGGGATCGGGTTCGGCCGCGGTCTGCACGCCACTTTGGGCCAGGGTTTGTCCGGCCGCGCCCTTTTGGCCGCGCTCGCGGCGGGCGCTCACGGCCGGCCTCCCGCGCCGACCGGGCTTTCCGGGGCCGGCGCTTGGCGCACGATGTCGAGCACCACGTCCTCCAGTTCGACGCCGCGGGTGCGCGCGCGCTCGCGCAGTTCGGGCACACCCACATCCGCCAAGAGGCGTCCGTGTTGGATCACCAGCACACGTTCACAGATGGCGGCCACCTCCTGCAGGATGTGGCTCGAAAACAGGATCGCGCGGCCGGGGGAGAGGCTTTTCAGGAAACTGCGGAAGGCAACCACCTGCAAGGGATCGAGGCCGTGGGTCGGCTCGTCGAGCAGGATCACCTGGGGGTCGTGGATCAGCGCCGCGGCCAAGCCGATGCGTTGGCGGTAGCCCTTGGAGCACTGGTGCACGCGCTTTTCATAGACCGGCCGCAGGTTGCAGGCATCCACGACCCAATCGCGGCGTTCGGTCAGGTGCGCTCCGACCAGCCCGCGGGCGCGGCCGATGAAACGCAGGAAGTCGGCCACGCGCATGCCGTCGTAGAGCGCGTTGTGTTCGGGCAGATAACCCAAGGCCGAACGCACGCCCAAGGGATCGCCGATCACGTCGCAGCCCGCCACCTGGGCGCTGCCCGAGGTCGGCGGCAGCCAGGTCGAGAGCATCTTGAGCACGGTGCTCTTGCCGGCCCCGTTCGGCCCGAGGAACCCCACGATCTCGCCGGCTTCGACCCGGAAACTGACGTCTTGGGCGGCGCGTGTGGGGCCGTAGTGTTTGGTGAGGTGATCGGCCAGGATCATGCCCAAGAGGATACGCGCCCGGGCGGGGCCGAATCACGGCGCGGCCGGGCTTCAGGCCAAATGGCAGGCCGAGCGCCGGGTCAGGTCACCCCCCGGGGGAGTGAGGGCCGGGACCTCGCTGCGGCAGCGGTCCCCGGGCACGGACTCCCGCTCTTGGCAGCGCGGGTGGAAGGTGCAGCCGGAGGGGGGCGCGTAGGGGGAGGGCACGTCCCCTTGCAGCACGATCCGGCGCCGAGAGCTCTCGATTTCCGGGTCGGGCACGGGCACCGCCGAAAGCAGCGCCTTCGTGTAGGGATGGTGCGGGTCCGCGTAGAGCGTGTCCCTGTCCGCGATCTCGACGATGCGTCCCAGATACATGACCGCGACCCGCCGGCACAGGTGGCGCACCACGGCCAGGTCGTGGGCGATGAACAGGTACGCCAGGCCGAAACGCTCCTGGAGTTCGGCCAGCAGGTTGAGCACCTGGGCCTGGATCGAGACATCCAGGGCGCTGACCGGCTCGTCGCACAGGATCAGGTCCGGCTCCAGGGCCAGGGCGCGGGCGATGCCGATGCGCTGGCGTTGGCCGCCGGAAAACTCGTGGGGATAACGGGCCAGGTGGCGCGGACTGAGCCCGACCGCGTCCAAAAGGCCCAGGGCCCTCAGGCGCCGTTCGCGGGGTTTGCCCAGGCGGTGGATCACGAGCGGCTCGGTCAGGATCGACTCCACCGTCTGGCGCGGATCCAAGGACGCGTAGGGGTCCTGGAAGATCATCTGGATGCGTCGCCGGAAGGGCAGCCAACCGCGCCGGTCGAGGCCGACCAATTCCTGGCCCTCGAAGCGCACCGAGCCGCCGGTGGCCGGTTGCAGGCCGACGATGCAGCGCGCGGTGGTGCTCTTGCCGCAGCCCGACTCGCCCACCAGGCCAAGGGATTGGCCGCGCTCCAGTTGGAAGGACACGCCGTCGACCGCGCGCACCACGCCCGCGGAGCGGCCAAAGAGGCCCCGCCTGCGGCCGGGGAAGTGTTTCGTGAGGTGCTCGACCTCCAGCAGCGGTGCACTCACGGCCGGGTCTCCTCGGCGCGGCGCGGCAGCAGGCGCGCGGACTCGAAGCAGGCGCTGCGCCGCCCGCCGGCCAGGACCGGTTCCAGGGGCGGCGCCGAGGCCGAACAGTGGGCCACGGCGAAGGTGCAGCGCGGCCGGAAGGCGCAGCCGGCGGGCAGATCGGAGGGATCCGGCGGGCTGCCGTCGATGGCATCCAGGCGCGCGGCGGGCGGACCGGACAGGCGCGGCACCGAGCGCATCAGACCGATCGTGTAGGGGTGCAGCGGATGGCGGAACACCTCGCGTGTGCGGCCCTCTTCGACGACCCGGCCGGCGTACATCACCAGCAGCCGATCGGTGGTGCCCGCCACCACACCCAGGTCGTGGGTGATCAGCACCACGGCCATGCCGTGACGCCCTTGCAGGTCGCGGATCAACTCCAGGATCTGGGCTTGGATGGTGACGTCCAAGGCGGTGGTGGGTTCGTCGGCGATCAACACCTTCGGGCGGCAGAGCAGACCCATGGCGATCATCACCCGTTGGCGCATGCCGCCGGAGAGTTCGTGGGGATAGTTGTCCAGGCGCTGCTCGGGGCTGGGGATGCCGACTTCGCCCAGGGCCGCCGCCGCCCGCCGGCGCGCGTCCCGGCGGCCCAGGCGCTCGTGC
>JBJHAV010000183.1:0-8177 GCA_050480685.1 Planctomycetaceae bacterium | reverse complement strand
CGCGCCCCCGGAGTCCCCGTGAACGTCCCCCCCGAACACATGCTCGTGCTGGCCGCCGTGCTCTTTGCGCTCGGCGTGCTCGGTTTCCTGCTGCGTCGCAACGTGATCGTCGTGTTGGCGAGCATCGAACTGCTCCTGAACGCCGCCAACCTGTCCTTCCTGGCCGGGGCGCGGCTGCACTCCGGCGCCGAGGGACTGGACCTCCTGGGGCCCGTCTTCGCCCTCTTCGTGATCCTGGTAGCCGCCGCCGAGGCCGCCGTCGGCCTGGCGATCGTCATCGCCCTCTACCGCCTCAAGCAGACCGTCCACCTCGATCGAGTGGGCGAGCTGCGCGGCTGACCCCTTTCGCGCCTCCCCCCCGATGCTGCACCAAACCCTCGCCTTGGCCGGGTCCCAGGCGCTCGCCGAGCGCATGGACCTGCTGTGGCTGTTGCCCGGGCTGCCGCTCCTGGGAGCCGCCCTGTGCGGAGTGCTCTACGCCCTGACGCTGCGCGAGCGCAAGCGCCTGGGCCTGACCGACCCCGATCCCCACGACCACGACCATCACGGGCACGCTCCCGCGTTGCACCATGGACCGGGCCGCTGGGCCTCGTACGTGGCCTGCGGCGCCGTGGCGGGCACACTCTTGGTTTCGTTGCTCGGGCTCGTGCGCCTCTTCGGCCAAGAGCCCGAGGCGCGCCTCCTGGTGAGCGGCGCCTGGCATTGGATCCAAGCCGGCGACCTGGCCATCGACGTGGCCATGGTCTTCGACCCGCTCTCCGCGGTGCTGGCCCTGGTGATCAGCGGCGTGGGCCTTTTGATCCACGTCTATTCGACGGGCTACATGAAGAGCGACCCGGGGTACGCCAAGTACTTCGCGTTCCTGAACCTCTTCGTGGCCGCCATGTTCATGCTGGTGCTCTCCAGCAGCCTGATCGGCCTATTCGTCGGCTGGGAGGGTGTGGGCCTGTGCTCCTACCTCTTGATCGGCTTTTGGTACAAGCTCGGCTGGCCCGCCGAAGCCGGTCAAAAGGCCTTCGTGGTCAACCGCATCGGCGACGCCTGCTTCCTGGTCGGCTCGTTCCTCTTGGTCTCGGTGCTCGGCACCTTGGACCTGGCCGAGATCGGCGCCTCCGTCGCCGGGGCCCTGGATGACCCGGGCCAGCGCACCAAACTGATCGCCGCCGGGCTGTTGCTCTTCGGCGGCGCCTGCGGCAAGTCGGCCCAGATCCCGCTCTTCACCTGGCTGCCCGACGCCATGGCCGGCCCGACGCCGGTTTCGGCCCTGATCCACGCGGCCACCATGGTCACCGCGGGCATCTACCTGGTGGTGCGCCTCAACACGCTCTACGCCTTCAGCGAGGTGGTGCTGATCACCATCGGCGTGGTCGGCGCGGCCACGGCCTTCATCGGCGCCTCCTCGGCGCTCTTCCAGCGGGACATCAAGAAGGTGCTGGCCTACTCCACGGTCAGCCAACTCGGCTTCATGTTCCTGGCCCTCTCGGTGGGCGCCTGGTACTCGGCCGTGTTCCACCTGGTGACCCACGCCTTCTTCAAGGGTCTGTTGTTCCTGGGCGCCGGCAGCGTGATCCACGGCATGCACCACGAGCAGGACATGCTCAAGATGGGCGGCCTCAAGCGCCACATGCCGGTCACCTACAAGACCTTCCTGGCCGGCGCCGCCGCCCTGTCGGGTCTGCCGCTGATGAGCGGTTATTTCTCGAAGGACGAGATCCTGGCCTACACCTTCGGCATGGGCGCCGAGGCGAATCCCATCTGGCTCGTGCTGTGGGCCGTGGGCCTCGTGACGGCGGTGCTGACCGCCTTCTACACCTGGCGCATGGTGGCCCTGACCTTCCACGGGGAAGAGCGCTTTGACGTGGCCAAGGTGCACCCGCACGAATCGCCGCGCTCCATGACCACGCCGCTCGTGGTTCTGGCGGTGCTTTCGGTGATCGGCGGCCTGATCGGCATCCCCGCCCTGGTGCCGAAGGCCCACGCCCTGAAGGGCTGGATGTACCCGATGCTGGCCGACGGCAAGGCGCTCTTCGAAGCGAACTTCGGGCGCAGCGCCGGTGTTTCCTTGACCGCCGAAGCGTTGCTTTTGCTGCTCGGCGCGGCGATCGCGGTCTTCTTCTCGCTCCAGGGTTTCCGCCGCTACCAGCGCGGGCCGGCCCAGGACGAGCGCTTCATGGAAGCGCGCCCGGGGCTGTTCGCGTTCTCCAGCCGCGCCTGGGGCATCGACCGCTTCTACCACGACTGGATCGTGCAGCCGATCGCCCTCGTGGCGCGCATCGTGCGCACGCTGATCGACGAGTTGATCGTCGACGGCGCCGTCAACGGCAGTGCCCGTCTGGCCACGGCCGCCGCGGGCCGCGTGCGGCGCTCCGCCGACGGCAGCATCAAGAGCTACGCCCTTTGGATGGGCACCGGTGCGGTGCTCCTGGCCCTGGCCGGCCTGCTCCTCGTCTGACGACCCCCACTGGAGAAGGACCGCCGCCCCGCCCTTTGGCCCTCGACCGCCATGCTCACCCTCCTGACCTTCCTGCCCCTCCTGGGCGCCTTGGCCCTGCTGGCCGTGCCGTCCCACCAGACCGCGCTGCTGCGCCGGGTGGCCCTGGGCACTACGCTGATCGTGGCCGCCCTGGGCCTCGGGGTTTTCCTGCGCTTCGACGCCGCCGAAGCGGGCGCGCAACAGATGGTCAGCGCGTCCTGGTTCACCCTGCCGGGCGCCGGCATCGACGTGGCCTTCACCCTGGGCGTCGACGGGATCTCGCTCCTGATGGTGGCGCTGACGGCGCTGCTCATGCCGATCGTGATCCTGTCGACCTACGACCACATCGGAAAGCGCGTCAAGGAGTTCTTCGTCTGGATGCTGGTCATGGAGACCGGCATGCTCGGGGTGTTCCTGTCCCTCGACCTGATCCTCTTCTACTTCTTCTGGGAAGTCAGCCTCATCCCGCTCTACTTCATCGTCGGCATCTGGGGCGGTAAGAACCGCCTCTACGCGACGATCAAGTTCTTCCTCTACACGGTCGCCGGCAGCCTGGTGATGCTGGTGGCGGTCATCTTCCTGATCTACCAGCTCGGCACCTCCGACGTGCCGTCGATCATCCAGGCCGCTTCCGGCCTGCCCTTCGACACCCAGGTCCTGCTCTTCTTCGGCTTCGCCCTGGCCTTCGCCATCAAGGTGCCGGTGCTGCCCTTCCACACCTGGCTGGCGGACGCCCACACCGAGGCGCCGACCTCCGGTTCGGTGCTGCTGGCCGGCGTGCTCCTGAAGATGGGCACCTACGGCCTCTTGCGCTTCGGCATCGAAACTTTCCCGGCGGTGTCGATCGAATACGCCTGGGTATTCATGGCCCTGGGCGCCATCGGCATCGTCTACGGGGCCTTCCTGGCCATGGCCCAGGACGACCTCAAGCGCCTGATCGCCTGTTCCTCGGTCAGCCACCTGGGTTTCGTGATCCTGGGCCTGTTCGCCCTGAACGGCGCGGGCATCGGCGGCAGCGTGTTGCAGATGGTCAACCACGGCCTGTCGACCGGCCTGCTCTTCTTGCTCGTCGGGATGATCTACGAGCGGCGCCACACCCGCGAGATCCACCACTTCGGCGGGCTGGCCGCGAGCATGCCGATCTACGCCTTCTGCTTCGTCTTCGCGGTGCTCTCCAGCGTCGGCCTGCCCGGCCTGAACGGCTTCGTGGGCGAGTACATGATCCTGCTGGGGGCCTTCCAGGCTTCGCCCGTGTGGGGTGTGATCGGCGTGACCGGCGTGATCTTCGGCGCGGTGTACCTGCTGTCCGCCACGCGGCGTGTGCTCTTCGGCCCGGTGCGCCACCGGGAGAACCAGAACCTGCCCGACGCCGATCGCCGCGAACTGACCATGCTGGTGCCGATCATGATCTTCTGCGTCTGGATCGGCGTGCAGCCGCGCGCCTTCCTGGCGCCCACGGACGCGAGCCTGCAGCGCTTGCAGCAGCGCATCGACGACGCCCGCGAACAGCGCTCCGCGCGCCTGGAGGCGCCGCTCGCGGCCCCCATCCCCGCTCCCCCCGCCCCCGCCCCTGCCTCCGCCGTTCGTTCGGCCGGTGACGCCCGATGAGCCTCGCCCTGCTCGAAACCACCTCGGCGCTCCAGGAGCGCTTCGCCGACATCTACTCGGGCGACACGGCCCGCGCCGTGGGGCCGATGGCCGCCTTGGCCGTGGGTGTGATGGCCGTGCTCCTGGCCGAGATTTGGCGGCCCCTGCGCGCCCTCAAGCCCCTGCTCTTCCTGACCGCGCTCGCGGTCAGCGCCGGGCTGCTCGTCGGCCACATGAACGACGAACCCGGCCGGGTCTTCGAGGGCACCTTCCTGGCGGACCGCGCCACGGCCCTGTGGGGTTTCCTGTTCCTGATCTCCACCGGCCTGGCCTGGGTGTACTCCCGCGGCTACTACCAACGCGAGGAAGAGCCCTTCCTGGGCGAACACGACGCCCTGATGCTGACCGCCCCGGTGGGCATGATGCTGATGGTGGGCGCCCGCGACCTGCTGGTGTTCTTCGTGGGCCTGGAACTGCTCTCGATCCCGCTCTACGCCCTGGCCGCCTTCCGCCGCGCGCGCACGGTGTCCGTCGAGGCGGGCATCAAGTACTTCCTGCTCGGCACCTTCGCCACGGGGCTCTTGCTCTACGGTACCGCCCTGCTCTACGTGGGCCAGGGCACCCTTTCGATCGACGAGATCATCGCGAGCGGCCTGAATGGCACCCTCTCGACGATCGGCGTGGCCCTGATCGCCTCGGCGATCTTCTTCAAGGTCTCGGTGTTCCCCTTCCACCTGTGGGTGCCCGACGTCTACCAGGGCAGCCCCACGCCGGTGACCGCCCTGATGGCCACCGGCACGAAGGCCGCCGCCTTCGGCTTCCTAATCGGCGCCGGGCTGATGATCCCCTCCGAGGGCGCCACCCTGATCGGCGTGTTGGCCCTGATCACGATCGCCGCCGGCAACCTGGGCGCGTTGGTCCAAGACGACCTCAAGCGCATGCTGGCCTACTCCGGCGTGGCCCACGCCGGCACCCTGCTTTTGGTGCTGGCCGGCCTCCTGGCCCTCGACCGCCCGGACGCCATGCGCGACGCCATGAACGCGGGCCTCTTCTACATGGGGGCCTACGTGTTCGCCGCCACCGGCGCTTTCGGCATCCTGGCCCTTTTGGAAGCGGACGGCGAACGCTTCACCAAACTCGACTCCCTGCGCGGCCTGGCCAAGACTCGCCCCGGCGCCGCCGCCGCCCTGGCGCTCTTCATGCTCAGCCTCGGCGGCATCCCCGCCACCGGCGGTTTTTTGGCCAAGTGGTTCGTCTTCAGCGTGCTGGTCGACGCCCGCATGATCGCCATCGCCGTGATCGGCGCCCTGCTCAGCGTCGTCGCCCTGGGTTACTACCTACGCGTGCTGATCACGATCTACATGCAGCCCGCCGACGAAAACCTCGCCCCGCCCCGCACCCTGCGCCCCTTCACCGCCGGCGTCGCCACCGTGCTCTGCGCCCTCTTCACCCTCCTGATGGGCGTCCTCCCCGGCCTCTTCCTCAGCCAACTGGTCTAACCGCGGCGCGGGCCGCGAAACCGCTGCGAAGTAGGGCCGTAGCGCCTAACCGCGCCGCGAGCCCACGGCGCCGCCACCGTGCAGTTCCGCGCGCCACCTTTCCGGGGCGTGTACCAGGCGCGCGAGGGCGTCGCGGTAGAGGCGCACGCGTTCTTCCAGCGGTCCGGCGACCTGGGCGGCCCGCGTTGCCACCGCTTCGACCGCACGGGAGGCGACTCCGTCGAGCAGTCCCCGCGCGCGGCGTTTCAGGCCCTTGCGGAAAATCATCCGCAAGAGCACCAGGAGCGCGGCCAGCAGCAACACCGCGTTCAGGGTGAAGTCCAGACCCACGTAAGTCTCGGTCCAAAAACCCAGGCCCGCGCGCCAGAGCAACCAGCCGGCGAACGCCCAGACCCAAAGGTCGAAGGCCAAACGCCTGGCGGGCGTCGCCACCCGCGCCGCCTCTTCGGGCAGATCCCGCGCCAAGAGCCGCCGCCAGGCCTCTTCGGTCGCTTCCCGCGCCGAGTCTCCCAGGGCCGCCGCTTCGGCCGGCGCCAGCTCGCCGCCCGGCGCCAAACGCCCGGCGGACAGGCGCACTTCGATCAGCGCTTCACGCCACCAGCCTTCCAACTCGCTCGGCTCCGGCAGCAGCACCTCGGCTTCTTCGAAGCGCCGCTCCAGGTGTCCCTCCCGCAGCCGCCCGACCACCGCGCCGCCCAGGGCCGCGCCCGCCGCCAGGGCTGGATTGCGCCGCGCCACGAGCGCCGCCAGCCCGAGCCCCAGGGTCGATAGGGCCCCCGCGCGCAGGGTCCACCCCAGCGGCCCGTCCCAGCGCCGCCCGGCCTCGGCCGCCAGGCGATCGGCGAGTTCCGGCGCGCGCAGGGCCGCCCGCATCCCAAGTTCGACCCCGACCTTTTCGCCCAGGGCCCGAAACCCCTTCGCCGCTTCGGCGCCCAGCCGTTCGAGTTCGGCGCCGACCTCAGCTTCGATCTCGCCCGCCAGCTCCCCCAGGCGCACCGCGACCCCCAGGGCGTTGTGGCGCTTGACCCCGGCCAGCCGCCCGCCGCGCGCGAGTTCTTCCAGGTGCGCCACGAGCCCTTCGAAGGCCTCGCCCCCGCGCCCCGCGCGCGCCTCGCGCGCCGACAGGCAGAGCGCATTGGGATCCTCCAGCCCGAGCCGCCGGCGCATCTCGCCCCGCACCTGGGCGAGCAGTTCCTCGCGCGCCGCCGGCGCCAAACGATCGGCGAAACCGAGCACGAAAAACAGCTCGCGCCGCCCGGCGAAGTCCTCCAAGAACGAAAGGGTCGCTTCTTCGACCACCGCCTGTTGGTGCAGCACCACCAGCAGCGCGTCGGCCCGTTCCGCCAGGGCGCGCACCGTGTCCCGGTGTTCGCGCGCCACGCTGTTCAGGTCCGGCGCGTCGACCAGCACCTGCTCGCTCCAACCCTCGGCGCCGCCCGGTTCGTAGCGCACGACCTGGGGCGGCGGCCCGGCCAGATCGTCGAGCAACTCCGCCAAATCCGCGTCCACCGGCGCGTACACCACCGGGCGCGACGTGGTCGGCCGCTCGACGCCCTCGCGCGCCACGTCGGCCCCCACCAGGGCGTTGAGCAGCGTCGACTTGCCCGCGCCGGTCGGCCCGACGAGCACAACCACCGCCGCCTGGCGCGCGCGTTCGAGTTGGTGATCCAGGTCGCCGAGCAATTCGTCCAGGTCCTCGGCCCGCCCCGCCGCCGCCGCCAGGGGCCGCAGCACCTCCACGTCGGCGCGCAGCTCGGCGCACAGCCCTTCGAGTCGATCGCGAAAGTCCGCCCGGTCGCTCATGGCCGTCCGCCTCCGTCGTTTTGCGCGGCGCCGCCCGGTGTCGCGCCACTCGCTGCCGCACCACTCGCCCCGCGCCCGCTGAGCTCCGGCGTGCGGCTGAGCGCTTCGATTTCGTCCGCTTCCGCTTGGCCGGCCCGCGCCGCCCGATCGAGCGCATCGCGCGCCTCCGGCAGCGCCGCGCGCTCCAGCAGCGCCGCGAGCTGCGCCCCGCGCGGCTCCTCCCAAGCCGCCGCCGCCCGCGCCATGAGCGGCGCGCCCAGGAGCTGGATCAGCCGCCCGTACAGCCCGTAGCTCACCAGTCCGCCGCCGGCCACCGCCAGGTCCATGCCCAGCCCCCCGGTGGTCGCGATCACCGCCGCCGAGACGCCCACCGGCACCAGGGCCACCAGGTTCGAGAGCGCCTGCAGATCCCAGGACCGCCCGCGCCGGTCGAACTCCTCTTCGATCAGCACCCGGCAGCGCGCTTCGAAGTCGGTGAAGTCCTGGGGCAGCTCGCCCAGGGCTTCGAGCGCCGCCTCGCGCGCCGTCCAGGGCGAGCGCCCCAAATCCCGCGCCAGCGCCGCCAACAGATCCGCCGGCGCCTGGCGCGCCTCGGGCGCCCGCCGTTCCGGCCCCAGGTCCCGGGCGAGCGGCTCCCAAAAGCCGTTCCAACCCGCCTCCAGCCGTTCGCGCTCCAACTCGTCCAGGGGTCGCACCGGTTCCGATGCCTTCGCGCCCAAACCCACCAGCCGCCCCAGGGCGCGCACCTGTTCCCCGGCCCATTGGGCCCCGCCGCGCACGCCGCGCTGCACCGCGCTGCCGCGCGCGTCGAGCAC
>JBJHAV010000182.1:0-8197 GCA_050480685.1 Planctomycetaceae bacterium | reverse complement strand
GCCGATGAGCGCGCGGGCCGGTCTTGAGGGGGGTGTTTTGCGAAGCCATGGGGGGTAGCGCGAACCCGCGGCTCGCACCGCCTTGGACGCCGGAGGCGGCACATCCTGCCAGGCGATCCATGGGCCCGCCAGCGCACCACGTGGTCCCGCGGCGGTTATCCTGGGCCGCGGGGCCACAGCGCGCACATTCCCCTTCCCCGCGCGCAGCCCCTGGGAGAAATCGACATGGCATCGTTATGCACGCACCTGCGGCTCGCCCTCGCGGTGGCCGTGCTCTGCGCCCCCGCATGGGCCCAGACGCCGGACGCGGACCGCGCCGGGGAGCCCGACCCGGAAGCGCCGGCCGCCGCCGAGACCTGGGAAACCTTCGAAGCCGAGTGGGCCGCGGCCGTGGAAGCCTGGAGTTCGAGCAGCGCCGAGGCCCGCGCCCAGCGCATCCCCCTGCGCGATCGCCCGCCCCATCCGGTCGGGGATTTTTGGCCCCGGGCGCGGACCGCGGCCGCGGCGGGCGACCACCGCGCCGTGAACTGGATGCTGCGAAACCAACGGCTCGGC
Source organism: Planctomycetaceae bacterium (assembly GCA_050480685.1). Lineage (GTDB taxonomy): Bacteria > Planctomycetota > UBA1135 > UBA1135 > JBJHAV01. The sequence goes on along the minus strand of JBJHAV010000182.1, from coordinate 7,642 downwards.
TCCCCGAGCCGCGAGGTCCGCCAGGTGCGCTCCCAGGAGGTCATGGACGCACTCGAACAGACCTCCGACCACGCAGAGTTGGGGGTGGTGCTCGAGCGGCTCGGAACCCTTTGGAGCCTGCTCGACGCCGAGCGGCTGGACGCCTGGCTGACGCGCATCGCCAAAGAGCCACTCGGGGACGAAACTCATTTTTTGGCCCTGGCCCTGCGCGCCACGGTGGTTGAGCGCGAGGACTCCGACTTGGCACGCGAACTGCGTTTGAGGGCCGCCCGTGTGCGCTGGGAGTCCCCTGAGACCCGAGACGGGCCGATTGTTTCCCGCGACCATCTGGACGAGATCGCCCGACGGGCGGCCGATGAGTTCGACGAGGCTCGGCGACGCTTTTTCGACGAGGCCTTCATCGAAGCCGAGGACGGCACCTTCCGCATGCGCGAGGACGGACCTTCGGATCCGAACGCGTTGTATCGACCGCTGCTGCGCGTCTTGGCCGACGAGGGCAGCCCGCGCGCTCGCATCTGGATGCTCTCGAATCCCGTCATGAGCTTCGGTGCGGCCGGTGACGAACTTTTGGAGCACGCCCGCGTGCTGCTCGCGGACGACACCCTGGACCGGGCCACCCGCCGGACCTTCGTGCAAAGTCTCGGCCGGGCCTTCCACCAGATGACGCCGGAGCGGGTGGCGCTTTTGGACTCGGAGATCGAAGAGCGGCGCGAGGAGCTGACCGGCCGCTTCGATGAAACCGATCTGCGTTCGCTCTGGCTTTCCCTGGGCACGGCGCTGCTGAGCGGAGCCGGCGATCACGAGGCCTGGCGAGACCGCGGCCGGCAGCGGCTGGAAGAAGTCATCGAACGCTGGCCCGATTCGCACGAAGCCGGCCGGGCGCGCGGCGCGCTCGTGCGCTACCTGGAGCTCGTGGTGGGCCGCCCGGCCCCGGACTTCACCGGCACTGCTGCGTCCGGTGACTCGGTCACCCTCTCCGACCTGCGCGGTCAGGTGGTGGTGATCAAGTTCTGGGGCTTTTGGTGAGGACCCTGCGTAGCTGGCATCCCCCAGCTGAAGGCGCTCGTGCAGCGCCACGAGGATCAACCCCTGACGATCTTGGGCATCAACACCGATCGCAACCGCAGCGAGTACGACCGAAAAGCAAAAGAGCACGGCATCAACTGGCTCGACCTGCTCGACGGCAGCATGGGACCGATCAGCACGGCCTGGGGCATCCAGTCCTACCCCACGATCTTCGTGCTCGACGCCGAGGGTGTGCTGCGCCACGTCAACCTACGCGGCGGAGCCCTGGACGCCGCGGTGGCGGCCCTGCTCGAGGAACTCTGATCCGGCGCCGCCGGCCCGAGGGAAAACACGCTCCTCAAGGGCCGGCGGGCAGCGGGACTTGCCTGCGGGCGGAGCCGGCCGCCGGCTCCCAGGCCGCGGGATCGGCTGCGCGCTCGGTCGCGAACGCGGCCGACGGCAGCAGCGGATCGGGGCCCCACTTGGCCAGGTGCCGCGGCCCGCTCGGGCCGGGCTCGCGCCACCATCCCACCACCCAAAGCGCTTCCCCGCCGCCGTCGTCGTGGACGGCCAGGCCGCTGCCAAAGTCGGGCAAACCGCCGTCGGGCACATTCCACTGGGCGCCGTCCCAGCGCCACAGATGCACCTCGGACAGGCTGCCGCCCGGCTCCTGATCGAACAGGAATCCGGTGGCGAAGAGCGCGTCCCCCGCGCCGTCGTCGAAGACCGCCAGATCGCGCACGCTGCCGATCAGGCCGTCCCCCAGGCCGCTCCACTGGCTGCCGTTCCAGCGCGCGACGAGTGGGGCCGAGATGCCGCCCATCTGGCTGAAGGTACCGCCCGCGACCAGCTCCGCACCGAAGGGCTCGAGGGCCCGCACCACGCCACCCGCGGCGCCGCTGCCGAGGGGCGACCAGGCCGCGCCGTTCCAGCGGGCGATGGCACTCGCCGCCTGGCCACCGGCCTGGGAAAACTCGCCGCCCGCGTAGAGCGCCGCTCCCTCGCCGTCGTCGAAGACCGCCAGGGCCTCGACCCGCCCGTTGGTGCCCGCGCCCAGGGGCGACCAGTCGCTGCCGTCCCAGCGCGCGATGTTCGCAGCCGCGAGGCCGCCCGCTTCGGCAAAGCTGCCGCCCACGTAGAGCGCCGCTCCCTCGCCGTCGTCGAACACCAAGAGCGCATGCCCGCCGCTGCCGGCCGCGCCGAGGCCCAGCCCGAGGGGAGACCAGGCGGCGCCGTCGAAACTCGCCACCTTGGCAGCCGGTGAACCACCCGCCGCTTCGAAGGAGCCCGTGGCGAAAAGCGCTTCGCCGGAGCCGTCGTCGAAGAAAACCAGGGCCCGGGCCGCGCGGTCGAGCCCACCCCCGAGGTCCGCGAAGTCCGTCCCATCGAAGGCCGCCACGTGGCGCGTCAGATGGCCGCCCGCACGCTGGAGCAGGCCGCCCAGCACGAGCACGGGCTCCCCACCCAAAAGGCCCGAGGCTGCGGCCAGGGGCGTGTCGTCCAGCTCCTGCCCGACCGTCGACCAATCGAGCCCGTTCCAACGGGCGATGCGGTCCGCCCGCGAACCATCGGCCTGATCGAAGAGCCCGGCCGCAATCACCGCCGGCTCCCCGTCGAGCAGCGCCCCATCGTCGTACACCACCAGCGCGTTCACGTAGTCGTTGACCCCGTCCCGCAGCCCGCGCCATTCACCCGCGCTCCAGCGCGCGATGTAGTTCGCCTCATCGCCGCCGGCCTCGCGGAACTCACCGCCTGCGATCAACTCCGGCTCCCCGTCGAAGATCGCGGATGCGAGCGCGAAAACGCCGTTGTCCACGCCTTGCCCCAGGGGACTCCAGGTGGTGCCGTCGAAACGCGCCACGCGCTCCAGGTCGATGCTCGGGTCCTCGGGAAAGTCGACGCGCCGAAAGAATCCGCCCAGGTAGAGCGCGGGCCCCGAGCCCTCGTCGTGCACGGCCATGGCGTAAACGCCGCCGCTCAAGGAACCCGGCAATGCCTGCCATTCGACGCCATCCCAGCGCGCGATCCACTGGGCGGCCTGACCGCCCGCTTGGCCAAACGCACCCGCGGCGTAGAGCCTGGGCCCAAAACCGTGATCGAAACTCTCCAGCACTTGGATGAAGCTCCCATCCGGCTCGGTGACACCCACGGTGAACGAAACGCCCCCTCCCACCGCGGTCCACGAAACGCCGTCCCAGCGCGCGATGCGCGCCGCGGCCAATCCATCGGCCGTGCCGAAAGATCCGCCGGCGTAGAGCGCGGGACCGAAGCCATCGTCGTGCACGTGCAGCACCTCGACAGCGCTGTCGAAACCGCCGCCCACGGGCTGCCAATCCCTGCCGTCGAAGCGCGCCACCCGGGCCAGCGGCGTGTCGCCGGAGTTTTGGAAGCTGCCCCCCGCGTAGAGCGCCGGCCCGGAACCGTCGTCGAACCAAGCCAGGGCCGACACCTGGCCGTCGAACCCCTCGCCCAGGGCCGACCAGGTGCCCACGTCCACACGCGCCACCCGCGTCGCCGGCTGCCCCGTCGCCTGGGTGAAGGTGCCCGCCACGTAGAGCACCCGGACCCCGTCCTCCTCGGCCACCAGCAGCGTCTCCACGTCCCCGCCCTGGACACCCTGGGCGTCGGGCAGCGGCTGCCAGGCGGCCGTCCCCGGGCCGACACCGCCGTTGCCCCCGGGGGCCTGCCCGTCTCCACCCCCGCTGGAGCACCCAAATAGGACCGTGGCCAGGGCGGCCGATGCCAGGAGGGTGGGGACGCTCGCTGCGTTGCGCGTTTCGACGTGGGAGGTCTTCATACCCCCTGGAGCGACAAACACGCCGGAATCCCCTCTCGAAAGTCCGGTGAGCCGGGCGCGCCCCCCAGCGCCTCACTCCGGCTGGCTCCGCTCCGCGGGACCTGCGGACGGGCCCGCGTGGGCTTCAGGGCAAGAGCAAAAGGTGGCTGCCGCTGCCCGCGCGGCAGAGGTTCGGCACGCAGGCCACCGCCTGGAAGACGATCCCGGCGGAGCCAAGCCCGGGGGGCAAGGGCGGCGCGACGAGCGGCAAGCTGATCGAGCCGTCCGCCGCCGCGGGCCCCAAGTGCCAGAGTGTCGGAGGCGGAGCGACGAGCAGTACGCCCAGGGACCAGCCCAGGTCGAGCACGCCGGGCGCGGTGCCCATGGCGAGGACGACCCACTGGCCCTCCCCGGCGGGCGTGGTGACGGAGGCGGCGAAGGCGGAGCCGCTGCGCTGGGGCGAAGGCACGGTCAAGGACGGGCGCACGTCGGCTTCGGAGATCAGGCTGCCAGCGTCCACCTGCACCGGGACACCCGTGCTCGCCCCTGCGCCGCAGAACGGGTCGGGCCCACCCGGCGCACCCCCTACCAGAACCACCGCCGAGAGGCGCGCGAAGGGCGGCGTACCGCCTTCGCCCGCGAGCACGAGCCCGGCCCCGCCCTGCGCCGGGTCCACGCAAAACGGCACGCTGATTCCGCTGCCGCCCTGACCGCCGGAGACGAGCCCCCCCGCTGCGACCAGCGCTCCGTCGATCAGCCGCAGGGCGGGAGCGCCCGCTTGCGCGGGAAAAACTCCCGGGTAGGCCAACGCCAGGGCAGAGTTGCCTTGGCCGCCGGACACCTCGCATCCGTTCATCACGACCGCCGAGCGAAACACCTCGATGCCGGGCTGCGGGCCGGTCATGAAGATCCCGTCGTAGTACCCCCACGCGCCGCTAAAACTGGAGCGCTCGAGCACCACCGCCGCGCAGTCCGTGATCCGGAGCGACGGCGAACCGGAAGCGAGCACACAATCCTCGACCCAAACGGTCCCCACGCAACCCTCGATGCGCAGCGCCACCGTGGTGAAGGTGGCCGGAGCGAGGGACCCATCGAAGTGCAGCCCGCGCAAGATCGCGGTCTGACCCGCGGGCACGTCGGTGATCCGGGCACCCGCGGAATACCCAGTCCATGCGGGCGAGACCCACACCCCGGCGCCCGTGTCCGCGGCGATAGTCAGACCCTTGCCGTCCAGGAAAAACGGCGGGTAGATCCCGCTGCGCACGAGCAGCACGTCCCCCGGGGCGGCGGCATCGACGGCCGCCTGCAAGTTCGAGAAGTCCGTGCCTGCCCCGAGGGCCTGATCGACGACCCAGACCGATTGAAGCGCGGCCGCCGGGGAAAGGAGGATCAGGCCGGCGATGCCGGCGCGGAGGAAGTGACTCGCCGGGCCCATGGGATTCTCGCGCCGAGGTCTAGACGTGAAGGACATCTCCTAGACTACCCGGAAGCGCTCGATTCCGTCAGGCCTGGGTCTCGCCAGCGCTTTTTTCGAGTTTGGGAATCGAATCGACACTCCTTGCCAGTTCCGCGCGGGGCGCGCAGGCTCGGAAGGTCGGTGCGAGATTCCCGGTGTCCCCGGCCTCAACCCGATCCGCCCGGCGTCCGGGCGCGGGCGTGGACCCGCGCGCTCGCCGGACGGCTCCAGCCCCCCGACCGGTCCCGGAAGGGACCCGGAGTGAGCCGCATGCAACGTTTCCCCCGCAGCGGCGCCGCCCTGGCGCTGCTGATTGCATCGTTGGCCTTCGCGCCCTTGGCCCTGGGCCAGTGGCACGAGGAACCGGAACCGGCCCCGCCGCCGCCCCACGAGAGCATCGATCCGCTGCTCGCGCGCGGCATGGCCCAGCTCCAGGAGTTGGGTTTCGTGCGCGAGGGCGACGGCATCCGCCAGGACCTGCGCATCGTGATCGAACTGCGCCAAGAGCCCGGCGATCCGAACTTTGAAACTGCCCAGGTGGCCGATGCCCGCGACCTGGTGCGCCAGGGTGTCGCCGCGCGCCAAGGCAACTTCCTAGCGGCCTTCGACAACCAGGCCAGCCCGGCCACACGCGCGGCCGTGCGCTTCATCGACGCACTCGAATACCAGTACATGCTGGTGGCCGAGGTCGACACGGTCGAAGCGGTGATGGAACTCGCCCGCCGGGGCGATGTGAAGTTCCTCTGGAACGACAACCTCAACCAACTTTTCACCGTGCAAGGCCGGCAGCTCACGGGCTCCACGGCCGCCGCGGCCCAGGGTTTCACCGGCGCGGGAGTCGGCGTCGCCGTGATCGACAGCCGCTACGACCTCTTGCACCCGGAACTGGGCGGCTCCACCAGCCTGCCCAACTCCGTGGTCAAGGGCGGCGCCAACTTCAGCACCCCCGGCGCTTCGATCCACAGCCAAAACTTCAACGATTGTTACCACGGCACCGGGGTGGCTTCGATCGTGCGGCGCTATGCCCCGGGGTCGGACATCTACGCTCTGGTGGTCTTCCCGAATGCCTACGACTCGGTGATCGCAAACGCGATCAACTGGTGCGTGACCAACAAAAACGGCGTCGGCGGCGGTGCGCCGATCCGCGCCATCAACATGTCCCTGGGCGGCGGCGGATACACCTCGGCCGTGACCAGCGGAACCCTGCACACGGCCTGCGGCACGGCTCTGGCCAACGGAATCCTGCCCATCGCCGCCTCCGGCAACGACGGCTTCACCAACCGCATCGCCCTGCCGGCCGCGTCCACCAACTGCTTCGCCGTGGGCTCCACCTGGGACGTGAACAACGCGCCCTATTCGCCCTTCCCGCCTGCCTACTGCAACGACTCGAATCGCCAAGTGGACAAACGCGCCTGCTATTCGAACATGGCCTCGTTCTTGTCCTTCTACGCCCCCAGCGAACAGGTCATCTGCGCCCGCTGCGGCGGTGGCACCTTCGCCCTGGGCGGCACCTCCTCGGCTTCCCCGGCCGCGGCGGGACTCATCGCGCAGTTCCTGCACGCCCGGCCGAGCTACATCGGCAACCTGAACGGCATCGCCACGTTGTTCCACAACACGGGCGCCAACGTGATCGGCCACACCCAAAAACGCCGCATCAACCTGACAGCCGCCTTGCAGGCCACGGTGCCCTCCGTGCCCGCCCTGGCCAACGGGACCACCTACAACTACTCGGTGGCCCAGGGAGCCGTCTTGAACTACACCATCGCCATCCCGGCGAACGCCAGCAACCTGGTGGTGCAAATCACTGGCACCGGTGACGCGGACCTCTACGTCAAGCGTCAACCCATCAACTGGCCCGCGGACCAGGGCCAGCACAACCAGGCCGAGTTCAAGGCGCCCTACATCGGCGGTTCGAACGAGAGCGTCACCTTCCCGTCGCCCGCCGCGGACACCTGGCACGTGCTCGTGCATGGTTTCCAGGCGGCCAGCGGAACGATCCGGGCCACCTGGACCGTGGGCAGTTCGGGCTCCTGGAACAGCGAAGCCTGGGTGCGCGAAACCCCGCACCCGTACGCCAACAACCAGGTGTACACCTACACCTACAGCAAACCCGGCGCCAGCCAGGTGGCGGTGCACTTCGAGCGCATCACCACGGAAGCCAACTACGACTTCGTGCGCATCCGCAACGGCGCCGGACAGGTGCTTTGGACCGTTTCGGGCAACGTGATCTCGAACGGCACCGGCAACGCCTTCGGGCGCACGGACGGCTGGGCCATCGTGGCAGGTGACACGATCACCGTGGAGTTGACCACGGATCCCAGTGTCACCGCCTGGGGCCTGCGCACCGACTGGGCCAGCGCCTACTATTGATCCTAGGGGGCCGCACAGCGGCCTTGGAACCTCGC
>JBJHAV010000181.1:0-8233 GCA_050480685.1 Planctomycetaceae bacterium | reverse complement strand
TCCGATCGCCGCCCTCGCCCTGCTTCTCGTGCCCTTTGCGCCGGGCCATTCGGCGAGTTCCGGCAGTTCCTCCGCGGAAACCGGACCGAGCGGGGCGCCCGAAGTCGCCGGCGAGGATCGCTCCGCGCCGCGCCGGCCCGCGGACCTGGCCACGCGCCCCCTGCCGGCCGGTTACCACGGGGTGCCGACGCCCCACACCCAAGCGGCCACGGCCGCCCGCCGGGCGCGTGTGGCCGAGCGTCTGCCCGCGGGCCTTTTGGTGCTCTTTTCCGGAGAGGACGCGGACGGCCGCTTCCATCCGGACGGGGACTTCCTGTGGCTGACGGGGGTTTTCCAGGCGAACGCGTACCTGGTGCTCGAAGCCGATGGGAGCGGGCTGGTGGAGGCGTGGCTGTTCCTGCCCGAGCGCGATCCGCGCCGCGACCTTTGGGACGGGCAGGTGCTTTATCCCGGGCCGGAGGCGGTGGAGCGCACGGGCATCGCCCAAATCCACGGGCTGCGCCGCTTCGCGGAGATCCTGGCCGAGCGGCTCGCCGCCCGCGGCGAAGAGGCCGAGGACGTGCGCCTGTTCGGCGACGGTCCGCGGCTGGAAACCTTCGCCGAAAGCCGCGAGATCGAACTCAACCCCGGCCTCGCCGTGCGCAACCCGCGCGCCGGGGGCGGCTTCCGCCAGCGTTTCCTGCGCGATCTGCAGGCCGTCAAGGACCCGGGCGAAATGGACGCCGTGCGCGCCGCCGTGGACATCACCCAAGCCGCGCTGATCGAGGGGTTCTTGCAAGTGCGCCCGGGCAACTTCGAGTTCCAGGCCGAAGCCGCCATCGAAGGGGGTTTCCGACACCGGGGCGCATCGGGCACGGGTTTTTCCTCGATCGTCGGTTCGGGGCCCAACAGTTGCATCCTGCACTACCGCGAGAACCAGCGCCGTTTCGAGGACGGCGACATCGTGGTGATCGACGTGGGCGCGCGTGTGCACGGCTACACCGCCGACGTGTCGCGCACGGTGCCGGTCAGCGGCCGCTTCACCCCGCGCCAGCGCGAGATCTACGAACACGTGGTCCAAGCCAGCCTGCTGGCCGCCGCCGAACTGCGCCCCGGCGCGACCCTGCGCGACGCCCACCAGGCCGCCGCGCGCTACTTCGACGCCCACGACCTGGGCCGCTACTTCCCCCACTCCGTCGGCCACGGCTTCGGCCTGCGTGTCCACGACACGCCGCTGGCCACCCAGCCCCTCGCGCCGGACATGGTCGTGACCATCGAGCCCGGCCTCTACATCGCCGCCGAAGCCCTGGGCGTGCGCATCGAAAACTGCTGGCGCATCACCGAAGACGGCGCCGAACTGCTCTCCGACGCGATCCCCTTCCTCACCGACGAACTGGAGGCTTTTCTCGCCCGCCTCCACGAACACTTCCCGCCGCTCTAGCCCGGACGGCAGGCCTTGGGGTCGCCTCTCCCCGCCGGATCAGAAGGCGATCCCCACGGACAAGTAGAAACCGCGCATACCTCCCACGAGGACACGGCCGCGCACCAGGATCGGCGCGTGCCTGGGGGCGAACTCGAGCCCTAGGTACCCGGCCCAATTCGCGCTCCACAGGGTCTCGTCCACCTCGGGCTCGTCTCCCCTCCAGGAGGCGTAGCGGAGCCGCCCCAACAGACCCGCGGAAGGCCGCCAGCTTTCGATCTGCAGGCCGATCCCCCCCGAAAGCCCCCCGCCGAGGAGGTAGCCATCCGCCTCTTCGTCCCTGAACGGATCCGGCTCCTCCTCCTCGGAGAACAGCGCAAGGATCTGGGGCAGCCCCACCTCGAACCACATCCCGTACTCGGCGGATGCCGCGATCCCGTCGGCGACGGATCCCAAGCCGCGGCTCCCCATGCCGCTCAAGCCCAAGAGCGGCAACGTCAGTTTCCGATCCGGGTAGTCCAAACGCTCCACGGCCAGGCTGAAACCGTATTCAAAAGGATCCGCCTCGGGATCGTCGAAGACGAAGCGTTGACCGACGCGGATGCCGACCTGCCTGTGGGTCGCCGTCGCGCTCCCGCGCCCACTCGCGCCACGAACGGAAGCACGTGCGTCGAAGTTCGCGTGGAAAGCTTCCACGAACCACTCGTCCTCCCGCTGCGGCCCCTGGCAGGCGGACACAACCAGGAGCATCGCGATGGGGAGTGCCGACCACCGAAGTCGCCCCCGGCGAGTGTCGGCGCAGGCACCCATCGCGGCCGAGCGGGGCATGGCAAGGGACGAAAATAGCTCCGGCAAGGGATCGCTCGCGACGCGCGATTCTAGCTGGAGTCCGTCAGCCGGCTTGCAACGGGAGGAAGCGCTGCGGACGGTACGGGAAGCATATGCGGGAAAGTGGGGCGAGCCTCACCGAGTGCTTTGCGAGTGGGCCGCGAGGTGTCCTGTAGCCCCTAGTCTCCCGGCTCGGGCGGGCGCTCGTAGCGGATGCGGCCGCGACCGCCCGCGCACCGTGACCGCGGTGTGACCCAACGCTCCCCACGCACGGGGTAGGTTGATTTCCATGCACGCCCCCAGGACCTGGCGCTGGATCTCGCTGCCGACACTCTGCGCCGCGCTGCTGATCGGCGCCGCTGCGGCCTTCCCCGAAGACACTCCCGCGCAATCGCGAGCCGAAACGCAGGAGGAGGGGAAGGTCGTGCGCGGAGCGAGTTACGCCACGGACTTCTGCTGGGTCGGCGATTGGAACGGGGACGGGCAGCGCGACGCGGCGCTGATCGAGGGCGGCTGGGGAAGAGCGGACGGCCGTCCGGGAGTTGAAATCGTGGCCATCCCCAGCGGCGAAGTGCTCGTGCGCTTCGACATGCCTCTCTCGTTGTCGAGGTATAGTCACAAAGTCGCCTCGATTCCCGACGTGGACGGCGACGGCCAGATCGACTTGATCATCGCGGGTTTCTGCTTCTCACCAGACCAGGAAACCGGCCAGCGGACGACTTCACGGCTCCGTGTCGACCTGGCCACGAGTTCGGACCGCAACCTGCGTAGGGTCCTGGAGTGGGACACGGGCATCGACAGCGGCTTCGTGAGCCTCGCGACGATCCTCGGCCTGCCGCCGGCAGCGGGCGAAAGCGAGCCGCGCTTCGCCGTATACGTTCGCGAATCGAGTGGATGGGTGCTGATCGCGTGCGCATCCCCTGGCGCCGGACTGCTCTGGGAGCAACGCCTCCAGGTCCCGCCCTGCCACCAGCCTCACGTAATTGCCATCGGCCCTGCTCGCCCCGAAACCTCGGACGTGACGCTCACCGTGGGCCTGGCCGAGTACCAGTCCCCCGGAGCACGAGCTCGATCGTCAGGGGACGGGGCGCCGACTTCGGGCACAGTGCTCGTGCTCGACCTGGCGAACGGAGAACCCATCGCCCGAATCGAACCGCCCATCCCCATCCCGGGTTTTGGGCAACCGCTCGCCAGCCTCCCGGCGGATGGGAGCCCTGGTGGCTCCACCGCGCTCTACATCAGTGCCCGACACCTGCGTCAGCCAGCGGATCCAAGTTCGTCCGCCGCACTCTTTGTCTACGACCCAAAGGATTGGGGGCTCGCGTCGGTCCAGCGCCCTGCGCTGCCCGGCGCGCCACGACAAACTCCTGACGAATTCAGCGCAATCGAATGGAAAGCCCACAGGGCCGACTGCGGTGATATGGCCAGCGTTTCCATCCCCTCCGATGGGAACGGTCCGCTCAGCACGTGGCTCGTCCTTGGAGAGTTCCGCGGCGGACATCCGAAGCCCCATCTCTGCGGCATCGTCTGGGCCTTCGACCTGTCCGCACCGGAGGCGACCTGGACGCGCCCGGTACCGGACCTGATGAGCGACTACTTCTGGGGCGGCCAATTGGCCGGGGAAGAACCCTGGGCACGCGGCACGACGGGAGGTTTTGTGCTGGCCGGCACCTTCAGCCCCTACGGCGGCTTCGAGTCCGGCGTCTACGTGCTCGACGTTCGCACGGGTGAGGTGGTTTCACGCATCGTGCGCTGAAGTCGTGGGGCGCCGGGTGGGGATGCGGGCGTTGCCGGGGGGCTTTCCCTGGGGGGGGAGGCGCCCGGGGTTCCGTTCGGGTGAGGGTGGCGGCGAAACCTGTGTCGACGTAAGGTAAGGGCCGCGCCTGGGACGGATCTCCCGCCCCGGTCTTTTCCCACGGGAGCTCGAATCATGTTCACACCTTGCCTCTTCGCCCTGGCCTTCTTGCTGTCGCCCTTTTCCGATCCGATCGCAAGCCACGGGCCCGGCGATGCCGCGGCGGCGAAGAGCGCGGTGCAAGGTGAGGTGCTGCCGCGCGGTGAGGTGGTGCTGCGCGGCGAAGTGCGGTTCGCCGACGGGCGCCCGGCGGCCGGCGCGGTGGTGGTTTCGAGCGCCGGCGGGCTCGCCGAGGTCGCGGCGGATGGGAGCTTCGCCCTTGCGGTCGAGTCTGCCGAAGGCGGCGCGAGCCTAGAGGTGCTCGCCATGGCGAGCGAGTCCGGCCCGACCTGGTCCGCGCGCCGGCGCCTGGAAGGGGCTGTGCGGGAAGAGGACGTACCGGTGGGAACGCTGCTGCTCTCCAAGGACCAGGGCTGCGCCCCGGATTGGGTCGCCGCGTTCGTGCCCAACGGGGTCAGCGGCTCGGGCCCGACGATCAACGCGCTGTGTGTGTTCGACTCGGGCTCCGGACCCGGTCTGATCGCCGGAGGAAAATTCGTATCCGCCGGTGGTGTGCCTGCGAGCAACATCGCCCGCTGGGACGGCGAGGTTTGGAGACCGCTGGGCACGGGCGTGAACAGCACCGTCTCCTCGCTCTTGGTCTTCGACGACGGATCGGGCCCCGCTGTTTATGCCGGCGGCGGCTTCACAGAAGCCGGAGGTCTGCCCATGGGCTACATCGCCCGCTGGGATGGGTCGGCTTGGACCGGCGTCGGAGGCGGCTTCATGGGCGCGGTCTTCGCGTTGTGCGTTTACGACGACGGCTCCGGTGAGGCGCTCTACGCGGGTGGAAATTTCCCCTGGGCCGGGTCGGGATTCGCGAACAACATCGCGCGCTGGGACGGAGAGCAGTGGAGTCCCCTGGGTAAAGGCCTGGACGGCTCGGTCCGCTCACTCGCCGTCTTCGACGACGGATCGGGTCCCGCGCTCTACGTCGGGGGCAACTTCTTTGAATCCGGTGACATCCTGGTGCCCCGGATCGCGCGCTGGAACGGAACCCAATGGAGCGGGGTCGGCGGCGGAGTTTCGGGATCGGTCACGGCCCTCGCGAACTTCGACGACGGGTCGGGACCGGCCCTCTACGTCGGAGGAGCGTTCTCCTCGGCCGGTGGCGCCCCGGCCGCGAACATCGCCCGCTGGGACGGCGCGGGTTGGAGCGCCCTGGGCGAAGGGGTGAACAGCGTCGTGCAAACGCTCGCCATCCACGACGACGGCTCGGGACCGGCTCTCTACGTCGGTGGCCACTTCACCTCGGCCGGCGGCCTGCCCGTGCAGCGCATCGCGAGCTGGCGCGGAACGGGCTGGAGCAGCCCGCCGTCCGGCACGAACACGCAAGTCCTTCGGCTCTTGAGCGTGCAAGAGGCGTCGGGTTCGGCCCTCTACGTCGGGGGTGGTTTCCAACAGGCCGGGGGAGCTCCGGCGTCCGCCATCGCCCGCTTGGAGGGGACCGATTGGAGCGCCCTGGGGGGGGTGGGGGGACCCAACGGCACGGTCCACGCCCTGCGAGCGGTGCAGGACGCCTCGCCGATGTTCCACGCCGGGGGGGCCTTCTCCACCGCGGGGGGGCTGCTGGTGAGAAACGTCGCTCTCTGGGACGGAGCGGCCTGGAGAGCCGTGGGCGGCGGCGTGAACGGCGCCGTGTTCGCACTCGCCGGAGGAGCCGAGGGTGACCACTCCACCCTGCACGTCGGGGGCACCTTCAGCGAAGCCGGTGGGGTGCCCGCGAACAACATCGCGCGCTGGGATGGAGCAACCTGGGCCCCCCTGGGCGACGGGCTGAACGGAGCGGTGTTGGCCCTGGTGACCAGGGACGAGGGAGCGGGCCCGGTCGTGTACGCCGGGGGCAGCTTCACCCAGGCCGGAGGTGTGGGCGCGAGCCGCATCGCGCGTTGGGACGGCACCGCCTGGAGCGCCCTCGGCCCGGGCCTCAACAACACGGTCAACGCGCTGACCGTCTTCGACGACGGTACGGGATCGGCTGTGATTGCCGGCGGACTGTTCAGCCAAGCGGGCGGAGCGCCGGTGAATCGCATCGCCCGATGGCAGGACTCCGCCTGGAGCGCCTTGGGTTCGGGTGTCAGCGGCGGATTTGCCCCGCGGGTTGAAGTGCTCGCGACCTTCGACGACGGATCCGGTGCGGCCCTATACGCCGGCGGTGACTTCACCGTCGCGGGGGGTATTTCGGCGATTCGCATCGCGCGCTGGGACGGGGCGACTTGGGCTCCCCTGGGCGCGGGGATCAGCGCTTCCCCCAACGCGCGGGTCCGCGCCCTGGAGGTCTTCGATGACGGCTCCGGGCCTGCGCTCCACGTGGGCGGCGAATTCGGCGCGGCCGGTGGTCTGGCGGCAAACCGCATCGCACGCTGGGACGGCGTGGAATGGGCCGCCCTCGGCAGCGGGATCGGCGGCGCTTCCGCCGCGGTGCACGCGCTCGCAGGAGGCATGCAGGGGACGCTTCCCGTGCTCCACGTGGGCGGCGACTTCGCCTTCGCGGGAGGCAAGCCGGCGAACCGCATGGCCCTTTGGAGCGGCTGCCCGTTGCAGGGCTGGCAGGCCATCGACGGGTGCTTCGGCAACCCGGTGCTGCTCAGCTCCTCTTCCCCCGGACTGGTGCTCGGCTCGACGCTGCAGTTCGACCTGACCGCCCCGTCCGGCGCGGACGGTTGGTCGCTGCTCTACGCAGGCCCCTCCGCCGCGGACGGAGCCGGCTGCGGCCTACTCCTGGCGGGCTTGGGCGAACTCCTGCTCGCACCGGCGCCCCTACCGATCCAACTGGGTAGCTCCGCCTCCCCCACCGGCCAAGCCAACTTCACCCTAGCGCTCCCCCAGGACGTGCAGTTCCTCGGCCTCGAAATCGCCTTCCAGGGCCTCTTCCTCGCCCTCTCCCTCCCCGGCACGCCCCTCGAAGCCTCCAACGCCCTCGTCGACACCTTCACCCATTGACCCCCGGGGCGCGGCTCCGATCCCCAGCCACACAGTCGGATGCGGCCGCCAAGCGGGCACGAGCCCGAGAAATAGGTCAGCTCGAAGGCACCGCCGCCGATGCCGACTCCGCTCGCTGCCAGCGCCGCTGATTGCGCGGCTCTCGGTGCGTCTCGACCGCCACGTGGGCGGGAGGTGGGAGTGGTGACCCCTAGGGGATTTGAACCCCTGTCGCCAGGATGAAAACCTGGTGTCCTAGGCCTGACTAGACGAAGGGGCCAGGCACCGAAGCTCGATGCAGGGGCGGGAGGATAGGTTCCTGGGGGGGGGCTGTCAACGGTGGGAGCCGGGAGTTTGGGAGATCCGGTGCCAGCCTTCCCGCTCCAGGAGGGCGCGCACGTGGCGGAGCTCCCGTTCGAGGCCGTCGAGGACTTGGCCGGGGCCGCGCACGTCGCCGGGGAGGACGCTCCAGGTGTAGGTTTCGACCTCCAGGTGGAGTTCGGCCAGGCCCCAGGCGGCCGGGTCGGCGAGGGCGGCGGTGAGCAGGGCTTCGGCGTGGCGGGCGGTGCAGGCGAGGCCCGCTGCGCGGTCCGGGGTCAGGTCGACGGGCACGTGGTAGTGGGTGCGCCAGCATTCGGCGGCGAGCCAAGCGGGGGCCTCGGGGCCGTCGAGCCGGGCGGCCAACTCGGACAGGTCCTCGGCGCGCAGCAGTCCGCCGTCCGCGCACTGCGCCGTGGTCTGGTGCAGGTAGACTGGCTCGTCCATGGCGAGCAGCGCCGCGCGCCCGGCGGCGGCGTGCGCCGGGGAGCGCAGTTCGAGGGCGTGGGCGAACTGTAGTTTGCCCAGGCCAAAGCCCTGGCTGCGCGCGCGGCCCAGGGCCTCGCCGGGGGGCTCGAACTCCACCGCCGCGTGGCAGGCATCGAGGCACAGGCCCAGGTGCCGCCGGAGCACGGCGGCGGCCAGTTCCGGATCGAGGCCGTGGGCCTGCTCCAAGAACTCCGGGTCCTCGCGCAACCAGTCCGCGGCCAGATCGGCCCACTCCCTGGTGTCATTGGCCGACGAGCGCGGCTCCGGCTCGGCGGCGAGCACGATGCGCAGCCCGCTCTCCTCTTCGAGCTCGGCCAGCGCAC
>JBJHAV010000180.1:0-8465 GCA_050480685.1 Planctomycetaceae bacterium | reverse complement strand
CTCCCACACCCCGAGCGCCAGGGCCAAGGCCAGGGCGGCGTTGACCCCGTTGAACTTGCCCGGCAGGGCCAAGTCCACTTCGGGCGAGTGGAACGCCGCGCCGCCGCCAAGGCTCCGCCCGAGCACTTCGAGGCGCACGCGGCCGTCCTCGCCCCGCCCGATGCGCGCTTGCAACTCGCGGCCCAGGCGCCACACGCGGCAGCGCGCCGCCTGCTCCACCGACGCGGGCACGCTTTCGCCGAGCACCAACAGCCCGGCCGGATGCACACGGGCGGCAAAAGCGGCAAAGGCGCGCTCGACCCCCGCATAGTCGCCGTAACAATCCAGGTGGTCGGCGTCGACGTTGCCGATGATTGCGGCGAAGGGATCGAGTTCGAGGAAACTGCGGTCGTATTCGCAGGCCTCCAAGACGAACCAACCTTCGGCTCCGGGCACCAGGGCGTTGGTGCCGTAGCCGCGTTCGATGCCCCCCACCAGGGCGCCGGGCCGGCGGGCGTCGGCGCCCTGGGGTTCGTAGAGCGGCGCGCGCGCGGCTTCGCGCCAAAGGGCTTCCAGGGCCCGCGCCAACATCCAACTCGTGGTGGTTTTGCCGTGGGTCCCGGCCACCGCCAGGGTGAGGCGCGGCGGCGCCAGGTGGCGCAGCACCTGGGCGTACTTGAGGACCGGCAGCCCGCGGTCGAGGGCGGCCCGGATTTGCGGATCGGACTCGGGCACGGCGGCGGAGCGCACGACCAGTTCCGCGTCCGCCGGCAGGTCTTCCGCGCGCGAGGGCCCGAAGGAAAGCTGCACACCGAGGGTTTCGAGGCCTTGGCAAAGGGGCGAGCGCACCGGGTCGTGACCGGAGAGCCGGTGCCCGCGGGCCGCGAGCAGGCGCGCCGCGCCGCTCACCCCCGCGCCGCCGATGCCGCACAGGTGCACGCGCCGGGGCAAACCGGCCGGCAGGGTGCCGTCCAGCCTCGGCGGGCGGAGTTCTTGGCCGGGGCCGGGGTCGTAGCCGTCGCCGTCGCCGTGGCCGGGCTCGTGTGCTGTCAGGGACTCCTTCGGCGCGTCGCTCATGGGCGGGGGGCGGGCGCGTCCGCGTCGGGAGCGCCCTGCTCGCGATTGTGCGCGCCGCCGGCTCCCGATGGATCCTCCGAACTCTCTCCGGCGACCGGCGGTGCCCATGCCGGCACCTGGGAACGCTCGCCGGCAGCCGCCCCATCGCCGCCGCCGCGGCCGAGCACCCCGAGCAGAAGCTCCGCCAAACGCCGCGCGCCGGCCTGCCCCACGTCGATCCGGTCCAGGTGCGCTTCGATCTCCGCACGCTCGGCAGCGCCTTCGCCGCCGGCCAGTCGCGCGATGCGCGCCGCGGCTTCCCCATCGAGTCGCGCTTCCTCCAGGGCAATCGTTCCCTGCCCGAGGGCGCGCGCATTGGCCCATTGGTGGCCGCCGACGGAGTTCGGCAGGGGCACGAGCACACTCGGCACGCGCAGGGCGGCGATCTCCGCGAGGGTGCCCGCGCCGGCCCGGGCGAGCACCAACTCCGCCGCGCGCAGGGCCGGCAGAATCGGGTCCAAAAACTCCTCCGCGCGGTAACCCGGCCCCGCTTCCGCGGCCTCACCCAGGCGCCCCGGACCGACCTGGTGCCAGACCGACAGCCCGGCCGCGCGCCAGGCGGCCAAGGAGCCGGCCGTGAAGCGGTTGAGCGCTCCCGCACCCTGGCTGCCGCCCAGCACCACCAGCAGCGGCGCATCCGGGTCGAACCCCTGGGCCCGCCGGGCCCGCGCGCGCGCCGCCGGCGAGGGCCGGCCGCCGTCGAACCCCGGCCCCAGGGGCGGACCGGTCAGGCGGTGGCGGTCCGTGGCCAAAAGCCCCCGCGGCAGGGAATCCGGCCAAGCGTGGGCCACCCGGGCGGAAAGCGGCCCGAGCACCCGCGTCGCCAACCCGCGCACCGCGTTGACCTCCAGCAACACCGCCGGCAGCCCCCGCGTGCGCGCGGCGAGCACCGCCGGCGCGCTGACGAACCCGCCCAGTCCCAGCAGCACCTCGCTTTGCGCCTGGCCCAGGGCGGCCCGTGCCGCGGCCACCGCGCGCGGCAGCCGAACCAGGGATTCGAGCCGCGAAGGCGCCCCGCCGCCCGCCCGCTCCAGGGGCAGGGTGACCCGCTCCACGGGCACCGGCGCCACCCGCCGCTCCAAGGACGCCAGGGCCCGCTGCTCCGCGCGCCGCCCCGACCCAAGCCAAAGCACATGCTCGAGCCACCCGCGCGGCGCGAGCTGTTCGAGCAAATGCAGCCCCGGCGCCGCATGCCCCCCCGTGCCTCCCCCCGCCAGGGCCAGACGCAGGGGCTTCACCGATTCGGGAGCCAAGTCGGAAGTCGAAGTCATGGCGCACCGGGCCCCAGCCCCGGCCCGCACATCCTCGCACGCCAGCGCCCCCCGCGGATGCCCCCCCGACCGGCTCCAAGTGGGTAGAAAGTGCGCGACTCCGTACTCGACCGGCTCCGTACTACCAACCGGGCGGGGTCAGTTCGGGCGGATGGGGGTCTCGGCCGGGGGGGCGAGGGCGACCAGGGGGTCGGGGGTTTCGGCGGGGGTGGGGTGGGTGAGGTCGGCCACGCGGGGAGGTTCGAGGGGGCCGGCTTCGGGTAGGGCCCAGGGGCCGCGCACGCTGTCGGAGAGCGCGCGCAGGGCCTTCGGGGCTTCGAGGGCGGTGACGCCCAGGGCCGCGAGCAGCAGCATCGAGCGGAGCAGGGTGTTCATGGGGCGGCTCAGCGGACGCGGTTGGCGGGCGGGGTGGAGGGTTGGGCCTGGGCGCGGGCGACGCTGGGGGTCGGCGCCGGGGCGGCCGCGGCCGGCTCGCCGGCGGGCAGCACGAGGCGCGTGCCGGCGGCGAGGCGGTTCGGGTCGACGCCGGGGTTAAGGGCCGCGATTTCGCGGAAGCGGTTCCCGTCGCCCAGTTCGCGCTCGGCGATGCGCCACAGGCTGTCGCCGCTCGCGACCTGCACGGTGCGCGCACCGGACGCCGCGGGAGCGGAACCCGAGGAGCCCGTCGCCGGCGGTGTGCCCTGGCCCGCGGCGCGCGTGGCGGTCGGGCTTGCGGCGGGACTGGCGGAGGAGGCCGGGGCCGCGGCGACGGCCTCGCCCTCGGGCAGGCGCAGCACCTGACCGACGACCACGCGGTTTGGATCGATCTCGGGGTTCAAAGCGGCGATCTCGCGCCAGCGCGAAGCGCGGCCGAGTTCCCGTTGGGCCACGTGGGAGAGGGTCTCCCCGGTCTGCACGGTGGTTTGGCGCGGACCCGTGGTTGCGGGACGGGTCGATGTGCCACTGGTGGCGCCGCTAGAAGCACCTCCGGCGGGAGCGCTCGCCAGGTTCATGGGGCCGAGCCCCATCGCGGGAGCACCGGCGGGAGTTTGCGCGCCCGCTGCGGGAGCGGCCGGAGCTTCGGCAGAGGTCGGCCGCACGGATCCGGCGGCGCCGTTCGGGCCGGCCACCACCGCGCTGGACGGGGCGCCGGGCGCCTCTCCGGGGCCCGCTTCGCGGCTGCCTTCCAGGGAGCGCTCCCGGGCCTCGGCGTCGAGCTCGGCCATCAACTGGGCCTCCAAACGCTGGCGCGCGGCCCGGCGCTCGGCGGCTGCCTGTTCTTCAGCGCGGCGCCGTTGGTCGGCCTCCAGGGCCTGGGACTCGTAGCGCGGGCCCTGGGCCGTCTGGCGCTGGGGGCCGGCGGCCTGCCGGGAGGAGGCCGCGCCCGGGTTGGCCGGCGGGCCCGCGACCGGGCTGGTGGCGCCGACGCGGGGTTGGCCTTCGGGCGCCGGAGCGGCGGCTTGGAGGGCGGCGTCCTCGGCGCTCTGGCCGCGGTCCCAAAGGACCACGGCTGCCACCAGGACGACGAGGAAGAGCAGAGCGGCTAGGCCGTAGCGTTCGATGGGCTGCATCGCGAAGAAAGGAGGGCTTCGCGCCGGGCGGCCCCGATGGCCAACCCGACGGCGAGGGAGGAGACGACGAAGGAGGTGCCACCCGCCGACAGGAACGGCAGGGTCATGCCCTTGGGCGGCGCCATGCCGGCGGCCACTTGGATGTGCACGAGGGCTTGAAACACCAGCACCATGCACAGTCCGAAAGCGGCCACCGCCTCGAAGCGATCCGAGAGTGCCAAGACCATGCGCAGAGAGCACCACAAGAAGGCGACCCACAGACCCAGGAGTAGGAACAGTCCCACGAGACCCCACTCCTCGCCGAGCAAAGCGAAGGCGAAGTCCGAGTCCATGTAGTTGAAGCCGCGGTTGCGCAGCTCGCCACCGGTGAGCCCCTGACCGAAGGGGCCGGCGTGCGCCAAGGCGCGCACGCTGTCGCCCACCTGTTCGTTGTCGCGCACGCCCAGGAACATGTCGAGGCGCGCGCGCACGTAGGGCAGCAGCGCGGCCATGATCGAGACCGCGCTGGCGGCCACGATCAAGAGGATCGGGCCCACGCGACTGAGCGCCACGCCGCCGATCCACATGGTGGCGAGGGCCGAGACCGTCAGGAGGATCGCGCCGCCCAGGTCCGGCTGCAGGGCCACCAGGCCGGCGAAGAGCAGCACGAAGGCGAGCATGGGAGCCACGCCGCGGAAGAAGTCGCCGCTGAGCGGCCCCAGGCGCACGCAGCGGTCGGCGACCCACAGCACCAGGGCCACCCGGGCCAGGTCGCTGGGTTGGATCGAAAGCCCCACCCGAATCCAGCGGTGGGCCCCGTTGGCGGGCGCCCCGATGCCGGGCAACCAGACCGCCAGAAGCAGGCCCAGGGAGACGAGGGCGAGCAGCGGTATCGCCCGGCGCAGGCCGGCCGGCCCCAGGCGCGCGGCCGCCAGCAGCACCAAAAGGCCCAGGCCGCGCACCGCCAGGTCCGAAACCAGATAGCCGCGGAATTCCTCCGGGCCAAGGATCGTGGCCGCGTGGCTGACGCGCAGGAGGATCCCCACCCCCATCATGGCCAGCACCACGGTCAACACGCGCGCGGCGTGGTGGGCCGCGGCGGCCGTGCCGCCCCGGGTAACACGCTGTTCGATCCAACTGCCGAGGGTCAGTTGGCGCAGGCCCGAGCCGCTGGCCGGGTCGCGGGTCGCGCGCGGTCTCGCCAGACGCACCATCAACGCACCTTCAAGAGGGCCAGGCTCGCGAGGGCTCCCACCGCCGCGAGGATCCAAAAACGCACCACGACCTTGACCTCATGCATCGGTCCGGCGCCGCGGGTGAAGATGCCGCCGTAGAGCTGCAAACCGTGGTGGATCGGCGCGCAGGTGAACAGTCGCCGGCCGCCCGTGCGCCGGTACCAGAAGGTCTGCAGCCAACTGGAACCCAGGTCGAGCACCAGCACCAGGGCGATCAGGGGCAGCACGAGCTCCTGCTTGGAGATCACCGCCATCCAGGCGAGCAAACCACCCAGGGGCAAGGATCCCGAGTCGCCCATGAACACGTCCGCCGGGTAGGCGTTGTGCCACAGGAAACCCATGCAGGCCCCCACCATGGCGCCGCCGACGACGGCCATGTCCCCCGCCGCGGGCACGTGGGGCAGATTGAGGTAGAGGGTCCAGTCCGCGCGGCCGGTGACGTAGCAAAAAAACGTCAGCGCCAGCCCGCTGATCAGCAGGCAACCGGCGGCGAGCCCGTCCAGTCCGTCGACGATGTTGGCGGCGTTGGCGCTGCCGACGACCACGAACCACTGGAAGAGCAGGAACAAAAGCACGCCGATCGCGCCCCATTGGCCCAGGGGCACGGAGGCGTCCTTGAAGAACGGCGGATAGAGCGCGAGCGGGGCCAGGCTGCCGGTTTGGCGGAAGAAGAAGAGCAGCGCCCCGAGCACACCCAGCACGACCACCGAAAGGCCGAGCATCTTCGCCCGCCGGGTCAGGCCGCGGGTTTTGGGCGCGGTCAGCTTGCGCCAGTCGTCGACGAAACCCACCGCCGCCAGGCCGGCCGTCAGGACCACGGCCAAGATCACCGGCACGCTGGTCAGCTCCGCCCAAAGCAGCACCGAGATCAGCAGCGAACCGATCAGAAAACTGCCGCCCAGGGTCGGTGTGTCGTTCTTTTTCTCCTGGATCGAACGCGCCGTCAGGTCCGCCGAACCGCTGGTGTCCACGTTGTCGCGCACGCGGTGGCTCTTCAGCCAGCGGATCACCGGCCCGCCGCTGACGATCGCCAGGGCCAGGGCGGTCAAAGCGGCCATGGCCGCGCGGAACGAGATGAAGTCGAACAGGGCCACGTCGAACAGGGCCCCGAGCAACTCGGCCAACATTTAACGTCGCCCCCCGCCCACGAGCGCCGGTGGACCGGGTTCGCCCGACTTGGGGGCACGGCCGTGGCGCTGTTCCAATCGCTCCACCAAACGCTCCAGCTTCAGGGCGCGGCTGGCCTTGACGAGCACCACATCCCCCGGCTCGATCCAATCGGGCACACGCGCCAGGGCTTCTTCGGTGTCGCGCACGGCGCGTACCTCGGTGCGCGCGGTTTGTGCCGCCACTTCGCGGGCGGCGCCTTCCCCAGCCGCCGCCGCCAGGGGGCCGACGGTCACGAGCAGGTCCAAGCCGGAGCGTGCCGCCTGACGGCCCACCTCGCTGTGCAATTCGGTCGCTTCGGGGCCGAGTTCGAGCATGTCCCCCAGCACGAGCACCCTGCGCCGGAAACCGTGCAAACCCTCGAGCACACGCACGGCGGCGGCCGCGGAGGCCGGGTTGGCGTTGTAGCTGTCGTCGAACACCGTCAGGCCGTTGAGCTCGTGGCGCTCCATGCGCTGGCGGCCGCCTTCGAGGGCGCGCACCTGGGGAAGCACCTCGGCCAACTCGACGCCCAACACGCGGCACATGGCCAGCGCGGCGATCAGGTTCTGCACACTGTGGGTGCCGAGCAGCGGCGAGGAAATTTCGAGCTCCCGCGGCCCCTCGCCGGCCCATTCGGGCGCGATCGTGAGGCGGAAGCTCGTTCCGCCGCCGTTGAAGTGGATGTCGTGGGCGTCGAACTCGCCGCCGCCGTCGACACTGAAACGCAGGGAGCGGGCGCGCAGCGGCCGGGTGACCACGTCCAAAAAGCGGCAGTGGGCATCGTGCACGAGCACACCGTCCGCGGGCAGCGCGGCGCCCAGGGCCGACTTTTCGAGGGCCACGCCGCCGATCGAGCCGAGCCCCTCCAGGTGCGCCGGGCCGATGTTCGTGAGCAGGCCGTGGTCCGGGCGCGCCAGTTCGCTGAGGCGGGCGATCTCGCCCGGGGAACTGGTGCCGATCTCGGCCACCAACACCTCGGTATCGTCCCCGGCGAGCAGCAGCGTGAGCGGCACACCCAGGTGGTTGTTGAAGGACGCGGGGCTGGCGACCACACGGCGCACGGGGCCGAGCAACTGGGCCAAGAGGTTTTTGGTCGACGTCTTGCCGCAGCTCCCGGTGATGCCGACCACCCGGGCGCCAAGGCGCGCGCGGTGCCAGGCGGCGAGCAGCCAAAGGGCGGCCTGGGGATCGTCGACCAGGGCCACCGGCGCGCGCTCGGAGAGCGCGCGGGCGGCTTCGGCGGCGCTTTGGGGCAGCAGCAGCGCCGCGGCGCCCCGTTCCAGGGCGTCGGCCGCAAAACGGTGCCCCTCGTGTCGGGCTCCGGCCAGGGCCACGAAGAGCTGTCCGGGTTGAACGTCGCGGGAGTCGGTCGTGACACCCGCGATCGGCGGGTGCCCCACGGGTCCGCGGCCGGGTTCCAGGGCCACGGCGCCGGTGGCGGTGATCAACTCGGCGAAGCTCAGTCGAATCACGGCAAAAACTCCCGGGCCACGGCGCGGTCGTCGAAGGGCCGCGTGCGACCGGCGGCGATCTGCTCGGTTTCGTGGCCCTTACCGGCCAAGAGCACCAGATCCCCCGGGCGCGCCAGGTGAATCGCCAAGCGGATCGCAGCGCGCCGATCGAGCTCCACGTGTCGCTCCGCGCCGTCGCACCGGGCAATCATGCCCGCATTTGCACCGGCATGGATGCCCGCGTTCGCACCGCGATCCATGCCGGCGACGATCGCGGCCGCAATGGCCGCAGGGTCCTCGCCGCGCGGGTTGTCGCTGGTCACCACGGCCACGTCCGCCCAGCGCGCGACCACGGCGCCCATCTCGGGGCGTTTGCCCCGGTCGCGGTCGCCGCCGCAGCCAAACAGACAGATCAGACGTCCGCCGCCGCGGGCGGCGAGTTCCGCGCGCAGGGCGCGCAGGGTCGCCTCCAGGGCGTCCGGGGTGTGGGCGTAGTCCACCAACACGGAAAAGGGGGCCCCCGCCCCCGGGACGACTTCGAGTCGCCCCGGGGGCAAGGTGGCGTTGGCGAGGCCCTCGCGCAGCGCGCGAGGGCTCGCCCCCGTCCGCAGCACCGCGGCCGAAGCCGCGAGCGCGTTCTCCACGTTGTGCCGACCGATGAGGGGCAGGGTTATGTCCGACGAGATCCCCATCCCATCCAGGACCAGGTTGAAGCCCCCCGGTACGGCCTTCAGA
>JBJHAV010000179.1:0-8496 GCA_050480685.1 Planctomycetaceae bacterium | reverse complement strand
GCGGCCGGCAGTCCTGTCCTGCGCGCGCGCGGGGCGCTCCGCTCGCTGGGCATCCTCGCGGCGCTCGGGTTGCTCGTTGCGCGCGGGACGCTCTTGGCGCTCCGGGCGCTCGTCGCGCGCGGGGCGGGGGCGGCGTTCGTCGCGTGGTTCGCCGCCCGGGCGCTCGCGGCGCTCCGTGCGTTCCTCGCGGCGCGGACGTTCTGCACGGGGCAGCTCTCCGTCGCGGCTCGGGCGCTCTTCTCGGCGTGGCCGTTCCTCACGGGCCGGACGCTCCTCGCCGCGCGATGAGCGTTCTTCGCGCTGGGGGCGGTCCTCACGGGGCGTGCGGTCCGCGCGCGGCGGGCGCTCTTCCCGGCGAGGCCGTTCCTCGCGGGGCGGCCGTTCCTCGCCGCGGGTGCGTTCGCGACGGGTTTCCCCCTGGGACTCGCGGCGGGGCGAGCGCTCCTCGCGATCTTCCCGCGGGCGGCGCTCCCGTTCGGGGGAACCGTTTTCGGGTGTTTCCTCGCGGCGGCGGCGGGGCCGGTCCTCGCCCCGCTCCCGGCGCGCTTCGCTGGGTTGGCCGGCGGCGAAGAGGCGACCCAGATCGCGTTCTTCGATCACCTCCACGTCCCAGTTCATGCGCGCTTCGATCTGATGCCAGCGGCGCATGTGTTCGGGCGTCACGAAGGTGATCGCATGGCCGCTGCGCCCGGCGCGGCCGGTGCGGCCGATGCGGTGGGTGTAGTCGCTGATGTCGCGCGGCACCGAGTAGTTGACCACGTGGGTCACCAGGTCCACGTCGAGGCCGCGGGAGGCCACGTCGGTGGCCACGAGCGCGCGCACGTCGCCGGTGCGGAAGGCGCTCATGACGCGGAAACGCGAAGCCTGATCGAAGCCGCCGTGCAGAGCCTTGACCATTTCGCCGCTGCGTTCGAGGGAACGCATCAGTCGGTCGACCTCCGTGCGCCGTTCGCCGAAGACCAGCAGGGTTTCCTTCGGCGAAGCCGTTTGGATCATGCGGCGCAGTACGTGCGGGCGGTCGTTTTCGCCCAGGAAGCAGACGTACTGGGCGATGCGGTCGATGGTGGCGACGCCCTTGGCGGTGGCCAGCTCGAACGGATTGCGCGTGTGCTTGCGCGCCAGGGCCAGCAGCGCCGGCGGGAAGGTGGCTGAGAAGAGCAGGGTCTGGCGCTCCTCCGGCGTGTATTCGAGGATGCGCTCCACGTCGTCGAGGAAGCCAATTTCGAGCATCTCGTCGGCTTCGTCGAGCACGACGTATTCGGTCCAGGGGAAGCTCAGGAAACGCTGCTTGTAGAGGTCGAGCACCCGTCCGGGTGTGCCGACCACCACCTGCGCGCCGGCCTGCAGCTCCTTGATCTGGGGCGGCATCGGGTCGCCCCCCACGAGCAGCGCCACGCGCAAGCCGCGGGCCGCGCCGATGTCGCGCAGCACGTTGGCGACCTGCTGGGCCAACTCACGCGTCGGGCAAAGGACTAGGGCCAAGACGCTCTTTCGGTCCGGGTCGATGCGCGCGATCATCGGCGCACCGAAGGCCAAGGTTTTGCCGGTGCCGGTTTCGGCCTTGGCGATCACGTCGCGACCCTCCAGCACCGGCCCGATGGCCAGGCGCTGCACGGGGGTCGGCGTGACGATGCCCTGGGTGGAGAGCACACCCAGGATTTCGGGGCCCAGGTCCCAGTGGTCGAACCGCGTGATGTCCGGGGGCGTGTCGATCGGGTGGAGTTCTTCGGGCGGGGGGCCGGAGGCGGCGCGGGCTCGGCTGCCTGTGCGGGGACCCCCGTCGGAGGGGCTTCGGCCCCGCTTGCGGCGGGGTCGGTCTGCGCTGGTGCGCTTCATGGAACGTTCCTCGGTGGGAAGGGAAAGGGGCAGGCACGGGGAGGGTGGGCCGCGGCCGCGCCTCGGGCGCAGCGCCGGCGGGCCACCCGGCGGGCGCCCGTCCGGGGCGGCCGCGCCGTGCCTCGATGGGGCCCCCTTTTTCTCGCCGAGGGCCGTCGCGCTCTGGGTGCTGACCCCGGCTGGGTCGCGGATGCCTCCCCCCTTGGGGAGTGCCGCGAGCGGCTGGGGGCGCGACCCGGCTCGGGGTCGCGCGGGGACGGTCGGCAGGTGGATCGCGGCCCGGGCCTTGGGCCCCGCGGCGCACGGTTCGGTGCGCCGCACCGTCCCTCAGGGCGAAAAGGATACCCGAAAGCGGCTCCGGCCCGCTGGCCAGGAGCATGAAGAAGTGGTTGCGGGCCGGGCGGGGGAGGCGCGGCGCCCCGCGCTACCCTGTGTCGATGCTGATCGCCACCTGGAACGTGAACTCGATCCGCGCCCGCCTGCCGCGGGTGCTCGCCTGGCTCGAGCGCAAGAACCCCGACGTGGTTCTGCTTCAGGAGACCAAGTGCCAGGACGAGGCCTTTCCCTTCGAGCCCCTGGAAGACGCCGGCTACCGGGTCGCCCACCACGGCCAGAAGACCTACAACGGCGTGGCGATTTTGGCCCGGCGCTCCCTGGAGGATGTGCGCCGGGGCATGCCGGACGAGGCCGAGGGGGCCGACCGGAGGGTCATCGCGGCCCAGGTGGACGATGTGCTTTTCGTCAACCTCTATGTGGTCAACGGGCAGGAAGTCGGATCGCCGAAGTACGCCTACAAACTCGATTGGATGGAGCGCGTGCGGGCCTACCTGGCGGCGAACTTCGACACGGCCGAAAAGGTCGTGGTGGCGGGGGACTTCAACGTCACCTTCGACGACCGGGACGTGTACGACCCCGAAGCCTGGCGCGAGCGCATCCTGTGTTCGACGCCGGAACGCCAAGCCCTGGGGCGCATCGTCGACCTGGGCTACACCGACGCCCTGCGGCGCTTCCACGAAGAAGCCGGCATCTACACCTGGTGGGACTTCCGCACCCGCGGTTTCCAGCGCGGCAACGGCCTGCGCATCGACCACCTGTTGATGTCGGCGCCGGCCCTGGAGGCCTGCACCGGGGTTGAGGTGGACCTGGAAGAGCGCGCCGGCGAACGCCCCAGCGACCACGCGCCCGTGCTCGCCACGCTGGAATAGCCGGCGCCCGCTGGCTGGACCGCAATCGAGGCCGCTAACGGGGCCGCTAACGCGGACCGTCGAAGCCCGCGCCGAAGGGCGGTTCGTCGCCTTCCTCGGGCTCCCCGTCCTCGGGCTGTTCGTCTTCCACTTCGAGCTCGAACTCCAGGTCGAAGACCTCGTCGTCTTCGTCCTCCTCTCCAGTTTCGGCGGGTTTGGAGCTGCGCTCTTCGAGTTTCGGGCGTTGATCGTGTTCCGCCAGCGCCAGTTCCGCGCGCTGCTCCACGTCCAACTCCCCATACAGGCGCCGGACCACCTGGTGCGGCAAGGGCATGCGCAGGATCAAGAGATCGGTCAGCGCCGACAGGGGCATGCCTTCGGGCAGGTTGAGCAGTTCGCCGGTGCGCTCCAAAACGGCTTCCGACAAGCGCCCGCGCAGGGCGTCCTCGCGCTCCGGCGGCACCTGGCGTTCTTCCACCGGCTGCACGGCCACGCGCCGGTAGTCGCGGTCGCTGGGCACTTCGGTCAGGTGCACACGGGTCAAACCCACCAGCAGGATCAGGTAGCGCCCGTCCGGCAGCCGTTCGTGGCGCCCGATCTCCCCCAGGCCGGCGATCGGGTAGACCGGCGGCGCTTCGGGCATGAACGCTTCGTGCCCCTCTTGCACGGTGCCGATCACCATGCGCCCGGTGGCGTCGAGGGAGTCCTCGATCATCTGCCGATAGCGCGGTTCGAAGATGTGCAGCGGCATCACCGCGCCCGGGAAGAGCCACACGTTCGCCAGCGGAAACAGCGGCACCACCGGGGCGTCCGGGGGCGGCATGGCATCCGGCGGCGGCCAGTGATCGGGTATTTCGTCCGGGCTCACGCTTCGGCCCGGTCCGGGGCCAGGTCGCTGCGCGGCACCCGCGCCACGTGCTCCAGGGCTCGCTCCAACTCGCGCGCCTCGCCGCGCCGACCCACCGCGCGGTAGGCATGGCGCAGGTTGTTCAGGTGACGCCCGAAAAGCGCCAACTCGTCCGCGTCCTCGAACCACTCCTGGCGCGGCGTCAGACCCTGTTGGAGCAGGTAGTGCAGGCAGTCCTTGCGCGTGCGGATGCGCCCGCCGTGGAACGGATCGATGAGCAGCGAGCGATCTCCGCTGACCAAACGCACCAGCACGTGTCCGGGCAGGGCCACGGCGCGCACGGTCAGGCCCACGCGGCGGCCGACGGCCATGTGCAGGGCGGCCAGGGTCAGGGGCAGACCCCGCCCGGTGGCCAGGCAGCGGTGCAGATGCACGTGGTCCGGGTGGTGGTAGTCCCGTTGGCCGCCCTGGAAGCCCTCCTCCTGGTGGAGCACGTCGACCAGCGCCAGGGTGCGGGTCAGGCCCGGTCCCGCGGCGCGGGCGCGCTCGCCCACACGGTGGGCGATTTCGTCCAGGCGTTCGCGGTGCGGGCGGGCGTCGAAGTGCGGCTCCGAGAGGGCCGCCAGGCGCCAGAGCGCGGCTTCCAGGTCGAAGGGGCGGGCGCAGGCGGTGCGCACCAGCCGGCGCAGGTGGTCGCGGCGGGTGAGGGTGGCCGTCAGGTCCCGGGCGCGCAGCCTGAGGCGTGGGTCGGCCGAGCGCTCGGCCCGCCGGAGGGGGGCCAGGGAGGCCCGGCCGCAGCGTTCCAGCTCCCGCCGCGCCGTTCGCCAAATCGACTCGTCCGGGTCCGCCAGCAGGCTGACCAGGGCCTCCAGGCGCAGGTCCTGCGGGCTTCTTCGGCGCACGGGCCGAATCCAGCCCCGCTCCCCGGCGGTTCCCTCACCCTCGGCGAGCGAGCCGTCGGTCCAATGCGGCCCTGAAACGCCCCGCGGGGCGCCCTGGGCGCATTCGCCGCCGCCGGCGATGGAATCTTGGGTCTCGCTCATGGAACCGGATGGGGGAGCAGTGCGCGATCCTAGCGGGAAGATCCATAGGACCCTCACCCGCTCCCTTCCCGTCCGGCGGCGCGTCCCAACCGGATCCCCCGGGCCGGGGGAAGGAAGCGGCGACCGGGGGCCGCAGCTGCTTCCCTCGGCAGGGCTTCGGCCTTCCTTGCGCCCTACTCCCGGGCTCCCTATCCTACTTGCCCTCGAACGGGAGCCTCCGGCCCGTGGGGGGTATCCGGCCCGTTCGCGGCTCCCGGCCGACCGGCCGAGCCCGCCCTTCGGGCGCTCTGGAACCTCCCCCGAGGCCCGTCCCTTCCCGCCCCCATCCATGGCGAACCGATCCGCGACCGGCCTGCGCCCGGTGGTGGTCGCAGCGGCCCTGCGCACCCCCATCGGCAAGTTTCTCGGGTCCCTGGCCGAACTCTCGGCCGCGGACCTGGGCAGCGCCCTCGTGCGCCGGCTGCTGGAGCGCTCCGGCGTCGAACCGGCGGCCGTGGGCCAGTTGGTCTTCGGCAACGGGCGCCAGGCCGGCGGCGGCCCCAACGTGGCCCGCCAGGTGGCGGTGCGCGCCGGCCTGCCGGTGGAGAGCACCGCCCTGACCGTGAACATGGCCTGCGCCTCGGGGCTCAAGTCCATCGCCATGGGCGCGGACTGGATCGGCCTGGGCCGCGCCAAAGCGGTGGTGGTCGGCGGCGTGGAGAGCATGAGCGGGCTGCCGTTTTTCCTGCCGCGCATGCGCCAGGGGTATCGGCTCGGCCACGGGCCGGTGGTCGACGCCATGTACCAGGACGGTTTCCAGTGCCCCCTGGCGGACATGCTGATGGGCGCCACGGCCGAGAAGCTCGCCCGCGAAATGGGCATTGCCCGCGAGGAGCAAGACCGCTTCGCCCTGGACAGCCAGCACAAGTGCGAGATCGCCCGGCGCGAGGGCCGTTTCGCGGCCGAGATCGAACCGGTCGAAGTCCCGGGCCGTGGCGGTCCGAAGCGCCTCGACAGCGACGAACACCCGCGCGACGGCGCGACCCTGGAGGGCCTCGCCAAGCTGCCCCCGGTCTTCGCCGCGGACGGCACCGTCAGCGCCGGCAATTCCTCGGGCATCACCGACGGGGCGGCGGCGCTGCTTTTGATGGATGCCGAGGAAGCCGAGCGCCGCGGCATCGAGCCCCTGGCGATGTGCGGACCGGCCACCGAAGCGGGGGTCGCCCCCGACATCATGGGCATCGGGCCGGTGCCGGCCCTGCGCGCCCTCGCCGAACAAACCGGCCGTGGGCCGATGGATTACGACCTGGTCGAACTCAACGAAGCCTTCGCGGCCCAGGTCCTGGCCTGCCACCGCCAGGAGCCTTTGCCCCTCGACCGGCTGAACGTCAACGGCGGCTCGATCAGCCTGGGGCATCCGATCGGGGCCACCGGGGCGCGCATCGTCGTCACGTTGCTGCACGAACTCGCCCGGCGCGGCGGTCGCCACGGATTGGCGACCCTGTGCGTGTCGGGCGGCATGGGCATGGCGATGGAGTTCCATCGCGAAGGGCTCTGAATCCAACGCCCAGGCGATTCAAAAAACCCAAGGCGCCTTCCCCGGGTCGGCCCGGCCGAGCCCCGCACCTTTCCCCGAGATTCAAGGAGACGATCGAGAACATGGCCATTCGCAAAGTCGGCGTGGTGGGCTGCGGCCTGATGGGCCACGGCATCGCCCAGATCGCGGCCCAGGCGGGCCTGGACGTGGTCGTCGCGGAAACCCAAAAGGAGGCCCTCGACCGCGGCCTCGGGCGCATCGAGAAGAGCCTCGCCAAGATGGGCGAGAAGGCCGTCGAGAAGGGCAAGGCCACGCCCGAGCAGGCCCAGGCCCAGGCGCGCGACGCCTTCGGCCGCATCCGGGGCACCTTGGACCGCAAGGACCTGGCCGACTGCGACCTGGTGATTGAAGCGATCGTCGAGGACCTGGAGGTCAAGAACGCGCTCTTCGCCGAACTCGGCAAGCTCTGCAAGCCCGAGACGATCCTGGCTTCGAACACGTCCTCCTTCCCGATCAGCGAAATGGGCCGCGCCTCCGGACGCCCCGAGCGCATGGTCGGCCTGCACTTTTTCAACCCGGTGCAGCTCATGCGCCTGGTCGAGGTGGTGCGTTCCGACGCCACCAGCGACGAGGTTTTCGCCGAGGCGCGCGCCTTCGGGGAAGCGGTCGGCAAGACCCCCGTGTCCTGCAAGGACACCCCCGGTTTCGTGGTGAACCGCCTGCTCGTGCCCTACATGAGTCAGGCCCTGTTGATGCTCGACCGCGGCGATGCCAGCAAGGAAGACATCGACGTGGCCATGCAGATGGGCTGCGGCTACCCGATGGGACCGATCACCCTCACCGATTACGTCGGCCTCGACACCACGCTTTCGATCATCGAGGGCTGGGTTGAGCGTTATCCGGACGAACCCGCTTTCCAGATTCCCGAAATCCTGCGCCGCAAGGTGGCCGAGGGCAAACTCGGCCGCAAGACCGGCGAGGGTTTCTACCGCTGGGAAGGAGACAAGCGCCAATGAACACCTTCTTCGCCGCTCTTCTGCTCGCATCCGTCGCGCCCATCGGCGTGGCGGTCGAGGACACCCCCGAAACCAACGTGCAAGGGGCTCCCGCCGGCCTGCGGGTCGGTTTCGAAGCGCCTTCCCTGTACGTCTCCGGCCGCGCCTTCCTGGTGCAGGTGGAGATCCAGGCTCCGGAGCAGGGCGCTCCCGTCGCGGCTTGGCTGCTTTCCCCGTCCGCCTTCACGGTCAATGGCGAGCCCCTGGCGCGCCGGGGCGAGGACGTTTTCGTGCCCCTGCCGCCCAATGCGCGACTGGAGCTCAGCTTCGACCTGGGGCCCTTCCTCGACGTGCAGGGCAACTTCGAGCTGGGCTTCGCCCCCGGACTGGGCGCCGACCAGACTGTTGCCGTGCGCACCCTGACGGCGGTCGCGGAGGGGGAAGACGGCCCCAACTTCATGGAGATCGAGGCCGATCAGCTCGACAGCTTCTACGTGCTGATGGAGACCGTGCGCGGCGAGATGCTGTTCGAGTTTTGGCCGGACGTGGCCCCCGGTCACGTGCGCAACTTCCTCGACCTGTGCCACACGGGTTTCTACGAGGGGCTGCTCTTCCACCGCGTCATCCCGGGATTCATGATCCAGGGCGGATGCCCCAACACGCGTGACGCGAATCGCCGCCACGTGTGGGGTACCGGCGGCGGACCGCGCGCGTCCCTGGAGGCGGAGTTCAACCGCCGCCCGGATCGCCGGCACCGCGCCGGTGTGCTCTCGATGGCGCGTTCCACGGCCCCCAACTCCGCGTCCAGTCAGTTCTTCGTGATGCACGCGGACTACCCCTCCCTGGACGGGCAGTACTCGACGTTCGGTCGTTTGGTTTCCGGGTCGGAAGTCGTCGATCGCATCGTCAACACCCCGCGCGATCAGATGGACCGTCCGAACGAAGAACAGCGCATCCTGCGCACCACGGTCGTGACCGGCCGGCGCTGAGCGCAGCCGTCACCGACTTGCTCCACTTTTCCCCCCGATCGTTCCGACGCCCCCTACCGGCTTAGCTCCCATGACTGCCCAAGAGG
>JBJHAV010000178.1:0-8496 GCA_050480685.1 Planctomycetaceae bacterium | reverse complement strand
GCCGAGGGCGCTCCAAACGCTGCCGTCCCAGGCCGCGATGCGGCTCGTTTCGGTGTGTCCAGCCCAGGCGAAATTGCCTCCGGCATAAAGGCGCGGCCCGGAGCCGCCGTCAAAGACAGCGAGGGTGTTCACCACGGGGAGAAAGGGCGGATTGCCGCTGACTTCGATTCCCTGGGCCAACGGGCTCCAATCCGCGCCGTCCCAGCGGGCGACGCGATTCGCGTACACGGATCCCGCCACCGTGAAGATGCCGCCGGCGTGGAGGGCGGGTCCGGAGCCGTCGTCGAACACGCACAGGGCGTGCACGCCGCCGACAAAGCCGCTGCCGAGCGCACTCCACGCGGCGCCGTTCCAACGGGCGATGTTTGCGGCGGCCGTGCCTCCGGCCTCCGTGAAGCGGCCTCCGACGTAGAGCGCGGCACCACTGCCTTCGTCGTGCACAGCCAAGCTGTGCACCGTGCTGTTGACCGCGGTGAACGCCAACTGCGGGGCCAGACCGCTGCCCAGGGGACTCCAGCCCTGAACGTCCCAGCGCGCGATGCGGCTCGCGGTCACGCCGCCGGCGGTGCTGAAGTCACCGCCGGCGTAAAGCGCCGGGCCCGAGCCGTCATCGAAAACGGCGAAGGCGCGCACGGTGTCGTCCATGCCCTCCCCGAGCGCGCTCCAAGCGGAGCCGTCCCAACGGGCGACGCGGTTTGCGGCCACACCCCCGGCAGCGGTGAAGGAGCCGGCCGCGTAGAGCGCCGGGCCGAAACCGTCGTCGAAGGAAATGAGTGCCAGGACCGTGCCGTCGAGGCCCTCGCCGAGTCGGCTCCAGGCTCGACCGTTCCAGCGGGCGATGCGATTGGCTTCGACCGCTCCCGCGACGGTGAAGGTCCCGCCGGCATAGAGGACCGAGCCCGGGCCGTCACCCAGGGTGGTGAGAGCGTGGATCGATCCGTTCACACCGGGCTGGCCGCCAAAGGTCCCGAGCCAGTCGGGCTCGCAGGCGCGGTCCTCCGCCGGTGCGGGGGGCGCATGGGGAGCGGGGACGCTGCCGGAAAGAGACGACGCCGGGGGCAGGGCGGCGGAGAAGGCGAGCGCCAGCAGGGAGAGTGCGGCCATGGACAGGGGGGGTGTGCGGGAAGGAGCGCGGAAGGGAGCGCTCACCGTACAACGTTCTTGCGAATTCCGCCCCATGGGACGCAGGGAAGAGGGCGAGCCGCAGGCCCGCCAACAGTTCGGACTGCGGTCCGGGCCGTGGGAGTGCCTAGCACCCTGCGGGGCCGCAGTAGCGATTACCCCGACAGGCTGCTAGGCCTGCTTTTTGGCGAGCCACTGAAGGCGCCGGACGCCGCGTTTGGCCATGTACCAGAACAGGCCGGCGCCGATCAGGAAGGTTGCGGTGCTGAAGGCGGCGAGGGCGGGCTTGGAGAACACCTCGAGCACGTAGATCGCCCACAGGAACTGCAGGGCGATGGATACGTAGAGGATGTTGGCCACGAAGAGGCGCGACTTGTCGCGGATGAACCAGGCGCCGAGGGGGGCGCCGATCGTCACCACGGGTACGCAGACCCACCAGTACTCCCAGGCTTCGGCGGCCATGCCCCCCGGGATCTGGAAGTGTTTGTACGCGAAGGCCACGGCCGAGTTCATCCCCATCAGAACGACGGAGGTCGGAGTGGCGATTTTCTCGCAGATGCGCAGGCGCAGCACCAAGAGCGCGAAGGTGCAGATGTCGAGGCCGCTGCCGGTCACCGAGGTAATCAGGCCGCCGATCACTCCGGTGGTCACGAGCATCACGGCATGCCGGGCGGCGAAGGCTTCGATGCTGAGGCGCACCTCGCGCTCGCGATAGCGGTTGATCCAATAGAGCGCGACGGCGAAGGCCAGCCAGGTGCTGACGAAGAGCATCTTCGCGAAGGCCGGCGGGAGCGCCAGGAACTCCAGACCCAGGACCACCCCCGCGATGCCGCCCAAGCCGGCGAAGACCAAAGCGCGCCACTCCACCGGGATGCGCAGGGTCAAGATCGTGAACGCCGCGGAGTTCATCCCGACGCTTTGGATCATCAGGAAGAAGTCCCGGGCCACCATGGGCGAGACCTGGAAGACCAAGGTCATGACCGGAAAGGCGACGGCTCCGCCGCCTTCGCTCGTGGCGCCGGCGATGAAGGAGCCGACGGCCATGGTCAGGGACATGTGCCAGCCCGATGCGAACAGGTCCCAACGCCCGGAACCGAGCATGAACACCAGCCAGCCGGTCCAAATCACCAGCGGGGGCACCAGGAACGGCACGAGTCGGCCGATAGAGCGCGGAGAAGGCACGATCAACCTGGGGGGCGGGTTCGAAGGGCCCGGGGCGGATCGTCAGGGACCGAGCAGGCGCTGGGCGACGGCGCGGGGGTCCTCGGCGGAGGTCAGGGCGGCAAAAACCTGTTCGAGGGTGCCGTCGCGGCCGGCGCGGGTGCGCAGTTCGTCCAGGCCGCCTTCGGCCACCAGGCTGCCCCGGTCGAGCACGGCCATGCGGTCGCAGACCCTCTCGACCACGTCCAAGAGGTGCGACGTGTAGAGCACGGCGCCGCCGCGGTCGCCCCAGGCGCGCAAGAGTTCCTTGACCGTCGCGGTGCTCGGGGCGTCGAGGCCGGTCAGGGGCTCGTCCAGCACGAGCAGGCCGGGACGGGGCAGGATCGCGCAGGCCAGGGCGACCTTTTGGCGCATGCCACGGCTGAAGGTGCCGACCGGGTCGCCCGCGCGGTCGAGCAATTCGAAACCGGCGAGGAGCCGCTCGGATTCGGAAGCGATGGCCGCTTCTTCGAGGCCGTGCAGGCGGCCGACGAGCTCCAGGTGCTGGCGCGGAGAGAGCTGGGCGTAGAGCGGCGCGCCGTCGGGCACATAACCCACGCGGCGACGCGCGGCCAGGGGATCGCGCGCGGCGTCGATGCCGTCCACGCGCACGGAGCCGGCCGTGGGTTCGAGCAGCCCCACGATCATGCGCACGGTCGTTGTCTTGCCGGCGCCGTTGGGGCCGAGCAGCCCGAAGACCTCGCCCCGGCGCACCTCCAGGTCCAGGGGCCGGAGCGCTTCCCGTTCGCCGTAGTGTTTCGACAGCCCCGAAAGCGCGAGCAGGGGCCCTGAATCGGCGGCGGTCATGGACGCGGGGCCGGTCTAGGCCGGCTGGCCCGCGGACAGGTGGTCTTGCAGGTGCGCGACGATGGCCTCGATGATCTCGGAGGGGGTCGATGCGCCGGCGTGGATGCCGACCCGGCGCGCGCCCTCGAACCAGCCCAGGTCGATGTCGGCCACGGTTTCGACCCGGTGGGTCGGCACGCCGCCGGCGCCGCAGACCTCGGCCAGCTTGATCGTGTTGGAGGAGTGCTTCGAGCCCACCACCAAGATCACATCGGCGGTGCGCGCCAGGTGATCGGCCTCCTGCTGGCGTTCGGTGGTCACGTGGCAGATGGTGTTGACCACCTTCACTTCCCGGGACTTGGGCACGAGCACGGCGGCGATCTGGCCGGCCTTCTTCGCGATCAAGGTCGACTGGATCACCAGCCCGGCCTTTTTGAGCGGCGGCACGGCTTCGGCGTCCTGGATCGATTCGAGCACGGTCGCCTTGCCGCCGTGTTCCTCGACCGAAGCCACCACGCCGATGATCTCGGGGTGCTTGGCCTGGCCGATGACGAAGACCTCATAACCCTCGTCCACCAGGGCCTTGGCCTTGCGGTGGATGATGTCCACCAGGGGGCAGGTGCCGTCGATCACACGCAGGCCGGCTTCGGCCGCCTCGCGCTTGACCGCCGGGGGCACCCCGTGGGCGCGGATCACCAGGGCGGAACCCTCGGGCGCCGCGCGGTGGTCGGCCACGTGAGTGATGCCGTGCTCCCGGCGCAGCTTTTCGACCGTGTGGGAGTTGTGGATCAGCTCCCCGTGGGTGACCACTTGGGCGCCGGGTTCCTCGGAAGCCTTCACCGCAAGGTCGATGGCGCGCTCCACACCCCAGCAGTAGCCGGCGCTCTCGGCCACCTCTATGGTCACGCTGCCGTCCCGCGACTGGAAGGTGCGCGGCACGGGTTCCTCGCGGGTCGAGCGGTTCGGAAGGCTGCGCTTTTGGCTTTCGGTCATGGGCTGGGAAGCCGCTGGGTCGGGGCGTGCCGGGGTACTGCCGGGGTGGGGGCCAGAGCGGAACGGAAGATCTGGGATCAGATCCCCAGAATCTCCACCGCCAGGCCGGTCTTTTCGGTGACCTCGCCGGCGATGGCCTCCAGCCGCGCCTTGGTGACGGGCTTGAGGGTCTTGTCGGCATGGCCCTTGGGAACGGTGTAGATCTGGACCTGGGCCGGGCGCAGGGACTTGAGGTGTGCGACCCAGGCGCGCACCTCGGCTTCGGTGGAGTTGTCCACCGGACCTTTTTGGAAGCGGGCTTGCAGCACCCAGCGCTCCAGTTCGATGCGCTGCAGGTTCTCGACGGCTTGCTTGAGGGCCTGGGGCTTTTCGCCGCTGAGCGCGCCGAAGACCTTCTGGGTACCCGCCTCGAAGCGAACGATCGGGCGGTGGAAGAGAGTCAGGAGGTGGCGGTACTCAGCCGTGTCCAGGCGCAGGGCGTCGGCTTCCAGGGCGAAGTGCGCCTTGGGATACCACTTGTTGCAGAGCTCACGCAGGTTCTCGGCGATCTCCCGGATGTCCGGGTGGAGCATCGGGTCCCGCTCGCCCTGGAGCAGCAACGTCTGCAGCTTCTCGCCAGCCTTGGAGAGCTCGATCAGCTTGCGCGCGGCCGTGGTGACCACGACGGCCTGGGTGGGGAACTGGCCGGGACGGCTGGAGTCACAGGTGGGGTCGACCCGCAGGTGGCGCCCAAAGCGCTCGGACTCCTCGGGACCCTGGAGCACGCGCTCGAGGACGGCGGCGAACATGCGATGTAATCTTATGGTTTCCTGGGCCCTGGGCCCCCGGCCGATCGACCCGGGCGCCCCAGCGGGCCGAACGCCCACGATTATAGAGTCGAGTCGCCCGAAGCCCAATCCGGGCTCGCCCGCGCGCCGCCCGGGGCCTCGGATCGAAGCCGGCCAGCCGCCAGCATCAGGCAGGCCGCGGCCAGGGCGGAGCGGGCGGGGTGCTCGGCGCACTTGCGAATCCAGCGCGAGCCGGCGGGCTCGCCGAAGCGCGGCGGCGAGGCCCGATCCCAGCCCGCGGCGAATGCCAAAAAGAGCCCCCCGGCCAGGGCCGCGGCCGCCAGGTCCCCGAGTCCCGGCCACGGCGCGGCCTTCGGGGCGGGCCCGGGACCGGGCCCGAGGCCGGTGAACTGCTCCGAGTGAGGCCTCAAGTCAGGATCAGCCCGCCCCAAGCTTCGGGGGTCCCCAGAGCCGGGCCTCGCACGCATACTGGGTTCCATCGGGGCAAGGACATCCCTCGGGGGTCGAGGGTTTCGCAGATCCGTCCGCTTTCACCGTTCGCCGGGGCACCAAGGGCGAACCACCCGGCGGCGTTTGCGTTGTCCCCACCCGTTGCCACCGGCCCGCACCGGAAACTCCAGGCCGGCCACCACCCAGACGACTCGCCATGCAAAGCCACCAAGCCTCGCCCGCCACCGCTACGCCCTCCCGGTCCACCCGCCGTCCCCATCGGGCGCGCTGGGCCGGGCTCATCGGGGCCATCCTGTTCGCCGGAGAGGTGCTCCCTAAGGCCGCCCAGGGCCAGGACCTCGACGCGCTGGAACGCTTCGCCCTGGCGGACGACCGCTGGACCGCACTGGAGCGCCTGCTGCCCGGGTCGGAGGAGCACAGCCAACTGACCGCGCTGCTCCTGCTCCAGGAGGGAAGGTTCGAAGAGTACGACCGCCACATGGAGGAATGGGCGGCGCGCAGCAAGGCCATCACTCCCCACGACGGGCTAGAGGCGCGCCGCGAACTCTTGGGTTTCGAAAGCGATCCGGAGCGCACCTGGGCGTGGCTCCTGAAGTATCTGCGGCCGAACCTCGATCACCCCGCCCCGACGCGGGCCGCGGCCGAGGGCCGGCCGACGAGGCTCGATCCGGCGAAAATCGCCGACTCGGTTTTCCTGGCCACGGATCTGGGCGGAAGCGGCGCCGACTACCGCCGCGTGGGCCAGGCGGCCCTGCGGCGCGTGGAGCCTTCCCGGCTGGGCAATACCCAACTGCGCCAATGGCTCGGTGCCCTCAGCGTGCCGGACCTCCCGGGGCTGGTGCCCCACATTGCCCGCGACCTCGGCAATGCCCCCCAGCTCTCCTTCGGCGGTCACGGACTGCACCTGCGCCTGTCACTACAGCAGTTGGATGAGCTGTGGCGCCTCAGGCCCGATGTGATCGAGCGGGAAATCTTCGTCGAGACGTACCTGCGGCGGTTGGTGCCGGAGCCGGCATCCATGTGGCGCACCGATACCGCGGAGCGCGGGCGTTATCTGGAGCGCCTGGATGCGTTCACCGCGCGCCTGAACCCGTCCTTCGATTCGCTGCGCGCCCACGCGCTTCACCACCTCTTGGCCCACGAAGTGTCCCAGGGCCGGGTGGACGAGGGGCGCCTGTTGGCGTACCTGCGCCTGCCGCGGGTTGCTGAGTACACCCATCCCGCGCGCATCAACGAGCGACCGAGAGAGTTCGGGCGTGTCGAGTTGGGACGCCACTTTCCGACCGAGCTGCCCGCGGTAGGGGACGACCGCGCCTTCGTGCGCGAGCTGCTGCTGCAGGCGTTGCGCGGCCGGGAAGATCTCGGTCCCTTCGCTCCGCTCCTGCATCAGAGCTACGGCGTGCGCGTGCTTGCGGAAGCGAACCTGCTCGCCGGGCTGGGGGATCCGGTCAAGTGGTTCGACATGGTGGGGGAGGAGAGCTTCCTGCGCTTCATCGAGAACCGCGTGGACCTGCGCTTCGCGCCCACGGTGCGCACGCACTACGCGCCCGAAGAGCGGGTGGTGTTGGAGCTCGATCTCAAGAACGTGCCGACCCTGGCGGTGCGCATCTTCGAGTTGGATGCCTTCTCTTACCTGCGCGCGCACAACCGAGAGCCCGATACGGGCATCGACCTGGAGGGTTTTGTTCCGAACCACGAACGCATCGAACGCTACGACGAGGCCCCGCTCCTGCGCCACCGCCGGCGCTTCGAGTTTCCCGAGCTCGACAAGCCCGGACTCTACGTGGTCGAGTTCGCTGCCGGCTCCGTGGCCAGCCGCGCACTGGTGCGCAAGGGCGAGCTGCACATGCACGAACGGCTCGGCTCGGCGGGCCACGTGCTGCGGATCTACGACTGGAAAGGCCAGCCCCTGCGGGACGCGCGCGCCTGGATCGGCGATCGGGAGTTTGCGCCCGATGAGCGCGGCGAAATCCTGGTGCCCTTCACCTCCGAAAGAGCGCGGCGCAACGTGATCCTGCGCCACGGGGACGTGGCGTCCTTGGCCGAGTTCCAGCATCTCCCGGAGGAGTACCAACTCGCGGCCGGGATGCTGCTCGACCGCGAACATCTGGTGGCTCCGGGGCGCGCGGAGCTGGTTCTGCGGCCCGAGCTGCGCATGCACGGCCAGCCCGTTTCCCTGCGCCTTTTGGAAGAGCCGCGGCTGCGCATCACGCTTCGGCGCCATGACGGTGTGGTGTCCGCCCTGGAACGCACGGGGCTGGAGCTCGACGGGCGAACCGAGTACACGACGGACTTCCCGGTGCCGGATGGGCTCAAATCGGTCTCCGCTCGCTTAATCGGGTACGTGCGCAGCCTGGAAGACGGCGAACGCACCCTCTTGCTGTCCGAACCCACGACCTGGTCGATCAACCGCGCCGCGGTGGGCGGGGCGGCCCTGGCGAGTTTGCTGCTGCGCGAGGGCGACGACTACGTGCTCGAAGTGCGCGGGCGCGACGGGGAACCGATTCCCTCCAAGCCAACCGACGTGGTCTTTTCCCACCCCGACCACGGGGCGGTCTTGCGTGTACAGCTGGCCACGGACGAACGCGGTCGCATCGAGTTGGGCCCGATCGGCCATCTGCGAGGGATCGTCGTACGCGGGATCGCGCCGGATCCGGAAGAGTGGCAGTTGACCCGTCCGGACGTGCGCTGGCCGGTCGCGTGGCACGGGGTCGAGGGGGAAGACCTGCGTTTGCCCTTCCCCCTAGGGGCGCGCTCAGGCAGGGCCGAGTTGACCCTCTTCGGCACCCACTCCGGGGTCGACCGGCGCTCGCACCTCTCCGTTTCGGAGGGCGAGGTTGTGCTGCGCGGTTTGCCCGCGGGCGACTTCACCCTGTGGTCGGCACATCTGGGCGAGGTCCAAATCCGCATCGCTCCCGCCCGCACTTCGCCGGGACTTTCCATCGATGCGAGTCGCAACTTGGAGCTCTCCGAGCGGCCCTTACCGGCGCTGCGCGCGGCCGCCTGGGAGGGCGATGACCTGGTGCTTCGGTTGGCCCACGCCGGTGAGGACACGCGTGTGCACCTGATCGCCAGGCGGTATCTGGCGCCCTGGGACGGACGCGAGGCGCTGGAAGGGTCGCCCCT
Organism: Planctomycetaceae bacterium; assembly: GCA_050480685.1. Classification (GTDB taxonomy): domain Bacteria; phylum Planctomycetota; class UBA1135; order UBA1135; genus JBJHAV01. The sequence continues at coordinate 31 of JBJHAV010000178.1, read as the reverse complement.
CCCGCCGCCCCGCTTCGAGCCCAGTGTGCCG
>JBJHAV010000177.1:0-8563 GCA_050480685.1 Planctomycetaceae bacterium | reverse complement strand
GCGCGCGCAGGCGCGGGGAAGTGGGTAGAAAGTGCGCGGCACCGTACCCCTACCGGCAGGGTGCGAGAGAGTGATGGGGTCGAATCCCTATTCGGCCGGATGCGACAACATGCCGCAGGGCGGGAGAGTCCGCAATCCCTAAAGTTCCGCAGCCGCGCGCCGTCGCGTGCGGCGCTCTTCTTTTCCGCGAAAGGACTCTCGATGAAACAGTTTCTGCTGCGGGCCGGCCTGGGTATGGGCGCGCTCGCCGTATTGGTGTCCTCCACGGCCCATGCTCAGCATGCCGACTTCGTGCTCTTTGGGGAGCGCGATGCGGCGGCTTCGAGCCAGACCGCCGAAGGGCGCTTCGTGCATCCGCTGACGTCGCCCTACTTCCATGAGGATTCCTTCGTCACCAGCGATGTGCGCTTTTGGTATGTGCACCACGAGTTCACCGGCGGATCGCCCATCGGACGCGGAGACGCCACGGTGATCGCGGTCCAGGCGCGCGTGGCCTTGACCGATCGTTTCCAGTTGGTGGCCTACAAGGACGGCTACCTGTCCATCGACACGGAAGGCCTCGACGAGTCCGGCATGAACAACATCGCCGCCGGCCTCAAGTGGAACTTCTATCGGGACTGGGAATCGAATCTGCACCTCGCCGCGGGGGCCGGCTACGAGCTCGCCGTCGGCAAGAAGGAGGTTTTGCAGGACTACGACGAGTGGCGCATGTGGGTCAGCGCCAACAAGGGCTTCGGGCCCCTGCACCTGGGCGCGACCGCGAACTATTTCGTTCCCGGAGGGAGCGAAGGTCTGTTCGAGCCGGTCCAGCGCATGTCCTGGCACCTGCACGCCGACTATCGGCTGACCGATGCCTTCAGCCCGGTGGTCGAGGTCAATGGATACCACTCCCTGAAGGAAAAGGACGGTTCCGCGCCTTTCTCCGGCGTCGATGTGGCGAACATCGGCGGCAAGAACGAGGATGTCATCACCGCGGCCCTGGGTGGCGAGTGGCGCTTCAGCGACCGCTTTGCGGCACGCCTGGCCTATGAAGCTCCGCTGACCGACAACCTGGACCTGTTTGGTTATCGCTGGACCTTCTCCCTCGTCTACCACTTCTAATCCCGCGCCACCGCGGCGGCGCATCCCGGCGCTCCCCCACCTATCCGGCGGGGGAGCGCCGGCTGCATTCCGCACGCGGGTTCAGGGGTAAGCGACAGGGCGCAGGCCGAGGGCGCTAAAGCGATCGGTGGGATCCACGGGCACGCGGCGAGAGGCGCGCACCGAAGAGGATCCATTGCGCCAGGATCCACCGCGTACCACGAACTGCTCGCCGATCAGCCGATCGTCAAAGTGCACGGGGATCGGCTCGACGCTCGATGCAGCGTGCGCGTAGGACTCCGAGTCGTAGGGTGTGCGAGTCCACTCGGCCACGTTGCCGAGCATGTCGGAAAAGCCCCATGCATTTGGGCGCAGGGAACCGACGGCGATCGGGCCTTCGGGCTCACCCTCCCAGGACCAGGCAACCTCTTCCAGGCGGCCGTGCCGCGGGCCCTCGGAGCCTGCCCGGGCCGCGTACTCCCACTCCGATTCACGGGGTAGCGTCAAACCAACACGGCCGAGCACACCCAACGCCGTAGGCAAATCCACATCCGTGACAGGGAGGCTGGGTCCGGCCATCGTCGACGGATTCTGCCCGGCGAGCAGCCACCACTCGAATTGCGTCACTTCGCGGCGCGCCAAGTAGAAGGGTCGCTCGATGCGCACGCGATGGCGCGGAAACTCGTCGGGGGAGGCTTCTCCGTCGTCATCCGAAGCGCCTCGCAGGTATTCGCCGGGCGGAACCAGGAGAAATTCGATGCCCGCCTGCCGGTGGCGCAGGCTCCAGGGCAATCCGGTCGCCACCATGCGCGCGCGATCGCTCGGGTCCGAAACCCACATCGGATCGGGATCGAAGCGGACGACCTCAGCCCACGGAAACGGAGCGACATGCGACGCTTCCGAGATCGCTAGGGCCGTCGCAGCCGCCTGGGTCGCACCGCGCTCCCCACAGGCCGCCAAACCTAGGCACAGGGTGAGCCAAAGCACCGGGTGCCACCCGGAACCGGACGATCGGCGCGGCCCGACCAAGGGCCGGACGACGGCATAGGAACCGCTGCTGCGGAACATGGATTCGAGGGGGAACGCCGCCGGGGAATGCTCCGGCGAACGGAGGGAGGAGGGCGCGACAGGGGGACTGGCGCGTTGAACATCCTAACGGCTTCTTCGGAACCCAACCGCCCGCGGCGATGAAAGCGCCTTCAAGCGGGAGTCAAGCCGCGTTCCGGCACACGTAGGGTCACGGGAGAAGCCGGCGCGCCCGGCCCTGGTTCCGCGTCGTGGTAGACCGCCGGGGCCAGGTCGTTGGGGGCATCCGCGTGGAACAACGCGGCGAAGAGCTGGGCTTGGCGGCGCCCTGGGCCCAGCTCGAACTGACCGCCGCCGTACATAGGGATCCCCTGGGCGAAGGCGTGGTCGTAGATCTGACCGAGAGCCGTCAGGGTTCCAATGCGCGAGGGCTTGACATTCAGAGCGCCGAGGCGACCGACCCGCTGGTGCAGATCAGCCAGTGCGTGGATCGGCGCATCCCACGCCACGCGCGACCACTGTCCATCGAGCAAAGCCTCGACGCGCGGATCCCCGTGGGGGTCTTCGATCCAAACTCCGGGTAGGTGAGCGAGCACGCGCCGGTAGAGGGCGGGATCGGCGGGTTGATCGACAATCGTGCCCTTGTAAGCGCCCTTGAAATCGACCACGTCCACACAGCTCAGGGAGGCCAACTCGGCCAACAGGCGGTCGTCCCAGGATGGAGCCGCGTCCAGCTTGAAGCGCGCTTCGGGCCGCAGCTCCATGAGCCTATGCAGGCGCCGGGTGCTGGGCGGATCACCCAGGCCCATCGAGAGCACGAAACGCAGCGGCTTCGGTTCGCGGCCCAGGACTTCGGGCAGCGTTCGCCCGGCCTGGGCCAAGGCTAGGTCCAGCGCGGCGCTCTCGAAGGCCCAGCGCCGATAGGCGCGATAGGCCGGCTGGGAAGGTGGCCCCGTCATCAGATCCAACTGATCGAGCTTCGCCGAGAAGGTCGCCAGCGTGTAGCGCCCCGCAAGCAGCAGGTGTGCGCCCGCCGCCTGGAAACGCTCTTGATCGTCGGAATCGTAGGCGAGTTCCTCCCCCACTCCGGAAAATCCCGCCCCGTGCAGCCGCGCCACCGTGGTGCGGCGCCGGTATCCGCTGGCGACGACCATTTCGAGGGGCTCCAACCCGTAGCCGTCCACTTCGAGTTCGAGGTCGAAGAGAGCGTCCAGGCGACCCATGGTCAAAACACCTCCGTCAAGGTCACCGCGCGCCCTTCGCGCGCCGCGATCAGTGCCGCTTCAAGCACCCGCTGCGTCTCAAAGGCATCCGCCACGTCGCACAGGGGTACCACCGGCCGGCCGCCTTCGAGTTCGAGCAGCACGTCCGCGACCAGGTTCGTGAAGGTGTGCTCGTAGCCGATCGGATGGGCGTCCGGCCACCAGTGTTCGATCCACGGATGGGCTCCCGCGTGAGTGCACACGACCCGGCGCCAACCTCCCTCCGCTCCCCCTTGGGATGCGTCGTAAAGGTGCAGCACGTTCATGTCCTCGAATTCGAAGCGCAGCGCGCCGCCGTCGCCGGAGATCTCGATGCCGTTGGCGTTCAGGTGCGGACCGGCTAGACGGCTGGCTTCGAAAGTCGCCAGCGCTCCGCCCGCGAAACCGGCGCTGAAGGCTAAGGCGTCATCCACATCCACGGGCAAGAGAGGACCGCCGGGAATCTCTCGCCGCTCGGTCACGAAGGTGCGTGCCGCGGCGCCGTGCACCACTTCGATCGGCTCACCCACCAAGAATCGCGCCAGATCCACGGAATGGGCGTTGAGGTCCCCGTGGGCGCCGGAGCCGGCCTCGGCGCGGCGGAACCGCCAACTCATGGGCGTTTCAGGGCCGCCCCAACTCTGCAGGTAGTGGGCGCGCACGTGACGGATGCGCCCCAGCCTTCCCTCGCGAAGCAGCCGCCAAGCGAAAGCCACGGCCGGACACCGGCGGTAGTTGAACCAAACCCAGGCCCGGCTGCCGTGGCGATCGCGGGCACGCTGGGCCGCGTCCTTGAGGAGCCGCGCGTCCTCTAGCGTTCCGGCCAAGGGTTTTTCCACGAGCACGTGTTTGCCCGCCTCCAGCGCCAGGACACCCTGCTCCGCGTGGCAGTGGTTGGGCGTGGCCACGTCCACCAGATCCACCGCGGGGTCCGCCACCAACTCGCGCCAATCGGTGGTGCTGCGCCGCCAACCAAAACGCCGCGCGAATGTTTCGAGTTCGCGCCCGTCGCGGCCCGCAACCAACTCCAGACGCGGCACACGCCGGGGCTCAAAAAAGGGCCCGATCTGGCGGAAAGCGTTGGAGTGGGCGCGCCCCATGAAGCGCTGACCGATCAGGCCGATGCCGATGGAATCCATCGGCGCATGGTAACGATCGCCTCGCTCGGCACGCCCTCCCGGCTACCCCTCGGAGCGCACCAGGTTCAGCTCGCGCGGACCGTCCAGCCGCACACGCACGCGTTCCACCCGCGACGGGGCGCCCTCCGGCCCCCCGAGCAGCAGGGTATGGTCGCCAGCGGGCAACATCAGGATCAGGTTGCCCTCGGCGTCGCTGCGCCCTTCGGCCAGTGGCTCCAGCAGGGGCTCCAGCCAGGCGGAAACGTGAACGCCCTCCAGGGGATCGTCTTCCATGTCACCGACGCGCAGGCTGACTTCAAAGCTCTGCGGACTGCGCTCGACGATCAGCCGGTAGAAGCCGCCCACGGGACCCGCTTGGTGCGCAACCTCGAAATCGAAGGGCCCGCCCGTGCCGTCCGGCACAGGTGCGAGCCGCAGGGTGCTGCCGCCGCCCTGTGCGCCGCCGTTCAAGTGGGGCACCGCGAATTCGAGGCCCACCCCGCGGGGCCCGGGGGTCATGGCCGCGCGCGCGAGCTGCACTTCGAGCCCCTCCAGGGAGTTCGGTCCTTCTCCAAGCCACGCCAGCAGAGCGGCTTCTAGGCGCTGGGCCAAGGCGGTCGTGTCCTGCTCGCGCGCTGGCCGCACGCTCAGCCTCACTTCCTCCCCCGCCGGGCGATGGATGCGCCACGGAACCCTGTCCCCAGGCTGAGCAAAGTAGCCGAAGGCCTCATCGCCCGAAGCCAAGAGGATGCGTTCGTCCGGGCGATTCGGAACGAAGGCCGAATGACGCACCAGCCGGTAGCGATAGTGCTGGGCGAGGGCCTCCAGTTCGAGGGTGTAGATCCCGTCGTCAGGAGCCTCGAAGGGCACAAAGAGCGCAAAGTTTCCGCCTCCGGCGCGTTCCACGCGCACGAGCGGTTCCCCTTCGCCGGAGCGTATCGCGATCGCTGCGGTGGCGGCCCAGCCCCGGGCGAATCCAAGCACTTCCAGCTCGAAGATCGAGAACTCCCCTGCGGCGGATTCGAAGCGATAACGCGCCGTTTGACCCTGCGCCCCGAAGCGATCGACCGTCGCCCCATCGCGCTCCAAGCTGCCACCGGAAGGCTCATGCTCTTTTTCTTCAGCGCGCGGAATCGGCGGCGGCTCGGGGAACGGGCCGGGGGCGGGCCGCTCGCCGCCGTATTCGCGCACGTGTTCGCTCGAAATCGCCGCGAAGGCGGAAGCCAGGGCAAACAGTCCGCCCACGAGAGTCCACTTGGTTTTCATGCGCGCACCGCCCCGAACGGTTCAAACGCGGCGCCGAGCACGTCCGCGCTTTTGAGCCCGAACCAACCTTCCACCACGTCGGCATACACCCGCCGGAAGTCGATCTCATGCACCAGGTTGCCGTAACCATCGAGGGCATCCAGGCGCGGCGGCGATCCGTGGAGGCCGCCTACGAGGCCCTTGGAGCCGCCCGCGGCGCCGAGCATGAGAGCGATCGAAGCCGCCCCGTGGTCCGTGCCCGCGGTCGCGCCGATGCCGTTCTCCGCGGCCCGGCGACCGAACTCGCTGACCACCAGCACCAGGGTTCGCTCCAGGGCACCGAAGGCCTCCAAATCCGCCAAGAAAGCGTCCAGGGCTCCATCCAGGGTTTCGAGCAGGGCGGCGTGGGGTTCGGCCTGATTGGCGTGGGTGTCGTAGCCACCCTGGCGCACGTGGAAACAGCTCACCGGAAGATCGGACTCGATGGCCCGCGCGCAGAGCTCTAGGTCTCCAGCGAGACGTGAGTCCGGATAGGTGCTGTGCGCTTTGCGCCCGAGGGCCGCTTCCATTTGCCGTTGGGCCAGGGAAGCGGAATGGACCGCGCGCGCCGCCGCGGCGGCACCGCAGGTCCCATCCAGCGCATTCAGTTCGAGCAGCGCCTCCATACGGCCCCCATCGCGGATGCGGAAGGCGTCTCGCCCGGGCACCGCATAGGGTGTGTGGCGCTGGGCGCGCTGGGAAAGGGGCGCGGCGAGCTCACCCACGGCGAGCAGCTCCATGGGCGAGCTGCCTGCGGCGCGCCGCTCGTCCACCAAACGCCCCATCCACCCGGCGGTGGGAAGCGGTTGGGCGAGCGAACCGCTCTCCCAAATGTCCATGGAGCGAAAGTGCGACAGGTTGGGGTTCGCGTAGCCGACGTTCTGCACCGCGGCCACCTGCCCCTCCCCGTAGCGCCGCGCGAGCTTCGCGAGGGACGGGTGCCAGCCAAAGTGTTCATCAATGCGATGGACTCGCCTGGGATCCAGGGCGAGCGCCGGGCGAAGTCGGTGGTAGTGATCGTCGCCGAACGGCACGAGGGTGTTCAGCCCGTCGTTCCCGCCGTCGAGCAAAACGAGCACGAGCCGCCTGGTCGTCGAATCCGCTGCCGGCAAGGCATGCAACCAGCGGGGCCCGAGGGCCAAGCCGGCGGCCGCGCCGCCGAGCACTTGAAGGAACTGTCGTCGTCTCATCGTCATCGCTGAATGTCTCCCGCTAGGCGAGCACGGCCTGGGGCAGGGCGAACACCACGTGCAGGGCTGCGCGCGTGCGGGCGCGGCGCCAGGAGCGCGCCTCGCGTTCGGAGTCGGGCTCGGGTCCCTCCTCGTCCAGAACACGCGCGGCGATCGCCAATTGATCGGCTGTCGGCTCGAAGCCGAGCAGCCTTTGGGCGAGCCCGCGCACCCATGTTTGCGCATCCCCTGCGTCGCCGGCGGACTCAGCAAGCGCATCGAGGTCCACGGTCGAGCGGCCGACCACGTCGCGGGCCGCGTGCGCGGCGTTCGATAGATCGAGGGCGAAGTTGAGCCTGGGCGCCGCCGAACCCGTTCCGATCCACGCCGGCCCGTGGCTCCAACCGTTCACCGAAGGCGGCTCGAACAGGTTCATCCCGAGGCGCCGCAGGTGCTCTTCCAGGCCGAAGCGGTGGGGTTGACGCATTTCCACGGCGCGGGCGGCGCCGACCACCAGGTCCACCGGCGTCTTGACCAGCGCGCGGCGCTGCTCGGGCGCATGGAACCAGCGGGAGGCGAACAGGCTCTCCAAGGTGGCTGCGATCGATCCGCCGGTTTCCACGAAGCGTTGGCTGAGCGCTTCGACCACAGCATCGGGCGCAGCCGGAGAAGCGAACCAGGTCAGCAGCTTGCGCGCCAGGAACGGCGCCGCGTCCGGGCGCGCCAGGATGCGATCGAGGGCCTCATCGCCCTCTTCGATGCCGGCCTCACCCGCGCGCCCGCGCAGGGGCTCTCCGAAGAGCAACTTGTCCCCCGAGTCGTGACGATCCGGGTCGAAGAGAAACTCGGTGGCGTCGGGCCGGGGGGTCGTCCAGCCCGTGAAGATCCGCGCCAGGGCTTTGACGTCCCCTTGGGTGTAACGATCGACGCCAAGAGTGAACAGCTCCACCAACTCGCGCGCCCAGTTCTCGTTGGGGCTCTCCTTGGTGCTGAGGCGATTGTCCAGGTAGACGAGCATCGCCGGATCCCGGGCCACCGCGCCGAGCAGTGCGCGGAAGGAGCCGCCCGCGTGGGCGCGCAGGGTGTGGTTGTGGAGCCGCAGGATCGGCGTGCGGATCACGACGCTTTCCTGGGTGGCGAAGTGATCGTGCCAGAAGAGCGTCAGCTTCTCGCGCAGGGGATAGCGGCCGCGCACCATGCGGTAGAGCCACCAGCGCCGCAGGCGTCCGGTGGGACCGTCTCCGTACTCACCGGGTGCGCCGGGGGTCGTGTCGAGCTCCGGGCCGGCCTCCGCGATTTCCTGTTCGAGGGCCGGGTCCTCGGATTCGAAGTCAACGAAGTACGCCACGGCGCCTTCGGGGCCGAGTTCAACCAGCCGCTCCAGTTCTTCGCCATGGGCGCCGAAGCCCGCCCGCCGTGCGAGATGCGCCGCAGCCTCACGGTCCCAGAGCCCATCGCGGCCGGGGACAAAAGGGTCCAAACTCTCCATCGGATCGGTGCGCGCATGGGAGCGCGCCTCCAGGACAGCCTACAGGAGAGCTCGGCTGGGGCTGTCACAGGCTCGCAACGCCCTATCCGGCCCCTGCAGTTGGTGCCGGGAAGACGGTGCCAGGCTCCAACTTCCCGCCCGTCCCCTGTAGCGACC
>JBJHAV010000176.1:0-8614 GCA_050480685.1 Planctomycetaceae bacterium | reverse complement strand
CGGGCTGCGCTGGCCGAAACTACAGACCTACTGGTACACCAACGCCCTGAGGGCGCTGGGTAAGGACTCGCAAGCCAAGGCGATCGCGACCCCGGCCAAAGAGAAGCGGAAAAACCCATGGGCCACTACCCCCCCTCCCTCTTTCCCCGTCTAACACGGTAGCGATCGGGCATTGCGGCCGTTGGGGCCGCAGGACGGGCCATCACGGACCCGCGCTGCGCACGATCGATCCCCGAACTTCTTCCGTGCCTCTCCCCACGTAAACAGGGAATCGTTGGTACTCGCCATGAATTACTACAAAACCCTCGGAATCCCGTTGCTCGCCATCCTGGTTCTGGCCGTTCCCGCAATGGGCTCCCAGGCCGGCGACTGTCTGCCTGCGGGCGAAACGAGGAAAGTGACATTCACCCACGACCCCACGGAGAAAGGCATGCCGACGGATGCGGAGGTCCTCCCCAACAGCGTCGAAGGGTGGGAGAAAGACTTCTTCAGTCCAGATGACCCGCTCGGCCCGGGAGAATTCAATCAGTCGACCAATGAGGCGAGCGTGACGATCACAAACACGGACGGAAAACTCTCCGGGCCCAACGGAGTCGTGCAAAACGGCGGCCTGGAAGGCGACTGCATCGAGGTCTACGTTCGTTACCAAGTAAGGTACAAGAAGACGAAGACCACTTCCTGGGGATGGTCCAGCGCGCCGGACGGTGTCGGCATCGTCTTTGGGGTACAGGAGACCTTCGAAATCTGGGAAACCTCGTGGTGGACTTTCCGGAGAACTCCCCAGGTCGTTTGTCCCTGCTGAGGCTAAGATAGGACGGGTCCGCGGCGCTCCGTGCCGCGGGCCCACAACTTCCGCCTTGGCTCTTCCCGAAGGTGCTCGTGATGCATCGAATCGCGTGGATTGTGTTGGTATCCGGCCTGCTTTTGACCCTTGTTTTCCTTTCGCTCAAGATCTTCGAATCGAAGAAGGCGCCCGGGCCCGCCTTGCCTGACGCGCCAAGCGAAACGCCCACGCGCGTCGCGCCTCCCGCGGTCCCTCCCGCACGACTGAGCGTGGGGCCCGTGGAGGAGCAATCGGCGGAGGCTACCCAGGCCCCTCTGCCCGAGGGCATCCTGGACGCGAATGAGCCCCTGTTGGCGCGGGGAACCGTGCGGGGTTTGGTGATCGGCTTCGACGGGTTGCCCCTGGCGCGAGCTGGGGTGCTCTTCGAGAACCAGGAGGGAGAACACTCATCGACCAGAGCCGATGAGCGGGGTGAATACGAAATCCAACTGCACCCGGGCTCCTGGCAGGCCTTCTACGCGGGGACGCAGGGGAAAAGTGGAAACCCGGCCTCGGTCAAAGTGGGTACGGTCCTCGTTCAAGCGGGGATGGACCATCTGCTCGATATTTTTCTGCAAGGCCGTCGCAGGTTGGCCGGTGGTCTGTACCTGACCGATCTCGATAACGTCTTGCTCGAAACGGAACTGCTCCTCGCAAGCGATGATCGGACGAGTATCGCCAGGGTCTTTTGCATAACGAGCACGCAGGACCGCGAGGAGTACCTGTCAGCCATCGAGGCGGAGAACGACGTCCCCCGGCAGCGGTTGCCGCATCCCCCGGGGATTGGATACTTCGAATTGGAAGGCCTGCCCCCGGACCACTATCTCCTTCGGGCCTACCTCGATGTAGGGAAGAGGTTCCATGTGACGATTCCCATCGACTTGGTTCATGGGGACCAGTCCTTCGAGCCGATCGCACTGACCCAGCAAGACTTCCTCCAGCGCAAAACGATCCACCTTTGACCCTCCGGCCCGCGGAGCGACCTTCGGCCCGGCCCAAGGGGCCCCCGAGCTCCGCCAGGCCGCCCACCCCACGATTATGCCGGAAGACCCGTCGAGGGGTTTCGGGCCTTGTAAGTTCATCGGCATGATCCGCGAACCTGGGGAGCGCCCGTGCCGCATAATTGGACCATCGGTAAACCGTGCGTGGGAAGTCCGAAGGAACGGTTGGAAGGTGGGCACCGAAAAACGGAGCCGGCGCGCCATTGCGCCTGAGGTCTACCCATGCAGAAATGGTTCATGCTCGCACTTGCGGTCGCCGCCGCAGTGATCTTGTCGCGATCGCCCGGTTGCCGCGACGCCCGGATGTCGGTGGCCGATGAAGTTGGTCCGGCACCCACGGGATCAGGTCAAGATTGGGACCACGATCGCGTTCTTCCCCCGCCAAGGGAGAGCGACACCGGCTTGATCCGCCAACAGTACCGCATCGACGCCGCGCCGCTCGATCCACTTGGAAAGACTCTAGAGGACAGCGGAGAATCTGGAGTCATTCCGCTCACCGGAACGGTCCACGCCAAAGGGGGGCCGGTCGGGAATGCACTGGTGTATCTACAGCTCGCGAGCCAAAAGTCGATAGGTGGCCGCTCGGGTGTAGACATCGTCTCTAGGGAGCGGCTGCCTCTTCCCTGGGCGACGACACGCACCAACTCGGACGGGGAGTTTGCCTTCCAAGTGCCCATCAGAGCCTCCACCTACCCTGTGGACGTTGGCACGTGGGTAGCCGGCTACCTTCCGGCCCTGCGCGAGGGGGTGCTCGTGAACCAGGACGAACCTGCCGTCGTCGATTTCCATCTGGAGACTGGGGCTGGGATCTCCGGCCTGCTTTTCGAGCAGGATGGTCGGCCAGCGGTCGGGGCACTGGTCCTTGCGACCCAAGACCAGCGCTTCGGGGGCGACTCGATCATGATCAGTACCGCCTTCCTGCAACGCGATCGCGAGCGGACAGCGGGACGCTTCCGGCCTTTCGACGAAGGCGAGGCGCGAACCGACGACCATGGGCACTTCGAGATCTGGGGATTGTCGCCCGGCCGGTACCTGCTGGTCAGCGGGGAGGCCACACGGATTTGGACTCCCACAGCCGCCCACACGGGAGAGCGCGGCGTGATTTTGCAAGCGACCGCCGCGCCGCTCTTTCGGTTGGAGGCCGTGGACGCAGCGTCCGAGGTTCCACTCGATCGCTTCAGCGTGCAACTTGACGTTCCCACGAGGGTGCGATCGGGGGCTCCCGCTGCCAACACCCAGCGGATCGGCTCCGGAGTGGCAGGACGATGTGACATGACCTGGATGGAGTGGCCCGGCGTCGAACTGGTCGGCGAATTGCAGTGGACCGTGTCCGCCGATGGCTACGAGTCGCAGCGCGGGAGCGCGCCGATCGGGTTTGAAGCCTCGGATGTCGTGGTGGTCGCGCTCCGGCCGACAGAGCCGTTCGAACTGCGGATTCACGCCCGCTTCCGGAGTGGAGCGGGTGTCGACGGCGATCTCGTCGTGCGCTACGCCGCACCAGGCGGCATCAGCCGCGGACGGACAATCGCAAAGGCGCAGGCTGATGGCGTCCACAGGTGCGAACTCCCGAAGGGCCGTTGGCTCTTGGAGGTCAGCCGAGCGACCGACGTCTCACGATTTTCAGCGTGGCGCGGAGAGTTCGTAGCGGCCATCACGGCGGCACCCTTGCCTGTGCACCTGGACGTGGTGCTCGAAGCGGGCGCGGAGATTCATATGGAGTTGCCTGCGAGCCTGGCGAGTTCTGTCGACACGTGGAGCGTCCTCGTGCGAGCGGACGGGTTCGCCGGGGCGTACTCATTTTCAGGAGCCGTCGGCAAACTCACCGGACTCGGTCCGGGGACGTGGCGTTTGGCGATTGACGCCCAGCCGATCGGCCGCTGGGACCGTGAGGTGTCCATCCAAGGGACCGAATCGGTCCATTTGTCGCTCTACTAATCAGGCGCTTCGGGGTCTCGTGTGGGTGGCCTCAGCACCCGGCAACGGGCGCCCGCGCCACCTACACTCAAGCCGGAGACGCCGGAACTTGGAGATTGCTGGCCGGAGGAGCGCGGACTGTGGGGAACCGCGCGCGCTACCGCGCCAGCCACTCGCGGATGCGATCCTCGAGTTCGTCCCGGGTCGCGCGGAAGGCCGCTAGGCGCAGCGCTTCGTCGCCGCGCACCGTGTACGGATCGGGCACCGGCCAGCGCAGCACGCGGGTCGCCGCCGGCAGCGGCGGGGCCTGGTCCAAGGCCTCCAGGGACAGGGCCACGAGCATCTCGGGCGGCGGATCCAGGTGGCGGTGCACGTACTCCGAGCGCAGGTCCGAAATGTCGATGCCGCGCTCGGCCATCACACGGATGGCCAGGGGATGCACACCGATCGGGTGCACCCCGCCCGAGGCGGCCTGAAACCGCTCGGGCGCCAGGTGCCGCAGCCAGCCCTCGGCGATCGGGCTGCGGCAGGCGTTCCCGATGCACAGGAACACGATGCGCGGGCGTGCTTCCACGGCCCCAAGGTAGCGCCCTGCGCCCCCCTGCGCCGCAGGGCGCAGGGGGCTGCCGTGCGAACCCTCCCGCCCCTGGGGGAGTGTCCCCTCCCCGGCGCGAACCAAGCGGCGCCCCCCCGCTACGGGCTAGGCTCTGCCCCGTGCGTGTCGGCTTCGACCTCGCGCCCCTCGTGCGCCCCCATTCCTTCGGCCTGCAGCGGGTCGTGCGCAGTACCTGGGAAGCCCTCGCGGCCTGCGAGGCTTTGGAAGCCGTGCCCCTCACGCCGCCCGCCGGCGTGGGCTCCTTGGCCTGGCGCCAGGGGCACCTGCCGCGGCTCGTCCGGCGGTTGGGCTTGGCCGGAGTGCACTCCTTCGTCAGCGCCTTTCCCCTCTTCGGCCCCGGCGTGCGTCTGCACACGGTGCATGAGTTGCCCTGGCGCCACGGGGAAACGGAGAACGCGGGGCCACGGCACCGCCTGTGGGCGCGCCACGGCCGGCGGCGCGCGCGCTTTGCGGTGACGGCCAGCGCCCGGGTGGCGGCGGAACTCGCCGCCGAGGACCCGAGCCGCGCCGAGCGCATCCGCGTCGTGCCCTGGGGTCTGGAAGCAGCTTGGCGCGATTGGGCCCGGGGCGGCGCTCCGGAGCCGCACACCCGTGCCCTGGGGCTGGATCCCGGCTACCTGCTGATGCTGGGCGGCACGCGGCCGAAGAAGCGGCTGGAGCGCGCGCTGGAAGCCGCGGCGCGGCTCGAAAAACCTCCGGCGCTGGTGGTGACCGGCCCGCCCACCCCGGCCCTCCTGCGCGCCCGCGAGCGCGCGAATGCGTTGCAGCTCACGCTCGTGCACGCGCTGGGCGAAGCGGGCGCGCCGTGGCCCGAGGAAGACCTGCCGGGCCTCGTTGCGGGCGCCGGCTGTGTGCTGGCCTTGGCCCGTTCGGAGGGTTTTTGCCTGCCGGTGCTCGAAGCCCTGGCCCTCGGCTGCCCGGTGGTCGTGCCCGCGCAGAGTGTGCAGGCGGAAACCGCAGGCGGACTCGGCGAATGCGCTTCGGTCGAGGACACAGCCGACCTATCCGCCGCGATCCAGCGCGCCCTCGACAGCCGCGAGCGCAACCAAGAGGCGAGGCGCGCGCGCGCGCTTCCGTTCGATCCGGCGCGCACCGCCGCGGAGATCGCGCGCCTTTGGGGTGAGCCGCAATGAACGCGCCGCGGGTGCTGGTGGTGGGCACGGTGCTCGGCCTCGGCCCGAGCGGCGTGGCGCGCCAAGCGCGCGAGATCCTGCCGCGGGCCGCCGCGCGGCTAGCGGCCGAAGGGGGGACACTCGGTTTGCTCGTCGGGCGCCAAGAACCCGATTTCGTCCGGGATTGCGCCACGTGGCCGGGCGAAACCGCGCCATGGGAGGTTTTCCAAAGCGACGTCCCCGCGGGACCCGCCGCCCGGCGCTGGTTGGGCGAAGGCCGCGCTCTGCGCGGCGTCCTTGCTCGCGCGCAAGCAGCCGGCGCTCCCTTCCAGGTGGTGCACCAGGGACACCTGCCACTGCACCCACGTCGGAGTGAGCGTTTTGGCGCGCGCAGCGTGTGGTTGCTGCACGATCTGCGCCGGGTCGATCCCGAGCGCTCCGGTCCCCTCGGCGCGCGCCTGGGGCGAATCGCGATCCGCCGCGCGGCCCGTTCGGCCCATCTGGCCCTGACCGTCAGCGAGCCCGTGCGCGACGAATTGCTCGCGCTGCATCCGGGGCTGGTGGGCCGTGTGCGCGTGGTGCCCAACGGTTGGGACCATCTGGCGCTCGCGCCCCGTGCGCCCGGGGACTTTTTGCTCGGCGTCGGCCACCTGGAGGCGCGCAAGGGCTGGGAGACGCTGATCGAAGCCCTCGGATCCGATCCCGCTTTGCCGCGCTTGGTGCTCGTGGGACGCGGGCCCGAGCGCCGGCGCCTCGAAGGTTTGGGCGCAGCGGCGATCGCCGCCGGGCGCCTGGAGTTCGCCGGCGCCGTGGGTGATGACGAGTTGGTGCGGCTGTATGCACGCGCGCGGCTCCTGGTGGTGCCTTCCCTGCTGGAGGGTTTTTCGATTCCCGCCCTCGAAGGTTTGGCCGCGGGGGTGCCGCTGGTGCTCTCCGACCTCGCGGTGCACCGCGCCCTGGCGGGGCCCTTTGCCCACTATGCTCCACCCGGGGATGCCGCGGCTTTGGGCGCGGCCCTGACGGCCGCGCTCGGCGCCGGTCCCCCACCGCCGGCCGCCCGCGAGCGCGCCCTTGGCTACACCTGGGATGCGGCGGCGGATGCGCTGGTGCGCGCCTGGTGCGAGGCGGCCCGCGGCGCCTGAAAGCTCATTCGCCGCGCAAGAGCCCCACGGCCCAGAAAGCGAGCCAAGCGGAGCCACCGAGGGCGGCGAGCACGAACAGCGCCACCAGCGCCTTTTGCCAGCCCGGCAGTTGCGCCAGGTCCGCGCCGAGGAGTCCGGTCCTTTCGCGCCGCGTGCGACCGAGCGCTTGGCGATCGAGCACCGAAGGCGGCGCGGGCTGCGGACCGGGTGCCGGGCGGGCAGCCGCGGGAGCCTGCAGCCGGATCTCGCCGGGATCTTCCAGTTCGAGCGCTTCGCCTTCGCCCACCGCGCTCTTCGCCACCAGCGCGTCGATGTCCACCTCGAAGTCGAGGTTTTCGTCGAGGGCTGGCGCGGCCGAGCTCGCCGGCTTCGGCGGTGTCGGCGGCAGCTCGTCGAAGGCCAGCTCCACCTCGCCGATCAGCACATGCAGACCCGCCCGCAGTTCGACTTCCGCCTCGCGCCGCCCGCCCACACGCAGCCCGTTGCGCGAGTCCGCGTCCACCAGGAACCAGGCCGGCCCGCGCACCTCGACCCGCGCGTGCAGACGGCTGACCGACGGGTGCGCGAGGGCCAGCTCGCAGTCCGCCGATCTGCCCAGCCGCGCACCGGCGGCCAGGTCGACGACCCGGGCCTCGGCCCCGGGCACTCGGACGACGAGTTTCCACATGGGGCGGCAAGGTAGCAGCCCGCGCCGCAAGGAGCGCCGCCCCAAAGCGGCGCGGCGCAGCCCACCGCCCGCCCGCGCCCGGCCGGGTGGCGGCTTGCCTCGCGGGCGCGGGCCGGTCAGGCTCAGCGAGCATGGGGCAACAGCACGGACCGGCGGTCGCCTGGAGCGGCGTCACGCGGCGGTACCGCTCGGGCTTTCTGCTGCGCCCGCGCGCGGCCCTGTCCGAGGTCACCCTCGGCCTGGAACGGGGCACGTTCCTGGGGCTGGTGGGCCCCAACGGGTCGGGCAAAAGCACCCTGCTGCGCCTGGCGGCGGGCGCCGAACGGCCCGACGGGGGCCATGTGCGGGTGCTCGGCCGCGACCCCTTGGAGCCGCCCGCGCGGCGGCGCATCGGACACCTGCCCGAGGGCTGCCCGTGGCCCGGAGAGCTGGGACCGGCGGCGACCCTCGACCTCCTGCTCTCCCTGCGCGGCCTCGCGCGGGCGGAGCGCCGCACCCTCGTGCCCGATTGGCTCGCGCGCCTCGGCCTCGCGAAGCTCGCCTCCCAGCCCCTTTCGAAGTGCTCTAGCGGACAGCGCCGCCGCTTCGCCCTGGCCCAAACCTTCGCCCACGGGCCGGAGTTGGTGCTGCTCGATGAACCGACCCTAGGGCTCGACGCGGAGGGCCTCGACGCGCTTGCCGACCTCTTGGCCGAAGCGCGCCACCGCGGCGTCGCGGCGGTGGTCTGCTCCCATGCGCCCGGCGACCTGTTCGGCGCCTGCGAACGCCTGGCGCTGCTGGTCGAGGGCCGTTTGGTGCTCGAAGGCCCCATCGCCGAGGTCGCCGCCCAGGCCGAGCGGGTGGAAATCGAGTGCGCCCGCGATCCGGGCGGCTCGACCCTCGAGTTGGGCCCCTTGACGGAGCGCCTGGCCCCCCTCGGCCTGACTCCGGCCGACCCTCGCCCGGCCGCCTCCGCCCTCGGCGCCCTCTACCGCCGCCACGGTCACCGCGGCGGTCGCGGGGAGGCCCCCCGGTGACCCCCGGCGCCTTCGCCGCCCTGGCCTGGCTCGCGGCGCGCCGCACCCTGGGCGGGCCCCTCGCACTTTTCTGCCTGGCGCTGATCGGCGCCCTGGCCCTGTTCGGCGGCGGGGAAGCGGCCGCGGAGCTGCTCGGTCCCGACGGCGCGTCGGAGCGCGACACCGCCGGCCTGGCGCGCGCGCGGGTGTGGGGCGCGGGCCTTTGGATTTTGATCCCCTTGGCCTTCGCCCAGTGGGCCCGGGCCCTCGACCGGCGCGGCGCGGGCGAGGACCTGGCCCTGGCCGCCGAGCCCGTGTCGCCCCGCTGGATCGCCCTGGCCTGT
>JBJHAV010000175.1:0-8713 GCA_050480685.1 Planctomycetaceae bacterium | reverse complement strand
CTCTACGGGGCCGGCACCTTCTTGGTGCTCGCCGGCGCTCCCGCAAATCGCGCGGCAAAGTGGGATGGGGTGAACTGGTCCCCACTCGGCAGCGGGCTGGACGGGAACGTCCGCACGCTGCTGGTGTTTGACGATGGGACCGGGTCTGCACTCTATGCCGGTGGCAACTTCCAGAGCGCCGGGGGTGCCGCGGCCAATGGGGTTGCCAGATGGGACGGCACGGTTTGGTCGGCTGTGGGAACTGGGCTGCCCTCTTCGATGAACTGGGCCGGCGGCGTCCACGCCCTTGTCAGCTTTGACGGGGGCAGCGGACCGGCGCTACACGCGGCTTTGACATCCGGCTCCTTGCCGATGGCCAAGGCTTCGATCCAGCGTTGGGACGGAGCCGGGTGGTCGCCTCTCCCGATCGAGTTTGTCGGCACGGACAGCACGAGTGGCGGGAGCGGAGGGACCCAGATTCATGCCCTGGCCGTACTCGAGAGCGGCGAGCAGCAAGCGCTCTTCGCAGGCGGCAACTTCTGGAGCGTGGCCGGCGTCGGCGAGAGCTACATGGCGCGCTGGCAGGGCTGCCCCAAGTCGGTGGTCAGCGTGCCCGGTTGTTTCGGCAACAACGCGGTGCTAAGCGCGCCGACGGGGCCGGCAACTGTCGGCCAGAACTTCACCCTAGGGCTTGCTGCCGGGGCCTACCCTGAGGGGATTGCGCTGCTCTACGCGGGCCTTCCCAACCTGACCCCGGCGGGCTGTGGTCTGTTCCTGCCCGGGATCGGAGAGTGGATGCTGATGCCCGCTCCATCGAAGTTCTTCCTGGGGTATCTGACCGTGACCCAGGGGCAGGCCAGTGCGATCTTGCCCATCCCGCACGACCCGAACTTGATCGGGCAGTCCCTGCTCTTCCAGGCGGCCGTGGTCGGAGCCCTGCCGGGACTCCCCATCGAGCTCTCGCGTGGTCTGCGGGTGACCTTCCTGCCCGGATAGGGCCGGACGATGAGCTTCGCGGCCGTTGGTCTTTGGGCTCAACACGGGTTGAGACCTGGAACCGCACCGGGAATCGAAGGGCGCGCGCTGATCCCGTGAACCTGCTCGGCTTCCCGGCCTTCGCCTGCAACGCCCGGGTCACGTCGATCGTGCCCCAGATTCTCGCTGCCTCAGCCCCGCGGCGGGCCCAGGTGGACTTCGACCAGGGTGCCTTCGAGGGTGGCGCCGGGTAGGGCGAGCAGGAGTTCGTCTCCGTCCCGTTGCAGGTACCACTCCAGGCGCCGGTCCAGGTGCTCGGCGGCGGCTTCCACGAGGGGTTTGGGCGGCAGGAAAAAGCGCGGCAGGCGGCGGCCCTGGAAGGCTTTGCTCTTCCAGGCGGCCAGGGCGGTTTCGTCGGCCGGGCAGGCGTAGAGTGCGACTTCGGCGGCTCGCGAGACCGCGTGGCGCAGGCGGTCGGGGTCGGGGCGGCCCACGTCGACCCAAAGGCGCAGTCCGCCCATGGGGTCGTCGAGCCAGAGGGTGGGTTCGTGTCCCAGGCACACGCCGGCGCGCATTTCGATGCCTTCGTCCCAGTGCAGCGCCCAGGCAAGGAGACGCGTGACGAAGTACTCCGGGCTCTCCGAACCGTGGCGCGCCGTGCGCAGGCTCAGAGACCGCCACAGACCGCGGTGCTGGTCCGCGAGCTCCAGCTCGAGGCTGTGCACCACGTCCTTCACGGCTTCGGCGCCCATGGGGTACGTGACGGGCGACTGGCCGGCTCGGTTCCACATCCGGGGGTCACCCCGGGGAGCATAGCGGCAGAGCCGCGATTCAGCCCCCGATCGGTCCGCCGTCCCCGCGCCGGATGGCGACCACGGCGGGCCGGGGCGGGACGCCGTCGACGAAGTCGGGCCAGCGGGTGCTGGGGGCCTCGAAGGTCGAGCCCGCGTCCTCGCCCGGGTGCTGCACGGCCACGAAGAGGGTCGTGCCGTCCGGGGTGAAGCAGGGGCCGCAGAGCTCGGCGCCGGTGGGGACGGAGTAGAGCCGGCGCGGCACGGCGCGTGCCGCACCTGTGGTTTCGCAGCCGAAAACACCGTCGGCGCGGCCGGTTTTGCCCTGCATGCCGTCGGTGGCGATCCACAGCCGGCCGAAGGGGTCGAATTCCAAGTTGTCCGGGCAGGAGATCCAGCCGTCGTCGCTGACACCGTCGCCGTAGGCGGCCCCGTGGGTTTCCTCGGAGGGATCGCCGGCGAGCAGGAAAATCTCCCAACGGAAGGCCAGCGCGGCGTGGTCGCGCTCGCCGTCGGCGCCCGGGGGCAACAGTTCGAGCAGGTGCCCGTGGCGGTTCGGACCGCGCGGATTGGCGGCATCGGGGGCCGGGTGGCCTTCGCTGCCGCGGCGGGAATGGTTGGTGAGCGCCACGTAGACGCGCCCGGTGTGGGGGCTGGTTTCGATGTCCTCCGGGCGGTCCATGGGCGTGGCCCCGAGCAGGTCCGCGGCGCGGCGCGTTTCGATCAGCACGTCCGCTTGGCTTTCGAAGCCGTTGTAGGGCGTGAGGGGCCCGCTGCCGAAAACCAGCGGCAACCAATGCAAGCGGCCGTCCTCGCCAAAACGCGCCACGTAGAGCGTGCCCGCGTCGAGCAGGTCGCGGTTGGCGGCGCGGTCGTTCGGGTCCA
This sequence comes from Planctomycetaceae bacterium, assembly GCA_050480685.1. Taxonomy (GTDB): domain Bacteria; phylum Planctomycetota; class UBA1135; order UBA1135; genus JBJHAV01. Next base: position 6,083 of record JBJHAV010000175.1, on the reverse strand, counting down.
CGCGGCCGTGGCTGACGAAGCGGTAGACGTATTCGCCTTGGCTGTCGTCGCCGAGATAAACCACCAGGCGACCGTCGCCGTTGAGCACGCAGGTGGCGCCCTCGTGGTTCATGCGGCCCAGCGCGGTGCGTTTGATCGGCGCGGAAAAAGGGTCATAGGGATCGACTTCGACCACCCAACCGAAGCGATTGGGTTCGTTGGGTTCGCGGTCGAGGCGAAAACGCTCCAGGAAGCGGCCCGGGCGGAAGGCGGGCCGGCCCAGCCGATAGCGGCGGTGGTTTTGTTCCTCGGCGCCGGCCGGCTCCCCGTCGAAGTAGGCGTGGAAGTTTTCTTCGCAGGTCAGGGCCGTGCCCCAGGGCGTGAAGCCCCCGGCGCAGTTGTTGATCGTGCCGATCACACGCCGGCCGCTCGGGTCCGCGCCGGTCACCAGGCGCCGGTGGCCGGCCGCCGGTCCCGACATGCGCAGCTCGCCGCTGCGCGCGCTGATGCGGCGATTGAGCGGGCCTTCGGTGACCACGCTCCAGCTCTCACCGCGGCGACGCACCTCGACGATCGAAAAGCCGTGGGCCGCCAACTCGATCTCCATCTGTTGGCGCGTGCGGCTGCCGCTTTCGGCGCCGGGGAACATCAAGCGCGCGACGCTGTATTCGTGGTTGACGAAAAGCAGGCCGCGGTCGGAGTTTTTCGAGCCGTAGGGCAGCGGAAAAAAGGCCAAGTAGTCGTTGCCCTGACCAAACTGCAGCTCCTGGGCTTCGGCGCTCTGGGCGGCCGGGTCGAAGGGCGGCGCGTGGGGCCGCACGGGGTCGCCCCAGGCGATCAAGACCTGGGCCCGGTAGTTCGCGGCGACCGCGTGGTCGGGGCCGAGGCCGGCGGCGAGCTCTTCGAACTCCAGGGGCCGCGGCGAGCGCGCACCGGGGGCGGCCGACAAACCGGGGGGCCAAGCGCTGAGCGCCGCCGCGGCGGCGGAGGCGCCCAGCAACTCGCGGCGGCTCAGGCGCCGGGCGAGCACTTCGCCGAAGGTGGGGGGGGCGGCGGGGTTGGGTCCCGTCGCGGGCTCGGAGGTGGGGTCGGGTCGAGTCACGGCAGCGCGGAGGGTTTCGGTAGGGGACTCTGCAATCCTAGGCCGCGCGGGCGGCTCCGCGCTTCAAGTGCGGGTCAAGAAGGCCCCCACGGGCAGCGACGGGCCCGTTATGCTCCGGCATGGGCGACATCCACAGCGTTCTGAACGAGTCCCGCGCCTTTCCCCCCGACGATACCTTCCGCGCGGGCGCGCGCATCGCCAGCGAGGAGGAGTACCGGCGCATGCACGCCGAATCCCTGGCGGACCCGGAGGGGTTTTGGGGTCGCATGGCCAGGGAACTGCCCTGGATCAAACCCTTCGAGCGGGTGCTCGACTGGAGCGGCGCGCCGCTGGCCCGTTGGTTCGTGGGCGGCAAGCTGAACGCCTCGGCGGTGTGCCTCGACCGGCACCTGGATGGCCCGCGGCGGGACAAGATCGCGATCCATTGGGAGGGGGAGCCCGGGGATCGGCGCTCGTTGACCTACGCGGAGCTCTTCGCCGAGGTGTGCCGCTGGGCCAACGGGCTCGCGGGGCTAGGGCTGAAGCGCGGCGATCGGGTTGCGGTCTACATGCCGATGGTGCCCGAACTGCCGATGGCGCTGCTCGCCCTGGCGCGCTTGGGCGTGGCGCACTCGGTGGTCTTCGGCGGGTTTTCGGCCCAGGCCCTGCGCGAGCGCATCCTGGACGGCGGCTGCAAGGCGGTGATCACCGCCGACGGCGGTTGGCGGCGCGGCAACGTGCTCGCTTTGAAATCCACCGTGGACGAAGCCGTCGAAGGTCTCGATTCGGTCGAACACGTGGTTGTGGTGCGCCGCACCGGCCAACCGATCGAGATGCGCTCCGGGCGCGACCTGTGGGCCGAGGAATTGGTGGCGGGCCAGCCCGACCAGCGCGAACCCGAGGCCATGGACTCCGAGGACCTGCTCTTTCTGCTCTACACCTCGGGTTCCACCGGCAAACCGAAGGGCATCGTGCACACGACCGGCGGGTATCTGGTGGGGGCCTACACCAGCGCGCGCTACGTGTTCGACCTGGGGGATGAGGACGTGTACTGGTGCACGGCCGACATCGGTTGGATCACCGGGCACAGCTACGTGCTCTACGGGCCCTTGGCCAACGGGGTCACCCAGGTGCTCTACGAGGGCGCGCCGAACGCGCCGAACGAGGGGCGCTTTTGGGAGATCGTCGAACGCTACCGCGTCACGGTGTTCTACACGGCGCCCACGGCGATCCGCACCTTCATGCGCTGGGGCGAACAGTGGCCCGCCCAGCGCGATCTGTCTTCCTTGCGCCTCTTGGGCACGGTGGGGGAGCCGATCAACCCGGAGGCCTGGATGTGGTACCGCAAGCACATCGGCCGCGAGCGCTGCCCGATCGTCGACACCTGGTGGCAGACCGAAACCGGCTCGATCCTGATCACACCCTTGCCCGGTGTGCACGCCACCGTGCCGGGCTCGGCCATGCGCCCCTTCTTCGGTGTGGACGCGGCCATCGTGGACGGCGAGGGCCGCGAACTCGGCCCGGGCGAAGGCGGCTACCTGATCATCAAAAAACCCTGGCCGAGCATGCTGCGCGGCATTTGGGGCGATCCCGACCGCTTCCGGGCGGCCTATTGGGAGCGGTTCCCTGGCCACTATTTCCCGGGCGACGGCGCGCGCCTTGACGCGGCCGGGAACTTTTGGATCCTCGGCCGCGTGGACGACGTGCTCAACGTCTCCGGCCACCGCCTCTCGACCATGGAAATCGAAAGCGCCCTGGTGAGCCACGCCTCGGTCGTCGAAGCCGCCGTGGTCCCGCGCCCCGATGAGGTCACCGGCGAAGCCATCGTGGCCTTCGTCACCGTCGCCCCCGGGGTCACCATCGGCGATGACCTGATCGCGACCCTGCGTGCCCACGTCACCAAGGAAATCGGCGCCCTGGCCCGCCCCGCCGAAGTGCGCTTCGCCGAAGCCCTGCCCAAAACCCGCAGCGGCAAAATCATGCGTCGCCTCCTGCGCGACGTGGCCTCCGGCAAAGAAACCACCGGCGACACCAGCACCATCGAAGACCTCTCCGTCCTCGCCCGCCTGCGCGGCGACGAAGAGTGAGCCCCAGGACCGACGAGCGACGGAAATGGAGGACCGACACAGCCGCCATTCCCTGAGTTTTGCCCTGTTGACGGCTCTGCTCTGCCTCGTGGGCTGCACCAAACAGGCGCAGTCCCGGGCGGATGCGACGTCGAGCGCTCCCTCCCCGGGTGGCGATCCCGATCCACGCAGGCGCCGAGGGACTGGTAGGAAGCATGAGCTTCACCGCCTCCGGCACTTCCGACCTGACTCAGGAGTGGTGGGATCAGCTCGATTTGGCGACGAGCGTTTACGGCCCTCACGATAGGTACGAGGTGGAGGAATTGAGCGTTCGGGTGGTGTGGGAGTATGATTTCAAAGGAACTTTGACTTGGGGGCATGACCGGAAATTGAGATCGATTTCTATTTCCGCTGACTATGCCTGGCAAGTGATCATGTCTGGGGTCTCAGCCGAGTTCGGACCGCATCCGCAAGGCCTGGATTTAGACGTCACTGGAAGTTGGCAATCCTCCGTAAGGCTCGGAGACGCAGGTCATCCTTAGGTAGAAACGCACCACCTGAACAGCCGGTAACTTGCGCGAAGGACCTTCCTGCCGCCGCCACGGCATGGATGCCGTCCGCGACGATCGGATCACGACGATCGGATCACGACCCTGTGCGCCCACGTCACCCATGGAGGTCGGCGCCCTGGCCCAACCCATCCTCAAACCGCAGGCGCCCTTCGGCGTGACTGTCGAAGGCGCTGAGGTGATCACGCCATTGCGGTTCGCTGAGGTACTCCTCGGCGACGCAGCGCTTTTGAGCCGCCCGAGTTCGGCGAAGGCCAACCCGATGCTGCGGTGACCGGACTCAGCGGGTCAGCGGGCGGCGGCGACGGCTTCGGGGGTGCGCCACCAGTTGCCTTGGGCGACTTGGCGGATGCCTTCGGCGTAGGTGCGCGGGGTCCAGCCGAGTTCGAAGACGGCGTTGGAGATGTCGTGTTCGTGGTGCAGGCTGAAGTAGGCGCTGGCGCGGCGCTCTTCGGTCACGTCGGTGAACAGGCCCTTGAGGAAGATGGCCATATCGGCCCACTTCTTGGGGATGTTCTTGCGCTTTAGGCCGCCGCCGGCGGCGGCGATGGTCTGGTCGACGAAGTCGTTGTAGGAGATGCCGCCGGGGCCGGCGAGCTCGTACATGCAGTCGACGCCGCGTTCGAAGTCGAAGAAGCGGATGACCGCGTCGACCACGTCTTCCACGTGGACCGGGTTGATTTTGCTGAGGCCGTCGTGGGGGATCAGGAACTTGCCCTTGGGCGCGGCGCAGCGGCGCAGCAGCGGCGCCGTGTGGCGCGTGTCGCCGACCCCGTAGACCAGGGTCGGGCGGAAGGATGCCCAGTCGAAGCGCTCGGCCTTGATCATCTTTTCCTGGATGCGCTTCGTATCCCGGTAGTAGCTGTAGACCGGGGCACCGATCACCGCCGAGCTGATCACCCAGAAACGGAAGTGGTTCGGGGCGTGGGCCTTGGCGTCCTCCAGCAGGTTTTCCGTGCCATCGATGTTGATGGCGCGCATCTCCGCGTCGGGGATGTGGTCGTGGGCGCTGGCCATGTGCAGCAAGAGGTCCACATCCTTTAGGAACCCGTCCATGGAGGCGCGGTCCGTCAGGTCGCCCAGGTGCACCTCGGCCTTAACGCCTTCGACGCTCGGCAGGGCGGCCTCGCGGCCGGGGCGGGCGAGCATGCGCAGGTCGTGGCCTTCGCGGGCCAGGCCGCGGGCCATGTAGCCACCGATGAATCCGGTGGCGCCGGTGAGGGCGATCTTCATGGGGGAGCTGAGGGGGTTCGGGCGGAAAACTATAGCCCGAGCAGCGCTTCGCCGTAGCGCGCGGCCGCCGCGCTGCGGCCCTGGGGCAGTTCTTCGAGGAAACGCGTGACCAGGGCGCGCACCCGGGCCGCCTCGTCCTGGGACCCGGGGGGCACGTGCGCGAGGCCCTCGGCCCGCGCGGCCCAGGCCAAGGCCTCGGTGCTGAAGCCCGCCAGATAGCTGCGCGGGGCACGGAATTCGAGCACGGGCCGGTTCTGGACCATGGGCGGGGTACCGGCCGCGAAGGACCGCAGAGCCCCGTCGTCGGCCACACGCAGGGCGCCGAGGGCCGCCGGCGAGCCCACGCCGACCCGCGCCAAAAGCTCGGCCAGGGACCCGGGAAAAACTTCGTCCTGCCAATCCAGAGCGCGGGCGGGGGCCTTTCGGGCGCCGATCAGCGCCAGGTCGTAGGCCGTCAGCCAGGCCTCCGTGTAGGGGAAAGCCGCGCACCAGGTGGCGACCACCGTGCGCACGTCCTCGCTGGAAAGTTGGTAGAGCGGCAACCATTGGGACGCGATCCCGTCCGGCGCCAGGGCGCGCGCCATGGCGCCGAAGTGTTCGAGCGCGTAGAGATCGCTCGATCCCCGAGTCCAGGGGTGGATCGGGTCGGAGGTCACCAGGTCGTAGCTCCCCGCCGGCACCCGGCGCAGGAAATGGCGCCCGTCGGCCAGATGCAGCTCCGTGCGCGCATCCGTGAGCAGCGCTCCGTTCCAATCGTCGAAGTGGCGAGCCGCGCGCGCGACCGCGGCGGAGATCTCGACCACTTCGACGCTTTCCACCGACGGGTGCGCGAGCAGCGAACCGGCCGTCATGCCGGTGCCCAAGCCCACGACCAGCGTGCGCTGGGGCCCGCCGTGCAACAGCGTCGGGATCGCGCCCAGGAGCACCTGCAAGCGCAGATCCACCGGCTGGGTCGAAGCGACCACCTTCCCGTCCACCCGCAGGGCGCGCACGGTGCCGAGGGCGGAGGGTTCTTCCTCCACGGCCGCGGTCGAAACGGGCCCGGAGTAGGTGGCGACGATGCGGCCGAGCTCCCGCTCGTCCGCGCGCGGCCCGACCACGACCCAGGTCGCCAGGCCGGCGGCGGCGAACAGCCCCAGGCGCGCGGGCCAGGCC
>JBJHAV010000174.1:0-8721 GCA_050480685.1 Planctomycetaceae bacterium | reverse complement strand
CTCTTAGCGCTTGTCCCGGTCCATGGCCCAATAACGCCCGACCACCGAAGCGATGCGGCCGACGCCAGCGCGCGCGATGTCCGCTTCGAGGGCGGTCAGGTACCCCGCGCCCGAGCGGGGCGGTGTGTCGCGCCCGTCGGTGATGGCGTGCACGATGACCTGTTCGGCGGCCAGGCCGCGCTCCTTGGCCAGGCCCAAAAGCGCGCGCACATGCCCGTCGCTCGAATGCACACCGCCGTCGCTGATCAGGCCCAGAAGATGCAGACGCGTGCCCTCCCGGCGCGCGTGGTCCATGGCGCCCAGCAGCGCCGCGTTTTCCCGAAAGCGCCCATCGCGGATCGATTTGTCGATGCGCGTGATCTCCTGATAGACGATGCGACCGGCGCCCAGGTTGGTGTGGCCGACTTCGCTGTTGCCCATCAGGCCGAGGGGCAAACCGACCTCTTCGCCGGAGGCGGAGAGCAGCGTGTTCGGGTACCGCGCGAGCAGTTCGTGGAAACGCGGCGCGTGACTGCGGATCGCGTTGTGGGAGGTCGCCTCCCGGTGCCCCCAGCCGTCGAGCACCACCAAGAGAACCGGACGTCGTGTCATGTCTGTGCGGGGGCCTCGCCCCCGGGGGCCCGGCCGAGGGGGGTCACGCCGTGGGCGCGCGGGCCGGGAGCCGCCGGGCGCAGCTCCTGTCCGAGGGCCAAAGCCTCCGCGCGGCGCGCTTCGAGCACGGCGAACTCGAGTTCGAGCTCCAGGCCGGCCGGGACGGGCTCGGGCGCGTGCTGAAGGTGCTGTTCGAGCAACCAGGAGAGTGCGTCGCAGGAGGCCAAAAGGGCCACACCCGCCGAGCGGAACGGGGCCGCCGAGCCGGCTGCGCCGCGCTCCGCATCCCCCGCGCCGACGGCCGCCAGGCGCAGGGCCCCGAGGGCGCCGCCCAGCCACTCCACCAGGCGCTCGTGGTGTTTCGACCAGGCCCGGGCCGCGTCCTCGTCCGTCGTCGCACCCTCTGTGGCCGCCGCGCGCGGGCCGAGCGCGGATGCGGACGCGGCCGGGACCAGGGCACGCAGCTCCGCTTCCCGCCCGGCCTGCCAAGTCCGGCCCGGCGCGGCGTCCCGCTCCGCCAGTTGCGCAAATCCCCCCGCGGCCCACAGCGCCCCTTCGCCGAAGCGTTCCAGGGCCCAGGCCACATCGAGGGAGACCCCGGTGGGGTCAGGAGCGGTAGAATCGCCGTCGATGGCCATGATCCGAGGAGGGCACGGGGGAGCCGCTGGGCCCGTCGGGCGAGGAGTGTACCGGATCGCCCGGTGGTCCGCCGGGGCGCCCTTCCGCGTCCTGCTGCTGGCGCTGCTGGTCGCCTGCGTCACCACCCCAATCACCGGCCGGCGCGCCTTCAACGCGTTTTCGATCTCGGAGGAAGTGCCCCTGGGCGCCGAAGCCTTCGAGCAGATCCTGGAGGGCCACACGCGGGTGACCAGCGGCCCCCAGTACCAGATGGTGCAGCGCGTCACCGAACGTTTGGTGGCCGCCGCCGCCCCCGAGGACCCGGGATTTGCCTGGGAGACCGTGCTGATCCGCGACGACGCCACCGTCAATGCCTTCTGCCTGCCGGGCGGCAAGATGGCGGTCTTCACCGGCATCCTGCCCGTGACCCGCGACGAAACCGGCCTGGCGGTGGTCATGGGCCACGAGATCGCCCACGCCCTGGCGCGCCACGGCACGGAGCGGGTCTCCCAGCACATGGTGATCGAAGGGGGGCTGGTGCTGGCCGGGGAAGCTTCGGGCCGGGCCGCCCAGTACGCGCCCGTGGCCGGGGCGCTGATCGATCTCGCCTGGCACATGCCCTGGGGGCGCCGGCAGGAGCTGGAGGCGGACCGCATCGGGTTGGTGCTGATGGCGCGCGCCGGCTACGACCCGCGCGAGGCGGTCGGCTTCTGGGAGCGCATGGCGGAGCTCGGCGGAGGCGGAGGCCCGAGCTGGCTCTCGACCCACCCCAGCAGCCAGGAACGCATCCGGCAGATCCAAAACCTGCTGCCCGAAGTGCTGCCGCTCTACGAGGCAGCCCGCCAGTAGGCCGCCGGGAGCCCTCGCCCCAATTCGGGGCCGCGCCCCTAAACCCTTGCTGTTCCTGGACTTGGGACCGAGTCGGCAGCTCGGGTGATGCAGTCCGGGGCCGATTTTTCTAGCTTCCAAGGGGACCGACCCGGCACGGAACTCGCAGTTCCGGCGCCCCGTTCCTTCCTGGAGAGCCCGTCATCCGCCCCCAAGCACGCCGCGCGGCCCTGTCTCCCCGAACCCCGTCCCAGACGGGCCGCTTATCCCTGCCCCGGCGTGGGGTTCCCGACGCGCGGTTCGGCCGATGAAGGTCGCGCTCATCACTCCGGAGCTGCACTCCCTGGTGCGGCGCACGAACCTGGCCGGCGTCGCCCAGGACCTGGCCCTCGGCCTGCGGCGGGCCGGCGCCGACGTGCGTGTGTTCCTGCCGCGCACTCGCGAGCTGGTGCTCGACAACCTCAAGGAAGTCGAGCCCGTGGCCGAAGTGGCCGCCACGCGACCGGGTGAAACCGTCACCTTCCGCGTGCTCACCGGAGAACTCGACGGGCTGCCGATCTACCTCTTCGAGCACCCGTCGCTCTTCGCCGACCGTTTCCCCTACGGCGACGAAAACGGCCCCTACGCGGACAACTGGCGGCGCTATGGGCTCTTTGCCAAAGCGGTGCTGGCCGCTGTGGACGAGCTGAACTTCCCGGTCGACGTGCTGCACTGCCTGGACTGGACGGCGGGCCTCGTGCCGCTCTTCCACCGGCTCGACTTCCTGGAGAACGAAGAACGCAAAGCGGCCAACCACCCGCTGAGCCGCGCCGGGACGTTTTTCTCGTTCAACAACCTGGCCATGCAGGGCACCTTCGAGCGCGAAATTCTGCCCAAGCTCGGCATCCCCCACGAGTACTTCCGTTTCACGGAGGGCCTCGAGTTGGGCGGCAAGGTCAACTTCCTCAAGGCCGGCGCGGAGTTCGGCACGATCCTGTGCACACACTCGCCGGGCCACGCCGAGGTGATCCAGGAAATCGACCGCGGCTACGGGCTCGAGGACGTTTTCCAGCGCCGCAAGAAGGAACTGCTCGGCATCCACAACGGCGTCGACTACCGCACCTGGGATCCGGCCACGGACCCGCTGATCGCGGCGAACTACTCCCTGGACGACAAGGAGTTGGTCGGCAAGCGCAAGTGCAAGACGGCCTTGCAGGCGGACCTCGGCCTAGACAACGGGCCGCGCACCCTGCTCGCTTGCCACATCGGGCGCTGGGATGCGGATTCGGGCTTCGATCTGGTGGCGGAGGTCCTCGGCGCGCTGCTGGAGCGCAACCTGGAACTGGTCGTGATGGGCGCCGGCGGCGAGGAGATGCACCGCCGCCTGCGCACCGTCGAGGCCACCTTCCCGGGACGCTTCCGGGTGATCGCCGGCTACGACCCGGCGGCCGCCCACCGGCTGCTGGCGGGTTCCGATTTGCTGTTGATGCCTTCGCGCTATCAGCCGGCCAACTCGCTCTTCGCCGTGGCCCTGCGCTACGGGGCCGTGCCGATGCTCTATTCCCAGAGCGGCTTGGAGGACGTGCTGCCCGACGCCTTCCAAAAGCCGCGCGCGGGCCTCGCTTTCCACTTCCAACCCTACAGCGGCGACGGTCTGCACGATGCCATCGTCGAGGTGCTGCAGCAGTACAAGGACGCCGCCACTTGGAAGGAACTCACGCGGCGTCTGCTCGGCCAGGACTTTTCCTGGGAGCGCGCGGCCGGCGACTACCTGAAGGCGTACCGGCGGGTCACGCGTCGCATCCGCGGGCGGTGATCCCGTGGGCCGGCAAAACCCCTCCAAGCGCGCTGCCGATCGCATCGGGATCGACATCGGCGGCACAGCGGTCAAGGCCGGGCGCTTGGATGCGCGCGGCGAGGTGCGCGCCGAGACCGAACAACCCCTGGCGCGCGAACACCTCGGCGCCCTGGTCGAACAACTGGCCGCCCTCGCCCGCGAACTCTTCGATGGCCGGCCGATGGGGCCCTTCGGGCTGGCGGTCGCGGGCCTGGTGGACACGGCCGCCGGGCGCATCGAGGTTTCGCCCAACATCCCCTTGCTGGACGGCGCCGACCTGGGGCCGGCTCTCTCGCGGGCCCTCGCCCTGGCCCCGGGCAGTGTGCGCCTAGTGAACGACGCCAACGCGGCCGCCCTGGGGGAAGCGCGCCTGGGCGCCGGGGCCGGCCGGCCCGACCTGCTCTTCGTGACCCTCGGCACCGGCGTGGGCGGAGGTTTGGTGCTCGGCGGGAATCTTTGGGAAGGTCGCGGCCTGGCCGGCGAAATCGGTCACGTGAAGATCGCCAGCGAAGGCCCCCCCTGCGGCTGCGGGCGGCGCGGCTGCCTCGAAACCTTCGCCTCGGCCACCGCGGCCGCGCGCCGGGCCGAACAGCGCGGGTTGCCGCCCGAATCCCCCGGCGACCTGATCGCCCTGGCGCGCGCCGCACGGCGCGGCCCCGGTGCGGAGCGACAGCTCCTAGAAGAGGTCGGCGAGGACCTGGGCTTGGGGTTGGCGGCCGCCGTCAACCTGCTCGACCTGCGCTGTTTTGCCTTCGGCGGCGGATTCGGCCAAGCCTTCGACCTGCTCGAACCCGGCGTGCGCCGCGGGCTGGAGCGAGGTTCCTACGGCCGGCGCTTGGCCGAAATCGAGCTCTTGCCCGCCGGGCTCGGCCCCTCGGCGGGCTGGATCGGCGCGGCCCTCGTGGGCGCCGAGGGCGAACCGGGGGGAGAAAACCAATGAACGATCCGGCCCCCATCCTGCGCGTCGAGAAGTTGCTGGTGAACTACAGCCGCGGGCTCCTGCGGCCGCGGGTGAGCACCGCCCTGGCAGGCGTCGATCTGGCCATCGGGCGGGGCAGCGTGTTCGGCCTCTTGGGCCCGAACGGCGCCGGCAAAACCACCCTGGTGAAGGTGCTTCTCGGCCTGGTGCGCCCCAGTTCCGGCCGGGCGGAACTCTTCGGCGAACCGGCCGGAAAAGCCGCTCTCCGCAGGCGCGTGGGCTACCTGCCCGAGGCCCACCGGTTGCCCCAGCACCTCACGGGCCGCCAGGTGCTCGAAATTTTCGGCCTGATGTGCGGGCGCGAACGGCGCTGGTTGCGCGAGCGCATCCCCGGGTGGTTGGAGCGCCTCGGCATGGACCGCGACGCGGACCGCAAGGTGCGCGAGTATTCCAAGGGCATGCAGCAGCGCATCGGCTTGGCACAAGCCCTGGTGCACGAACCCGAGCTGGTGTTCCTCGACGAACCCACCGACGGGGTCGATCCGCTCGGCCGCGCCGTGGTGCGCGAAGTGATCGCCGAACTGCGCGCGCGCGGCATCACGGTCTTCCTCAACTCGCACCTCTTGATGGAAGTCGAGCAGATGTGCGACTCGGTGGTGATCTTGCACCGCGGACGCATCCTGCGCCAGGGCAGCATGGAAGAGCTGACCCGCGGCACCGGTGCGGTGCACATCGAACTGGGGCGCGAACTCACCGACCTGACCGAGCGCATGGCGGGCTGCGGGCAAGTGCTCGGCATGACGCCGCGCTCCGTGGACCTGCTGGCCGACGAACAGGAACTCGGCCGGGCGATCGACCGGCTGCGCGCGGACGGCACCCCGATCCGCGCCATCGAACCCAAGCGCCTGACCCTGGAGCAGGCCTTCATCGACCTAATCGAACAGGGCGCGGGGACCCAAGGCACGGGAGGACCGGCATGAACCGCGCACTGTGGACCGGCTTGGCCCTCGATGTCTGGCACCAGGTGCTCGACAATCGCGTTTTCCGCGCCATCGCCGCCATGGCGGCCCTGGTCGTGCTCGCGACCTTCGCCATCGGCGTGCGCGACGACGGCATCGTGCTCGGCTGGCGCTTTTACAGCTTCGCGGACCTGGGTTGGACCGACCTGGCGCGCCTGGCCGCCTATGAGCAGGGCGCGGCCCGCGAAGTCCTGGTCGAGAGCATCCAAATGCTTTTTGTCGACCAAGTGGTCGGCACCTTCGGCGTGCTCGTTTGCCTCCTGGCCGCCGCCTTCTTCGTGCCGCGCATGTTGGAGCGGGGCGCCGTCGACACCCTCTTTTCCAAACCGGTTTCGCGCGGCCTGCTGCTGATCACGCGCTACGGCGCGGGCCTCCTGCTGATCGCACTGCTCAGCGGTCTGCTCGTGTTTGGCATGCACCTGGGTTTCCTGGTGCGCTCCGGTCACAGCGACCCGGCGTTCCTGTGGTCCCTGCCGGTGCTGCTCTATCGCTTCGCCCTGTTGTTTTCGGTCACCGTGCTGTTCGGCGTGCTCACACGCAGCGCCATGGCCAGTCTGCTGCTGACGCTCGTTTTTGTCGGCTTCAACGGCTGTGTGCACGTGGGCTGGACGCTCATGGAGACCGAGCGCCACAACAAAGCCCACGAGCAGGGCATTGCGCCGGCCGAAGTGGAGCTCAAGGAAGGCGTGCCGAGTTTCGTGCGCGTCGGCCTGAGCGGGCTCGAAGTGGCGCGTTTCGTGCTGCCCAAGACCACCGACACGGACGCCCTCTTGCGGCTCGTTCGCGAGGGGCCGCCGGAGCGCCGCGAGCCGAAAAATCGCACCGGGCGCCAGGCGACCGCGGCCCCCATGGAGAGCATGGAACTGCGCTGGGGCGGACCGTGGCGCCAAAACGCCTGGATTTCCCTGGGCACCTCCCTGGCCTTCGCCCTCGTGATCCTGCTCATCGCCGTCCTGCGGCTCGGGCGCCTGCGCTTCTGACGGATCCGCTCCCGGTCCGGTGGTGGGCGCGGCGAGCCCCCTTGGAAGCGGCCCCGTCCGGTGCGACGATGGCGCCGTGCGCGACACCCCGGACCCCGCACCCGCCGCCGAACTGCTCTCCCGACTGGAGACCCGCCTCGGACCGCGCGGGCTGGTGGTCGACCGCGAACGGCTCTCGACCTACGAAAGCGACGGGTTGGCGCTCTACAAACAACGCCCGCCGCTGGTGGTCCTGCCGCGCGACACGCGCGAAGCCTCCGACGCCCTGGCTCTTTTGCACAGCTTCGGCGTCCCGGTGGTCGCACGCGGGGCGGGCACGGGCCTGACCGGGGGTTCGACCCCCGTGCCGGGCGGAGCGGTGCTCTCCACCGCGCGCATGCGCGACGTGATCACCCTGGAGCCCGAAGGCCGCTGGGCGCGGGTGCAGGCCGGTGTGGTCAACTCGGACCTGTCGAAGGTCGCCGCGAAACACGGGCTCTTCTACGCGCCCGATCCGTCGAGCCAACAGGCCTGCACCCTGGGCGGCAACGTGGGCAACAACTCGGGCGGCCCCCACTGCTTCCGCCACGGCAGCACCAGCCGCCACGTGCTCGGCCTGGTGGCCGTGCTGGCGGACGGGGAGGTGCTCGACCTGACCGGGGGCCCGGCCGGCCCGCTCCTCGACCCCGCAGGCTTCGATCTGGTCGGCGCGCTGGTCGGCAGCGAAGGCACGTTGGCCCTCGTCACCGAGGTGGTTGTGCGGCTTTTGCCCGTGCCGGAGCGCATCGAAACCCTGCTGGCGGTGTTTTCGCACCTGGAGGATGCCTGCCGCGCGGTCAGCGCGCTGATCGCTGAACGGCTGGAGCCCAGCGCCATCGAAATCCTCGATCGACTGACGATCGAAGCCGTGGAAGCGAGTGTTTACCGCGCCGGGTATCCCACGGACGCGGACGCCGTGCTGCTGCTGGACGTGGAGGGCACTGCGGCGGAGGTTTCCCAGACCGCCGAAGCCCTGGAAGCGCTGATCTTGGCCCACGGCGGGCGCGAACTGCGCCGCGCGGCGGGCGCCGAGGAGCGCCGGCAACTGTGGGCCGGACGCAAGGGCGCTTTCGGCGCCATGGGGCGCGTGGCGCCGGATCTCTACGTCACCGACGCGGTCGTGCCGCGCACGCGCCTGGCCGAACTGGTGGCGGGCACCACCGAAATCTGCCGCGAGCTGGGGCTCAAACTCGCCAACGTCTTCCACGCCGGGGACGGCAACTTGCACCCCAACATCTGCTACGACGCCCGCGACGCGGACGAGGTGGCGCGGGTGCTCGAAGCGGGCGAACGCATCCAGGCCCTGTGCATCGCCGCCGGGGGCTCGCTCTCTGGGGAACACGGCATCGGCTACGAGAAGCGCGACGGACTCTGTGAGCTCTTCGCCCAGGCCGACCTGGACGCCATGGGAACCCTGCGCGACGCCTTCGACCCCGGGCGGCGCCTCAACCCCGGCAAGTTGCTGCCCACGCGCGCTTGTTTGGAGCTGCACACGCCGCCGCTCCCGGCCCAGCTCCCCACTCCGCGATCCGAGGAGGAAACAGCGCCGTGAAGCGCGGCACGGAAGAAGCCGCCGCGGCGCTGCTCGAAGAGAGCCTGGACGCGGCCGGACGGGGCCGCTTCGATGCCTGGTCCGGGCCGTCCTTGCCGATGGCTCTACCCGCGAGTGCCGAGCAGGCCGCCGAGGTGCTGCGCGCCGCCGCCCGGCGGAACCTGGTGGTGCTGCCGGTTGGGCGGGGCAGCGAAGTGGACACCCGGCCGCTGCCGCCGCGGGCGGATCTGGCCCTGGGGACCGCGCGTCTTTTGGCCGAGCCGATCTACGAACCGGCCGAGGGTGTGCTCACCGCCCAGGCCGGTTGGGACCTGGCCGCCCTGGAGAGCCGCCTGGCCCCGGGCGGCCATCGCTTGGCCCCCGACGTGGCCCGGCCCGAG
>JBJHAV010000173.1:0-8743 GCA_050480685.1 Planctomycetaceae bacterium | reverse complement strand
CTCCGCCGTGGAGAAGTCCGTGGACAGCTCACGCGGCGTGGACAGCTCCCCAGCACCGCGGGGCGGGACCTGCCCACACCGCTACCTGCCCACAGACTTCCCCACAGCTCCCCCGCGGCCCGGCCGGGGCCCCTGGCGGGCACGGGGTGGACCAGCTTGGCCGAACTGAGCGGCCCATTTTTCCAGCCGGTCCGGGCCGCTCCTGCCAGCCCCCCGCGGCACGCCCTTCCAGGCCCCCTGAGCCCGTTTTCCAGACCCTCTCAGGTGGACCAGCTTGGCCGAACTGGGGGTGGACCTGACCAGGCGATCCTTGACATGTGCTGGGTCCGCTTGGCGGGTCCGCAGGTAGCCGCAGCCGGACCGACGTGACGCGGTGATGGGGGGGGGGTGATGCACAGTGACGGTTCGCCGCGAGCCCCAGCCGGGGGTGCGGCGGGTCCCCAAGCTGGAAGCGCCAAAGCTGCCAACGAATCCATCCTCGTGAACAGGCGCGAAGCCGTATACCCGTCGAAACTTCACGGGGCTGAATCCTAAGCCTAGTCCTCCGCCTCACCCTTGGCGAAACCTAGCATCTTGGCCTCAAGGACAACATTCACGGACAGGTCCTTGGCAGAGTTCGGCACGGTAGCATAAACTATTTGGTGCTCCAATCTCCGCATCCCCATTATTTGCTCGCCGCTCGGAGGGCCCGCCAAAAACAGTTCCCAGGGCCCTGAATGGGGAAGCTCCGTGACAAAGTGTCCGGCATCTACCTGAAACATGTGATCTATCCTTTGGGATACAGAACCCGACAAAGACAGCACCATCAGATCCTCGCGCCGACGATCGCCCCAATTTTCGATCGTAACGGTCAACCGAACCGTGCCTCCTGCTGCAGCCTGCAGGCGGACGGGCATGGAGCCAGCCTTCAAGACTTTATCCCTCCATTGGCCCTCTGGCCCAAAAATCGTGCATTGGATCGGGCCGCCCGACAACCAGACCCGGGCACGATCGCCCCGACGATGTATCTGGCGGTCGTACAATCCACTCTCGGGGCATTGCGTGACGATCACGAAGTTTTCGACCGCAGCGCCGGCGGAATCCTCAACCTGAAGAAACACCTCCCGAAGCCGGGCTGACAGATCCTCAGAGCCCGAACCGAGGCTTTCTTTTGGGTTTTCCTCCACATTCACATTGCGCAAAGCGAGCGCGGAACCGTCTGGAGAAAGAATCGACTCTGAGCGCAATGACACCCTGTACTCGCCCGCTGGAACCCTCGGGAACAGTCCGATGGCAACCTGGTGGGCATCGTCACTCATCAAAAAGCGAAGAGGGGTTGTGTGCGACTCAACCTCAGAATCTTGATTCGCGAGGACTATCTCCAGGCGCGCGCCAGATAGGTCGAAGACAGAGGGCAGCACCAGCGAAATCTGCAGGTTATCGAAGGGGGCACGATCTTCGACGGCCTGGTGGCTCAACCCACTGCCTAATGCGGGAGTGACGCCGAAACCAAAACTCAGACTGTAAAACAAGAGCGCCGCCAAGGCAGCCAGCAGTGACCGACTTCGCGGACCCCAAAGGTCTGCTCCGGCGGCTCTTCCTCGACCCATCATGAAACCTTCTCCCAGTCCAAGTGGATGTGGGTCACCACCCCGCCCACGCTTCGCGTACACCGCCAAGAAGCCCTCCGATCGATCGGAACAACCGGCTGCGGGGACGGGGCCGGGAGGACAGCGGAGGAGAGGAGATTGAGAGCCGGGGGGTAGCTCCATGGGGTGCAGGCCTGCGACAGGCTTGGGGACCAGACGAGAGTACCACGGGCCGGCGAACCCGGGGCACAAAGGGCGGCGAGGCGCTGCATTCGGCGGACCAATGCCTTGGATCTCCTCATCAGGCCCCGCCAACCCGGTCGCGCTATGCGGCAGCCTGCCCTGGCGCTTTGGGCGACACATCGCCCGCTAGGGTGACCTCATGGAACAGATCCGGGTCCGCATGGGTTCGGGCAAACCGCAGCGCTTCAGCAACGGTCTCTTCCAGCTCAGCGGCATTCGAGATCGACGAGAAGTCCGCGATAGCATTCACGTCGGGCAAGAGACGGCTCCCGACAATGCGAAACGCCTCGAGCCCCAAGGCATGAGCCCCATGCGCTCGCGCACCCTCAGGTCGATCGCGTCCAGGTGGCAATCACCTTGCCACCGGGGGCGAGGATGGTCAGACCCGGAGCCTTGACATTGGGCGGGCCCGCGATCGACAGGGAACAGAGCTTGATTCCGGCGCGTTGGATTGCGGAGCCAGGGATTAGTCGTGTATGCCTTCGAGGCGGGGAAACTCGCCATCCTCGAGTGCCAAAACGATTCGGCTGGAGCCATCCGGTTGGCGAGAACGGCCGTGCGCCCGGGGCAAGACGTAAACACCATGCTGACGAAACTCCGCCCCGAGAAAACTTCGCGTCGGCTCATCACCAATGAGCACCGCCCCCTTGCCCGAAGGGCTAACGACCGAAAAATTGGCGATTCCAAACGTTTCGTCCAGAGTCAATGCGATCCCACCCTCGTCAGGACGCTCGATCTCGATGGACGCCCATTCACTGTCCATCCACATAGAAATGCTTCGAGAATCGCCAGCGCGATAAAGCGAAAGGCCAATCTGGCCATCGTGGGAATGGATTCGCAAAAAGTGGCGCTTCCGGCTTGAGAGTGGGTTGGCGGGTTGGCGAGGCTAGTAGTAGACAGGTTGTAGCCAAGTGTCGGGTCGAGCAGGATTTGACCGGTGTGGGTTCCGGAAACTCTGGCGGTCGGGCGAGTGTCTTGGGGAGAGGGTGGTCAGCGGAGCAGTCGGAGGGCGAGCAGGCCGCCGGCAAAGGTGTAGAGCAGGGTCATGGGCAGGGTGCGGGCCAGGATCTCGCCTTCGCGTCGTTCCAGGCCGACCGTGGCGCCGGCGGCGATGACGTTGTGGGGGCAGATCATGTTGCCGGCGGAGGCGCCGAAACCCTGGGCTCCGACGACGCCGGTGACGGGGGCTGCGATGTGCAGGGCGGTTTCGCGCTGGAAGTCGGAGAAGAGGATGTTGGAGGCGGTTGCGGATCCGGTGACAAAGGTGCCGAGCACACCGACGAAGGGGGCGACGGCCGGCCAGACACCTCCGGCGGCGGAGGCAGCCGCCAGGGCGAGGGCATCGGTCATGCCAGCGTGCACCATCAGGCGCGAGACGGCCAACATCGCCACCAGGGCCACGGCCACGGGGAAGAGGCGACGGATGGCGGAAAGCGACGCGGCTCGGAGGTCCGCCGGCGAAACGCGCTGCAGCCAAGCTCCGAGGGCGAAGCCGACCAGCAGCATCGAGCCCGGGTGATAGAGAAGCTGGATGGAGCCGGAAAAGGCGCCGAAGAGCTCCCAGTCCAAGGTCCAGCCTTGCAGCCGATCGCGCAGGCCGCGAACGAGGCGTGTGCCCAGGACCGCCGCGATCAGCACCAGGTAGGGCGCTGCCGCCCGCAGGACCTGGGGCGGGGAGGGCGGCTTTGGCCCTGCGGGGATTGGCCCTGCGCCCCCCCGGTGGCGCCACCGCAACAGCCCAACGAATGCCGCGCCGCCCAGGAGCGCCCCGCCCAGCGTGGGTAGCTCCGGCCCCACAAACGCCCAGAGCAGGGTGTAGGGCAGAGCAAAACAGACAAATGCCAGGATCGTCCAAGGCAGGATGGGCGGGCGGGCGCCGGCCTGGGGCGGGGGGCTGCTGCGCTGCACCAAGAGCACCATGGCCGCCAGCGGCATCCAACCGAGCAGCGAGTGGTACACACCGCCGGCCCGGGCCAACTCCAGTCCGGTCGCGCCCGTGGCCGCGATTTGGGGCAAGATCGGTGTGCCGACGGCGCCGAAGGAAACCCCCACCACATGGCCGATCAAAGCCACCGTGACCGCATCGATGGCGCGGAAACCCGCCGCGACCAGGAAGGGGGCGGCGAGGGCCACGGAGGCTCCGAATCCGGCGGCGCCTTCCATGAAGAGCACGAAGAACCAGGCCACCAGGAGGGCCAGGATGCGCGGATCCGGAGAGAAAGACGCCAAAGCCGCGCGGAGCACATCGGCGGAGCCCGTGCGCACCTGCAGCTCGTGGATCCCAAGCGCCGGCCCGAGAATCCACAGGATCGTCAGAGCGGTGAAGCCGGCTTCCGCGCCCGCTCCCGCGAGTCCGCTCGCGAGCCCCAGACCCAACTCCCCGGGGAAACCGAAGACCCAGGCCCCCACCGCGGCCGCCACCAGTGCGCCCAGCGCCCCCGCGCGCACGGCGGACCACTTCGCGCCCAGCAGCAGCGCGAGGATCACGAGGATGGGAGAGGCGGCCCAGAGCAACGTCACGGCATCCCTCGGCAGCTTTGCCTCACGCCTTCCATGGAAGCCTGGCGCCCAGGGCCCGGGCAATCCTCAATCGCCGGCGGACACCCCCGCTTGCCACGTCTGGTAACCGTAGAACTCGCTGACGTTCCAGCCGTGCTGGGAAAATTGGCCGCCGGGCACTCGCACCCGCTGGTCCGCGTTCTTGGGCGCAGTGAGCGGCTCTCCCACTTGCAGATAGGTGAGAAGCTCCGCCAAGTCCAGGCGCGCGAGGTGTTTGCGCACCGGATCGTTGCCGCACCAGTGGTGGATCGGGACCAGCCCCCACACCCGCCCATCGGCATCGATCTCCACGCCGCGCCGGGTGCATTCCTGCAATGCGCGCGAATCGGCGGGCAGGGCACGCAGTCCAGGCAGCGCGACGCTCCGACCGTCCCCCAGGTAGAGGCCCTGCGCATCCCAGCCGCGCACGGGCAACGGATCCCGCAGAGCCTCGACAATTTCGATCGGCGTCAAGCGCCCTGTGCGCAGCAAATGCAGGTAGTACGGACGAGCGGCAACCACCCCCAGAACGAGCGCCAGGAGCCCGGCGCACACAAACACTCCCTTGCGTCCCATCTCGATTGTCCAGCATAGGGCGGGGCCATCCGCCTGGAACCGGCGCGGGCGGTCGAGCCGACTCGGCCGCGGGCCTTCTTTCGGTGCGCGTGGGACGCGCGGGAATCCGCGCTTCGTCCCGGAAACGCTCAGTTTCTTTCGGGGGGGAGCCGTATCCAGCCGACCGCGCCGATGGCCAGTTCGTCGCCGACGGTGTCGATCGCGAGCAGGGAAAAACCCTGACGGGCCACGTCCGGGCCCAGGTGGACGGCGTGCGGCTGCAGGCCGGTGCCCGCCACCACCGGGGTGACCACGGCGGTTAAGCCCTGTTGGCCGTCGGAGACCACGATCACGTAGGCGCGGCCCGCGTGCAGGCCGATTTCGAACGCCTCCCAATGTCGCGTTTCGCCCAAGGGCACGTGCAGGGCGCGCCCCGGCAGGGCGACGGAACCGGGCGTGAACCAGGGGTCGCCGGCGGCCACGGTTCCCAGGGCCTGGGTTTCGACCAACGCAGCGACGGGACGGGTCAAAAGCTCGCCGTATTGGGCCCGATAGGCCTCCACGGCCGGGCGGTGCACACCGCGCCAAAGCCGCAACAGGGCGCTCAGGCGGCCCTGGGCCCAAAGCGACCCGCGGGTCGCAAGCCGCAGATCCCCATAGAACTCGGCCAGGCCGGGATCGGCGATTCGGTTCTGATCCAGAGCCAGGCTCTCCAAATACCCCTCCGGCAAACGCCGTTCCACGTGCCCCACGTGCCACTCACCGGTCGGCGGCCCCGGCAGACGCGCAAGCAGCGGATCCGCCAACCCCAGGGTGTCCACCAGGTGCACCTCGGGGCCGAGCATGAAACCCGCCATGCCGATGTTGGGCGCCAGGACCAAATCGATGCCCGGGGTGCGCAAGCCCTCCCGCCGGTCCGCGAGCAGGTCCAGCAGCGCGTGCAGTTCGGCGCGATCCCGGCGCCAGCCGGTCAAGTGATAGTAGAAACCGCGCTCGTCGCTGATGCCCCGCTCGGACGGCACACGTGCGTAGTCGACGCCGCTGGTCAGATTCGGGCGCGGTGTGAAGGCCGTGCCCACCAGGAGCGCCGCCGCAACCAGGGCCCACGCGACCCTCGGGGCCCGGCGCGGACCGTCGAACCAGGGAGCTCGCACCAGCAGAATCGCCGCCACCACCACGGGCGCCGCCAGGAACCGGCCGCGCATGAAGTCGCCGCCGACCCAGATCACGTAACCCAGGTGCAAGAGCACACCCAGCCCGAGGGCCACGGACCAGCGATCGCGCTTGGCGCCGGCCGCTGCGAGTCCCAGGGCCAGGGCGCCGATCGTGGCCGGATCGTGGCGCCAAGCATCGGCCAGATAGCTCCAGCCCTGCCAGAGCATCACCGACCGCTCAACACCCAGCTCGAGCGCCTTGGCATAGGCCGTGTTCGGCAGGGGAGTGCCGAAATAAAGGGTCGCAAAACCCAGCCAAAGCCAAAGCGGCGCGGTGCACACCAGGGTGCGCGCGACTCCCAACTGCCGGATGCCTCGGACGCCGATCAGCAGCCCCAGGGGGCCCAACAAAACCGCGTGGTCCAGCCGGTTGACCAGCAGGAGCGAACCAAACAGCAGCGCCCACGCGAGTGCCGCCCGGCGCTCCACCCCCGGCGCCAAGGCCGCCAACCCGGCCAGGGCGAGCAGCACGAGCAGCAGGTGACTGAGGGGGTTCTCGAGTCCCGAGCTGGAGTAATCGACAAAAGCCTTGGAGCCGAGCAACCAGGCCGCGGCGGCCGCCGCCGCCCACGGCCCGCGGGCCAAGGGGCCGATCAGCAGCAGAAACGCCCCCAGGGAACAGACCAGGGACAACGCGATGCCCACCGTGTACATATCCCCCACCAAGGCGTACGCGCCGGCCACAGCGAACATCCAAAGCGGATTCGTGAAGGCCTGCACCCGTTCGGTCGGGTTCCAAACGAGCCCGTGCCCGGCGGTCAGGTTCTGGCTGGCGCGAAAGGTGATGTAGGCGTCGTCGCACAGCCAGGCGGTCTGCAGCAACACCCAGGCGAAAGCGGCGACCAAGAGGGCCACAAGCGCCCAGGGCAACCGACTTGGACGGGCTGCAGAGCGGCTGAAATCCGCCTTCCGGGGAGCCGGATCAGGTGTGTTCGCTGAACTCACGGGTGCGCGTTCGATGGTTCTCGCCGGATGCCCGAGACGGGTCGGCGCGGGAGACTACCACGCGGGCGGTGAGGTCAACCGATCGCCATGGCGACGCAAGGACTGCGTTTGCGATCGAACCCGGATCGGTTTCCGAACCGACGGCGTTCGAGCCGCGCGGGCTTCCAACCGCAAAAGGCGTGGAGTCGTTTTGCGGTGAACCAGCGTGTATCCGGCGGAACTCTGCCGCGCGCCGCCCAACAAAGTCACCTTCGCCGCGCTGATTTGCTTGGATTTCCTTTGCATCCAACCGGGGCGATGCCTATTCCTTTGGATTGTTCCCCCAGGTGGTGAATTCTTCGCGAACCCCACCACCAATCCTCTCTCTCCCTCGAAACTCCCCAACGGAACACAGACACATGGCCAAAAACATCCAGGCCCAGATCGATCAGTGCATCAACGACTTCGCCCGCCAACTGGAGAGCCTGGTCCGCGAGGCCGCAGTGGATGCGGTGCAAGCCGCCCTCGGAGGCGGTAGCTCCATGAGCGCCGCTCCCCGCCGCGCCCCCGCCGCCGCCTCCCACGGGCCCGTCGCCGGAAAGGTCGGCAAGCGCGCCTCCAAGAAGCGCGGTAAGCGCGCCGGTCGCCGCGGTGGCGTGGCCGTCGACGCCCAAACCGTGCTGAACGCCCTGTCCAAGGAAGACGGGCTGCGCATCAACCAATTGGTCTCCATGCTCGGCGCGAACCAGGACGCCCTGAAGATCACCCTGACCGAGTTGATGGACGCCAAGGTCATCGAAAAGAAGGGCAAGGCCCGCGGCACGACCTATCACATCAAGCGCAAGTGACGTGCCCAGCCCCCGGGGATTCCACCCCGAGGCCGCAGCGTCGACCGCGCCCCGGCGGGCCGATCGATGGGTCGCGCCCCCCTGCGCGGCGGTAATTCCCCACGGGGATGACCCCGCCGGCCCCCGGAACCCGCGCCCGGCCCCCTCCAGGGCCGGGCGCGGCTCCATTTCGGGGCCCCGGCCGGGTATCCCGCCCGATTGGGCGGCACGGGCGCCCGGCAAGGCCGCCTAAATCCCGCCGGGGAAGGCCTCGGCGCCATTGACAGCCGGGCGCAGGGGCGACAAGCTAGGCCCTGGGTGAGTCCCTAGCGACGATCCCACTCCGCGCCCGAAGGGTCCGGGGGCTCCGCCTCGCGGCGGCGTCGCCGAGTCCGCCACGGCTCGGACCCGGACGGTTTCCTTCCATCGCAACGGCGTGACAGGGGCTTTCGAGCCTGGCAGTTTCCGTGGTGACCGATCCGGTGCTCCCTCTCCTTTTCGATTCTTCTCGCCGGGGTAACCCCGGCGGATTCTGCCAGCCCCTGTGACCCGACCCGTTGCGATGCGTGCCGATCGGTCCTGGGTGCTGTTGCTTCCCTGACCGATTCCAATGGCAAAGAAACTCTACGTCGGCAACCTCGCTTGGAAGACCACCGAGGAAACTCTCCGACTGGCCTTCGGCGAGGACGGACGCTCCGTCCAGAACGTGACCATCATGACGGACCGCGAAACGGGCCGCCCGCGCGGCTTCGGATTCGTCGAGATGGGGTCCGATGCTGACGCCCAGGCGGCCATTGCCGCCCTCGACGGCGCCGATATCGACGGTCGCCCGATTCGTGTGAACGAAGCCCAAGAGCGCGCTCCCCGTCCGGGC
>JBJHAV010000172.1:0-8771 GCA_050480685.1 Planctomycetaceae bacterium | reverse complement strand
GTCGAAAGCGGCCCTCCTGGCGGCGGCGGCCCTGGGCGCGGCGGTGCTGCTGGTCGGGCGCCGGCGGCCGGTGCCCGCCGGGCTCTTGGCCCTGGGGGGAGCGGCGCTGCTCGGCACCGCTCTCGGGCCCCGGCCGGCCCTGGAGCGCCCGATCGCCGTGCTCGAACTGGCGCGCAGCTCCGAGCGCGCCCTTTGGATCCAGGTGGCCGAAGGCCGCATCGCGCCGCCGCCGGGCGCCCGGGTGCTGCGCCTGGAGGTCGACCCGCCCGGCACGGCGATCACCCTGGAGGCCCAGGCGGCGCCCGGGGAGAGCCGCGCCGGGTGGAGCGCCCGGGCCCGGGGGGCGCGTTTGGCGCTCCATCTGGAGGGCCCGCCAGGGGCGGCGGCGGATCTGGATCCGGAGGAAAACCGCCTGGGCCGGGCGGCGGGAGCTTGGCGGCGTTCGGCCGACGGCACCTGGACCTGGCTCGGGCCCTGGGAGGTCGGCTCGCCCTTGCCCGAGCACGGTCCCCAGCTCCCCGGCGGCGCCGCGCCTCCGGCTCCCCCGGGCTGGCTGGTCTCCGGCCTGCCCCAGGGCGTGGGGGCCCTGGTCGCGGCCCTGGAACCCGCGCCGGGGGAAGGGGAACGCTGGGTGCGCTGCGTGCCTTTTCCCTGAAGCCGGCCGGTTCGCCGCGCTGGGACGAAGGACGGTTTCCAGCCGCTTGCCCACCCATGGGCTCGCCGCTACTCTCTTGGGCCCTTCCTGGCGCCCGAGGGCCCCGGGAACCCCCGACTCGTGCCCTCGGCGCGGTCTTCTTTCCCGCCTCCTTCCTTTGGGTTTTTCCCCGCGTCCGAGCCCGTCTCGGCCGCGAGCGGCCGCCTTCGGCCTGCAATTGCCCTTCCTCCGATGACCACCACCCACGTCCGCGGCGCCGAACTCCAGGAACGCTGGCTGCTCTTCGACGCTTCCGAGCAGCCCCTGGGCCGTATGGCCGCGCGTATCGCCCAACACCTGATGGGCAAGGATCGGCCGACCTACACCCCGAGCGAATTGACCGGGGCCCATGTGGTCGTGATCCACGCCGAGAAGGCCGTGCTCACCGGTCGCAAGGCCGAGCAGAAGAGCTACCACTTCTACAGCGGTTATCCCGGCGGCCTGAAGGAGATCCCCTTCGAGCGCATGCGCGAGCGCCGTCCCGAGGAACTGATCACCCTGGCCGTGCGGCGCATGCTGCCAAAGACGCGCCTCGGCCGTCAGATGCTCAAGCGTCTCAAGGTCTACGGCGGCGCCGAGCATCCCCACGGCGCTCAGCAACCCCAGCAAGTCACCACTCCGCGCCGCGCCAAGCGCAGCTCCTGATTCCCAGCGCGGCCCTCCGGCCTTTCTTCAAGATGAGCACCACCGCTTCGTTCACCCACGGTCTCGGCCGCCGCAAGAGCGCCGTCGCCCGTGTGCGCCTGGCCCCCGGTTCGGGCACCTTCATCGTCAACGAGAAGCCCCTCGAGGACTACTTCCTGACCTCCCGCGACCGTCAGGCCGCGCGCGCTCCCCTGGCCCTGGCCGGGGACGAGGTGACCTACGACATCCACGTGCGCGTGGACGGCGGCGGTCCCCACGGCCAAGCCGGTGCAGTCGAGCTGGGTGTCGCCCGCGCCCTCAAGCTGGTCAATCCGGCGCTCTTCGAGGGTCTGCGCGAAGGCGGACACCTGACGCGGGACAGCCGCGTGAAGGAGCGCAAGAAGTACGGCCGGCGCGGAGCCCGGCGCGGCTTCCAGTTCTCGAAGCGCTGATCCCGGCCGCGACCCCGCGGCACGCCAGCGCACGACTCCTCGGCCGGCTCCGACCTCCGCAACCGCGCGGACGACTCGGAGCCGGCCGCTTCGTTTCAGCCCCTACGATCCATGGCAGGCCATTCCCACTCGGCGAACATCGCGCGGCGCAAAAACGCCGTCGACGCGAAGCGCGCCAAGGTCTTTTCCAAGTGCGCCAAGGCGATCATGTCCGCCGTGCGCCAGGGCGGACCGGATCCGGACCAGAACCTCAAGCTCAAGTACGCCATCGAACTCGCCAAGAGCGAGAACATGCCGAAGGACAACATCGCGCGCGCGATCAAGTCCGCTTCGGGCGACAAGAGCGGCGGCGAGTTCGAGGACTTGGTGTACGAGGGCTACGGCCCGGGCGGTGTGGCGCTGGTCATCACCGCGCTGACCGACAACCGCAACCGCACCTCCGCCGACCTGCGCTCGTTGCTCGAGAAGCGCGGCGGCAACCTGGGCTCCCAAGGTTCGGTGGCGTTCCTCTTCGACTTCCGCACCGTGATCGCCGTGGAACGCGGCGAGCGCCAAGAGGAAGCGCTCTTGGAGCTGGCCCTGGAAGCCGGCGTGGACGACGTGGAGATCGACGGCGACGTGGCGACCTTCTACGGTCCCGCCACGGAGTTTTTGGCCGCCAAGGCGGCCCTGGAAGCGGCCGGCTTGGCGATGCTTTCCAGCGAAACCGGCTACGTGCCCCAGAACCTGGTGCCGGTGGGGGACAAGGACGACGCCAAGCGCCTCCTGCGGCTGATCGGCGAGCTCGAGGACAACGACGACGTCCAGAAGGTCTACGCCAACTACGACATCGCCGACGAGTGGCTCGAGGAACTCTCCGGCTGACGGGGGCCTAAGCCGCCCCGCGGGGAGCGACTCGCGCTCCCCACGGGCGCTGGGGCCGGGTCACTCTTGGCCCCAGGTGATGCGCAGCACGCCGCCTTCGACCGTCATGCGGCTGACCAGCGACTTGTCGGGGGCCATCAGCAAGCCGCTGTCTTGCTCGAGTGCTCCGGTGATGGAATCGAGGTCGAGGCCGAAGGCCGACATCATTTCATCGAGTTCCCCGCCGGAGATTTCGCGAAGCTGCTCGAACTGCTGGCGCAGCGTCTGCATGGTGAAACCCGGGGCGGCGACGTTCAGCATGCCCCGCAGGTCGGTCTGGGCCAGCAGTCGGGGGTAGGGCCCGGCGGAGAGCAGCCGATTCTCCCCGGCGTCCGCCGCGGCGGAAAAGTGCGCCAGGTCCTCGCGCCGCAGGGACACCAAAAGGGCGTTCGCGCTGCGCCCCACGAAAAACTCGGGCTCCGTACCCGTCAGGCCCGTCTCACCCAGGGCTACATCGACCTTGTGGATCTGCAATCCGGCCAGGTCTTCGGGGGGGCCGATGCGCACGACTCCACCGGACAGTTCCCCGAGGACCGCGAGGGCTTCCAGAGCGGCCTTCGGATCCACCGCAGGGAGAGCGAAGGCCATGGGCGTGATACCCAGGCCCGCGCCTTCGGGCAGCTCGGTGAGCCAACGGGGCCGCTGGCCCTCGGGCCACGTTCCGTATTGGAAGCCGGCGTAGGTCCCCGAGAGGTTGCCGATCAGGTCGGTGACGAGATCGATGCCCAGGGCCGAGCTCATCTCGTCCATGGCTTCCTCGAACATCGCCGGGGCTTCGGGTTCGAAGTTCGAGGCGATTTCGAGGCCCAGTTCGACGAGGCCGGCCAGGTCGATGCCCCCGGCGCTGACGGTGACGGGCAGATTCGGCAGCCCGGCCAAGAGGGCCAGGGGCGGCGGCAACAGCAGGTCCGTCGCCCGCGAGATCCACGAGTTTTGCGGAACGGGCATCTGCATCCCGCCGCCGAAGCGGCCTTCACCATCGTGGCCCAGGTGGAAGCTCATCCACTCCAGGCGCGTCAGGCCCGAGGCGTCGAGCAGACCCTGCTCCGCCGCGTCGAATTGGCTTTCGATCATTTCGACCGGCAGAAGCGCCACCAGGGCGGCCAGATCCACGAATCCGCGCACCCCCCGGTGGGACCCGGGACGGGCGATGCCGGAGGACTGGAAGCGGGGGTTTTGGGCCAGGGCGCCTTCGCCGAGTCCTGCCAGGCGGGCGGAGAGGCTCTCGATCTCGCGCATGGCGCGCGCGTCGGATTCGCTGTAGGCGAACAGGATGTGCCCCGCGCCGAAGCCGAAGGCTCCCCCGAACTCGGTGTAGGAGCCAAAGTCGATGTCGAAATCGCCTTCGACTTCGAACTCGAACGGGAGGACTTCTTCGACTTCCACGGGCGCGGTTTCGAGTTCGTGGGCATCACCCCACGGGTCGGAGTCGAACTCCTCGGAAGCGTGGGCCCATTCCCAGTCGCCGCCCTCACCCAAGGCCCCGGTGAGGAAGGTCTGGCGCAACACGAACCACTCGATGCCGTGCAGGCTGATGCGTTCGAAGGGCTGATCGCCCGCCTCGAACAGGCTGCCGAAGCGCCGGATGAGTTCGTCGGCCGGGGCCGAGTGTTGGGCGGAGACGACCAGGAAACCTTCGTCCTCGAAGTCGAAATCGGGCTCGATGCCCGCTTCGAACATGGCCTGGAGTTCCTCCCAGTCGGGTTGGGGGCCCGGGGGAGCGAAGGCAACCGAGATGCCGCCGCTGAAGCCATCCCAAAGCAGCCGCGCCAGGGGGAAGGCCTCGGCCAACTCCCCGAATTCCATATCCCCGCGCTGCTCCATGGCAGCCAGGAAGTCCGCGTCGGTGGCGGCGTCGCGGAAGAACAACTGGTGCGCGACCGCCGCGGGCGGCTCGGAGGCGATCATCTCCTGGGCCTGGGGCAGCTCCAACAACATCGCGCCGAGGCGGCTGCCGCGCAGGGCGCGCCGCACGCCGGGCAGGTTGTCGTGGGTCATGAGCGCCACGGTTTCGGCCGGCAGGAAACGTTCGGGCGCGAAGGGCTGGGTTTCGACCGCGGCGGGCGCCGGGTTTTGCAGCAACGCAAGGATGGGGACGAGGGCGAGCATGGTGTGTGGCGGGGGCGTGGGGGACCGGGGAGCCCCGGGCGCTCGGCCGGGGTCAGGAATTCGGGTCCGAAAGTGTAAGCGTCGCGGCGGCTCGGTAAAGGGGCGTGCCGCCGGAGTCGGTGGGTGGCTTCCGGCGATTGGCGGCGGGGTGGGGAGGTGCCTCGGGTGCGCGGGGCAGATGTCCGTGGGCCGTGCCCGCGCACCACGCGCTCGCAGCCTGCTAACGGGTCGCCAAGCGTTCCAGGAAGCCCTCTTGCTCCAGGAACGCGGCCATGGCTCGCCCGGCTTCAAGGTTCGGGTGGTACCAGTCCAGGGGGACCTCGTCGACCGTGATCCCCTCGGCCAGGGCTTGTTCGATGGGCGGGGTCAGGTCCAGGTGCCAAATGCCCAGTTCCGCAAGGATCGCGGAGGCCGCCGCGCGGCGCTGCTCCAGGATCGCCCGCAGGTTCGGCGGCAGGATGCCCGGGTCTCCAAAGAAGGGCAGCACGAGCACGTCGAAGGGCACACCGTCCGCGGCGAGCAGGTCGCGGAAATCCCTCAGGCTGGCGCGCACCTCGGCCCGGGCGGCGTCTTCATCGTCGTGTTCGGACACCTTGCCTAGGCGCCGCGCCACCCACCAGCGATAGAGCTGGCTCGCCTGGACGAGCCAGGGGCGCACGCGCAAACGCCCGCTCAGGGTCAGCACCTCCACCCGGCCGTCGCGCAGTTGGTAGAGCACCGGGGTCTGCACGAAGTCGTTGAGGTGGAAAAGCAGCACCACCCGGTCGGGCTCCGCCGCGCGCCCGTAGCGCCGGTAGTAACCCAGTTCCTGCCGTGTGGCGTACCCCTCCACGGCGAAGGTCCAGAACTCGAAATCCCCATCGGCCCCGCGGGCGGCAAGCCGCTCCCTCAGGCTGATCTGGAGCATGCCGCGGGCCGCTACCGAGTCGCCCACGAACACCACCCGCGTGACTCCCTCCGGGCGCCGGTCGATGGAGTAGGGGTTGGGCTTGGCCCCGTGGGGGCCATACCAGTCTTCGCCGAAGATCGGCACATAACCCAGTTCCGGGTCGAAGTGGTAGCGCTCCTCGAAGTTGCCCGGCGAGGTTGGCAGGGTCAGCCCGAGGCGCTCGTCGGGGATACCGCCGCGCAGGCGCAAAATCCCCTCGGCGGCGACGAGGGCGATCAGCAGCCCGGCCAGGCTGCCGATCAGCACGGCGGCCAGCCGCCCGCTTCGCCCCGCGAGGATTCCGCGTCCCGGTCCGCCCCGGGCATGCGTGTGTGCACCCGCCGATCGCATGGAGTACGGGGGGAACGGCCCTTCAGGAGGCCAAGGCCACGGCCGCCCAAGCGGCCAGGGCAACGGCGGTCACCACGATCATGCCCTGGGTCGCCAGGGTGCTCAGGCCGGCTTGGGCGTGGTAGGCGTGCAGCATTCGCCAGGTGCCGCGCACGGTGCCCACGTTGAGCGTCAAGAGCGTTTGGCCGGCGCGCTGCAGGCTGGTACCGGTGGCGCGCACGAACCAGGCCAAGGGGCCGCGGTAGATGCGGTCCACGTCGCGGGTGCTGGCGACCTTCGGCTTGAGCACACCGAGCAGCAGCCAAAATCCCAGGGCCGTGCCGACCAGGAGCTGCATCACCTCGACGAAGTGGTGCCCGGTGAAGGGCGCGTAGGTCGCGTCGAAGGGCATCAGAGCGTAGATCGTGGCGCTCGGGAAAAGCCCCGTCACCAGGCACAAAAGCGCGCCGATGCCCATGGCCAGGTGCATCGAAAAGGGCACCGCTCGCTCCACGCGCGCGCCGTTGTCCTGGCCGTAGAAGCCGAACCAAACCAGCTTGAGCCCGATGCTCAGGAAGGTGCCCATGGAGGCCACCAGCAGCAGGAACTCGATCGGCGCGCGGCCCTCGTAGGCTGCGGCCGAGAGCACCATCGACTTGGTGACGTAGCCGTTGAAGAGGGGAGCGCCGGCGATCGAGAGCGACCCGATGATCATCCAGATCATCGTCCAGCGCAGCGGTCCCGAGAGGCGCCCGAGTTCGCTGAGGCGCGAACGTCCGGTGGCGTAGAGGATCGCGCCCGCCGACATCAACAAAAGGCCCTTGTAGAAGATGTGGGCGAAGGCGTGGCTGGAGGCGCCGTTCAGGGAGAGCGCCGTGCCGAGGCCCACGCCGCAGACCATGAAACCCACCTGGCTGATGATGTGGTAGGAGAGCAGCCTGCGGATGTCGTTTTCGAGCACCGCGTAGACCACCCCGAAGAGCGCCATGGCCGCGCCCGCCCAGATCAAAAGTTCGGTGCCGGGGAAACCCCGGCAGAGGGCGTAGACCGCGCCCTTGGTGGTGAAGGCCGCCAGGAAGGTCGTGCCGTAGAGGGTCGCGCGCGGGTAGGCGTCGGGCAGCCAGGCGTTGAGGGGCGGCACCGCCGCGTTGACCAGGAAACCGCCCAGGATCAGGGCGCTCGCCAGGCCGCCTTCGCCCAGGGGGGGCAACTGCTCAAAAGCCGTCACACCCTCCGCCATCAAAAGCAGGATGCCCGACAACAGCACCGCCGCCCCCGCCAAGTGCAGGAGCAGGTAGCGCATGCCGGCGGCAAACGAAGCAGGCCGCCTCCCGAACCAGACCAGGAACAGGCTCGCCACCGTGAGCCACTCCCAGAACAGGAAGAGGGTCAACAGGTCGCCGGCCAGGGCCACGCCGACCCCGGCGGCGGTCAGGCCCAGGGAAGCGAGGCGCGGACCCGCGCCCGGTTCGCGCCAGGCGTACACCCCGGCGATCGCGCCGTAGGTCAAAAAGGCCACCGCGAACATGCGCGCCAGGCCGTCGAAACGGAGCAGCACCCACTCGTGCCCGGCCAGGTCCAGGGCCATGCGCGCGCCCTCGGGCAGGGCGGCCAGGCTGGCCAGACCCACCAGGGGCGTCACCACGGCGAGCACACGCCGGCCGGCCTCGCCGACCCAGGGCACGAGGGCCAAGGCCACCAGGAACGGCGCGAGGGGGTGCGCGAACAGCTCAGTCATCGCGTTCCTCCCCTTGCAGGAAAGCCTTGGCCAAACCCTTGCCGAAGGCCACCACGACCAGGCTGCCGAGGAGACCGAAGAGCGCCGCGTAGCCGGGCACCTGGTGCCACGGGAAGGCGGGTTTCTTGTGGGGGTAGACGGTGGCTTCGAGCACGGCGAGGACCACCAGCAGGACCACCAGGGCGAGGGCCAGACCTCGCCCGCCGCGCGCGGGGCTGGGCTTCGTCATGGGGTGCCTCCGAAGACCGCCGCGGCGCTTGCGGCCGCGAGTTCGTTCTGGACGTTGGCCAGGATCGGCACCACGCCGAAGATCACCACCAACACGCTGGTCGCAAGCAGCGCCACGCGCATGTCCATGCGCACGTCGCCCTCGTGGTCATCGTCGGGCGCCGGCGGGTCGAAGTAGGCCGTGCGCACGATCGGCAGCAGGTAGGCCGCCGTGAACAGGGAGGCTCCGAGCATGACGAAAAGTGGCAGGAGCTGGCCGGCCTCCGCCGCGCCGCGGGCCAGGTAGAACTTGCCCAGGAAGCCGCTCAGGCCCGGGATGCCGATCAGGGAGAGCGAGGCCAGGGTGAAGGCCCCGAACGTCCAAGGCATCTTGCGCCCGAGCCCGGCGAGTTGGGCGATGTTCTCCCGGTGCGTGGCGGCGTAGATCGCTCCCGCGCAGAAGAACAGGGTGATCTTCGCCAGTCCGTGGTTGACCATGTGCACGATCGAGCCGACGAAGGCCTGGGGGCTGACCAGGGCCGTGCCGAGCACGATGTAGGACAGGTGCACGATGGTCGAGTAGGCCAGCCGGCGCTTCAGGTTGTCCTGGCGCAGGGCCAGGAGCGAGCCGATCACGATCGTGGCCAGGGTCAGGCCCACCAGCACCGCCGGCCCTTGAATCTGGGCCAGAGCCTCCGGGCCGAGCACGAAGCCGAGCACGCGCATGCTGCCGAAAACGCCGGCCTTCACGACCGCCACCGCGTGCAAGAGCGCGCTGACCGGCGT
>JBJHAV010000171.1:0-8811 GCA_050480685.1 Planctomycetaceae bacterium | reverse complement strand
GATCGGGGCAAGGACCCCCGCATGCAGCCCGGCAGCCTCGATCCGCAGCACTTCGCCGACCGCGTCGGCTCCTGGCTGATGGCGCCGGGGCCGGAGTCGGACGTGGTCATTTCCTGCCGGGCTCGCCTGGCCCGGAATCTGGCCGGTTTCCCGTTCACGACGCGGCTGGAGGACAAACGGGCCAAGGAAATCTCCGAACGGCTGCGCCAGGCCCTGGCCGCCCTCTCGGCCGCCGACGACCACCGCTGGATCGATGTGTCCGGGGCCCCCGACGTGTTGCGTTTGCTGCTGCGCGAACGCCACCTGGCCAGCCGCGACCTGGCGCCGGTGGAAGAGCGCGGCCGCGCCACCCCCGGGCGAGCCGTGTTTTTCGCCGAGACCGAAACGCGCTCCGCGATGGTCTGCGAGGAGGACCACCTGCGCCTGCAAGGTTTGGCGGGGGGCTTCGACCTGCCCTTGGCCTTGGAGCGCGCCCGCTCCATCGACCTGGCCCTCGAGGACCGCGTCGAGTACGCCTTCCACCCGCGCTTCGGGTACTTGACCGCGTGCCCGACCAACGTTGGCACCGGCCTGCGCGCGTCGGTCATGCTGCACCTGGCCGGGCTGAGCATGGTGCGCAGCGAACTGGAGAAGGTCTTCACCGCGGCCCAGCGCACGGGACTCGCCGTGCGCGGCATGTACGGCGAGGGCAGCCGCGCCGCCGGCGACTTCTATCAGGTCTCCAACCAGGTCACCCTGGGACGCAGTGAGACGGACCTGATGGGCGACCTCTTGGAGCTCGTCCCGTGCATCGTCGAGTTCGAGCGCAACGTGCGCCGCTTGCTCCTGGAGGAACAACGGGAAGCCCTGGAGGACCGGGTGCGCCACGCCCTCGGCGTGCTCTCCAGCGCGCGCCAACTGGCCACCGAACAGGCCCTGGCGCACCTCTCGAAGGTCCGCCTGGGGGTCTGCCTGGGGCTGGTGACGGAACACGATCTGGCCGAGGTGACGGCGCTTTCGGTGCAGATCCAACGGGGACACGTGCAGGCGCGCGTGTCGAGCAATCAACCGCGCCCGGCCGGCGCTCCCACCCTTTTGGACGCGGCCGAACGGGACCGGGCCCGGGCCGAACAACTGCGCCGCGTTTTCGCGAGGCCGCGCCCATGATCGACCGCTTCGGGCGCAGGGTCACCTACCTGCGCGTATCCCTGACGAACCGCTGCCAACTCAAGTGCAGCTACTGCACCCTGCCGGAAGAGCCGGTGGAGGTGATGAGTGCCCAGGAGGTCGAGCGCCTGCTGGAGGTCGCCACCCGGCGGCTCGGTTTCCGCAAGGTGCGCCTGACCGGCGGGGAACCGACCCTGCGCAGGGACCTGGCCGAGGTGGTCGAGCGCATCGTGGCCCTGCCGGGTATCCGCGAAGTGGCGTTGACCACCAACGGGCTTTTGCTGGAGCGGCGCGCCGAAGAGCTGGCCCGGGCCGGCCTGCGCACCGTCAACGTCAGTTGCGACAGCCTGGAACCGGCGCGCTTTCGCGAACTGACCGGCGGCGGGCGACTGGAGGACGTGCTCGACGGCGTCCGCGCCGCCCGCCGGGCGGGCATCGAACGGGTGAAGATCAACGCAGTTTTGCTCGCCGGCGTGAACGAGGAGGAGATCGAAGCCTTCGTCGCCTTCTCCGCCGCGGAAGGGGTCGAAGTGCGCTTCATCGAGCACATGCCCATGGAAGCCGAACGCATTGGCCAGTGGCGGGTGGATGCGCGCGCCGTGTTGGAGCGCCTCGGCGAGCGCCACGGCCTGGAGCCCCTGCCGACCCAAAAGGACGGCGGACCGGCCGAACGCTTCCGCATCGGCTCGGCGGTGATCGGCTTCATCCACGCCATCTCGAACCCCTTTTGCGACCGCTGCAATCGGCTTCGGATCACACCCGAGGGGCGCATCCGCTCTTGTCTGCTGAGCGGCGGCGAAGTCGACCTGCTGGGCACCCTGCGGGCCGGGGGGCCGCCCGAGCTGGTGGAGGAGCGCCTGGTCGAACTCTTCCAGCGCGCCGCGGACGCCAAACCGCCGATCTACGAGCTCCAGAAGGAAGGAAACATCCGCATGCGCGCGGTGGGGGGCTGAAGGCGGTAGGGCTCAAGTCGGTGGGGCTAGAGCCGGCTGGGCGGAAAGCCCTGTCGCCTGGGGCCCGGCGGCGCGGAAGGACGGCGCGACCGAGGAAGGGCGGGGGCTCTCCCCAAGGTCCAGGGCCCGGCCGGCCGATGAACGTCGGGTGATCGCCTCCCTGCGCACCCTGTTCGCCGCCGGCACCCTGCTGGCGGCCGCCCCGGGCCTGGAACGACCCTCACCGGCGCTCCCCGGGGCCGATCCGCGGATTTCCTCCGCCCCGGCGGGCTGGGTCCAAGACCTGTCCTCGGCCCGGCTGGTGGTCGACCACGGCTGGGTGCGCCTGGTGGAGGACGGCCGCGAGCGCCTGCTCCTGCCCGCGGACGGCCCCCGCGAACTGTCCGGCGCCTGGCGCCTGGAGGTCAGCGCGGGGGGCAGGGCCCGTTTGAACCTGGGCGGCCAGGGCCGCCTGGAGTTCGAGGGCAGCACCCAGATCCGCCCCCGGGAGGGTGGATTGACCCTGGGGCGCCTCGGCTCCGTCGAAATCGAAAGCCGGGCGGCCGGTTTGGCCCTGGAGCTGCCCCAGGGCCAGGTGCTGCGCTCCGGCCAAACGGCGTTCCGCCTCGACGGGCGCCCGGAGGGGGAGGTGGACTTCAGCCACCGCGGCGGATCGCCGGTGCGGTTGGAAATCGGAGGGCGTTATCCCTTCGAACTGCCCACCGGACGCCGGGTGCGCTTGCCCCGGCCCCTGAACTGACTCCGCCGCCCCCCCGCGAAGGTGCGCGCACCTCAGCGGGGGAGCGGCGGGATCAGGCGGCGACCGTCCAGCGGCCGCGCAGGAGCGCGCCGACCGCCGCATCCAGGTCCGGTGCGATCAGGTCGTAGCCGTCCACGTCGAAGCCGCCGTCGGCCAGGGCTTCGCCGGTCATCACGCCGGCGCGCTTGAGCCCGGCGCGCCAGGCGGCGGCGTGCTCCAGGGTGCTGTCGCCGACCATCCAAGAGCCCTCCAACCAGGTCCCGTCGTGGTGTTTGGCGTGGTAGAAGGCCCCGGTGTTGGGCAAACGGAAGACCGAGTCGCTGCGCCGCGAGGCGATGCCGCGCGGGTGATCGATGCAAGCGTAGCTGCGTGTCACATCGACCCCCTGATCCGCCAATCCGGCGATCAGGGCGCTCTCCATGCGCAGCCACTCCTCGTGGGGGAGCCGGCCGAAGGCCACCGCGTCCTCGTTGCCCACCAGGTAGATGCGCCACCCGGCCCTTTGGGCGCGGAAGAGGGCGTCGACGGCCTTGGGCAGAAAACGCAGGTCCTGGAGGCCGCTCGGCTCACCCTCGGCCGGGGGCACGAGCAACGTGCCCCAGCGGTCGACGAAGAGGCCGCGGACGGGAGCGGGGGAACCGAGGAAACCCTCGGGACGGAAGGGATCGTGCAGCATGGTGTGGGGGTCGAGGACTGCTTCGGTTCTCGGCTCTCCCCGGGTCCGCTTGAGGGGGGAAGCGCCGGGAATCGAAGAACGTGAAGTCCCTTCCCAGTTCCCCGTGAGCACCGACCACAAAATCCTGCCTGGCCCGCCGGCCCAGGCCGCCCACGAGGGGCTGTCCTCCGCCCGGGGAGGACGCCTGCGCCTGGTCCTGTGCGTCGACGCCCTGCACCCGCGGGCGCGGCGCAGCGACCACCCGCGGGCCCTGGCGGCGGCCCTGGAGGCGGCGGGGCACACGGCCCGGGTGATCCCCGTGGCTGCCGGTCTGCGCTGGCCCGGACGGGGCCCCGTGGACGGGCAAGGCCCCCTCGACTTCCATCCGGACGGGTGGATCGCCTACGACCCCATGTCCCCGGCCGCCTGGTGGGCGTCCCGCCAGGCGCGGCGCTCCGGTCGACCGCTGGTGATCGTGGAGCCGGGCTGGACCGGCCCGAAGCGCCTGCACGAGCGTTTGCTCGACGGCCTGGGACAGCGCCTGTGGGGCCGCGGGGTACGCCTCGCCGCCGGCCGGGTGGCCGTGTTCGACCCCTGGACCGCCTCCCGCGCCCAGGCCCGGGGTTTCCTCTCCGAACGCATCGTCCAGGTGCCCTGGGGGGTGGATCCGGAGCGTTTTCGGCCCGGCCTCTCCTCCGAGCTGGTCGCGCGCCACCGCCTGCGCGGGCGGCTCCTGTTGCATGTGGGCGCCCTGGAACCCGGGCGCGGGCTGGAGCTTTTGATCGAAGCCTTCGCCCGCGGGGTCGGGCGGCGCCCGGACTGGAGCCTGGTGCTCCTGGGGGAGGGCAGCCAAACCAGGCGCCTGCGGGCCGCCGCCGATCGGCTCGGGGTCGGGGCCAGTGTGCACCTTCTGGGCTGGGCACCGCCGGAGGACCTGGCGGGCTTGATGGCCGCGGCCACGCTGTTCGCCGCCCCGGATCCGGGGGATGCCGCCTCGGGGCAACAACTGGCCCGGGCCATGTCCACGGGCCTGGCGGTGGTGGCTTCGGATCGCCCGCGCCTGGCCTGCCGCGTGGAGCCGGGCCGCAGCGGCCTGATCGCCCCGGCCGGCGACGTGGGGGCCTGGACCGCGGCGCTTTCGCAACTGGCCGGGGATCCGGCCCTGCGCGCCGAGTTGGGGCGTGCGGCCCGGGCCCGGACCCTGGAGCGCTGCGCCTGGCCGAAGGTCGCGGAGACCTTCGCCGGATTCTTCGCTTGAAGTGCGGCGAAAGCCGCCTTCATCGAGCCCGAGCCCCGAGTCGAACTCAGGCGGAGGGCGAGTCGCCGGTGGCTTGGCGCAGTTCGCTCTTCAGGAAGGCCATGTCCTTGGCCCACTGCTCGACCGCTTCGCGGGTTTCCTCGTCGATCTCGTGGAAACTCGCGGCGACCTTAACGCCCTCGTCGCGCTCTTCGATCTCGGTCACGGCCACAACCGCTTCGCACAGGCCCTTCTTGAGCAGCGGCAGGCGGAACTTGACCCGCAGTTCGGTGCCCAGGGCCAAAAGCTGCCCCATTTCGAAGGAGCTGAGGTCCGTGTTGCCGCCGTTCCAAAAGAAGCTCAGGCCCTGACTGTCGAGGCCCAACATGCGGCCGATGCCGCGCCAGTTCGAGCCGAACACGTGCCCGTGCAGCGGATTGGTCGCGCGCCGCTTGGCGTTTTCGACGAAGTGCTGCATGCGCTTTTCGTCGAGCAGGGCGAAGAGCACCGAGGATTCATCCTCGGGCAGATCGGCGGGGGTCTCGGCGGCGGCTTGGGGCGCTCCCGCGAGCAGCGCCGCGCCGGCGTCCTCGTCCGAACCGTGGATCGAAACGACCCGGTTCAGGCCCACCTTCTCGATGATGTCGCGCACGAAGGCCGAGGGCTTGGAAAGGGCCAACCCTCCACCGGCTTTTTTGAGGGCCTTGGAGGCCTTGAGGATCGCTCCCAGGGCGGTGGAGTTGATGAACTTGACCAGCCGCAGGTTCAAGACGACCCGGGTTTCCCCGGCCCGGAGCAGGCCGTCGACCTCCTCCTGGAGCAGCGGGCAGTAGTAGGTGTCGAACTCGCCGCGCAGGTGCAGCACGGTGAACCGGTCGCGGGCTTCGGGAGTGATCTGCATGGGGACGGGGGACCCGTGGGGACGAGCTCGGGGGGTCCGAGGGGGAAGGATCGCTGGCCCGGGGGGGAGCCGCAAGGCTTTTCCCAGCCCCCCGGCCGGGCGGCTTGGGCGCCGGGGCCCGCTAGAATGCGCGGCGATGTTCTTCCGACGCAAGCGCACGCCCCAGGAGGACGAGGGCCGGGGCGGTTCCCCCCAGGATCCGGGCTCCCGCGGGGCACCCGGCACCGGACCCGGAACCGGCGCCTTGGGAGCGGCCGATGGGGGCGGCGGCGAGGCCGGCCTGTCCACCCAGTTCCTGACCGGGGACTCGGGGGTGGACCGGCGCACGGTCCAAATCCTCTTGGAGGCCATCCGCCGGGTCTCCGAGGCCCGCAACCTGGAGGAGCTGCTGGTCGACATCGTCGATCGCTCGATCGAACTGACCGGGGCCGAGCGCGGCCTTTTGCTCCTGGAGGGCCAGGGGCAGTCGTTGCTCGTGCGTGTGGCGCGCTCCCGGGACGGCAAGCGCCTGGAGGACGACGCGCGCTTTTCCACCAGCATCGCCCAAAAGGTCTTTCGCGAGTTGCAGCCCGTGCGCGCCACGGTTTCCTCCGATTCCGAGGCCCTCGAACTGGGCCGTTCGGTCTACGACCTCAAACTGCGCGCGGTGATGTGTGTGCCCCTCACGCGGCGCGCCCCCGAGGCGCCCGCGGCGCCGGGCGCGCGCGGCCGGGCGGCCGAAAGCGACAGCTCCGCCCAGCGCGCCGAAGGTGTGCTCTACGTGGATTCGCGCGCCGCCACGCGCCAGTTCACCAAACGCGACTTGGGCCTGTTCGCCGCCCTGGCCCAGCACATTTCGATCGCCCTGCTCAACGCGCGCCTGCACCTGGACAGCGTCGAGAAGGTGCGGCTCGAACAAAACATGCAGCTCGCCAGCGCCATCCAGCGCGACCTGATGCCGAGCGCCGTGCATCGCCTCGAAGGTTTTGAAACCGCCGGTTGGTACCGCGCGGCGGAGGGCACGGCGGGCGACTTCTACGACGTGGTCAAGGCCAAGGGAGGGCGCCTCGGGGTGCTGCTCGGGGACGTCACCGGCCACGGCATCGGCCCCGCGCTGATCACCGCCTCGGCCCAGGCCGCGGTGCGCTCCACCCTGCGCCTGGTGGACGATGCGGGCGAAGCCGTGACCCTGCTCAACCAGGACCTGTGCGAACGGGTCGAAGAAGGGCGTTTCCTGACGCTCTACCTGGCGGTTGTCTCTCCGGACGGCAGCATGCAATTGGTCGGTGCCGGGCATCCTCCGGCGCTCCTGTGGCGCGCGGCAAAGGGCCATGTCGAGACCCTGCCCGCCTCCGGGCCGGCCCTCGGCATGATCGACGACGAGATCTACCAAAGCGATCGCGGCATTCGACTCGAACCCGGCGACGCGCTGCTGCTCTACAGCGACGGCGTGATCGAAGCCCGGCCGGCGAATGCGCCCGAGGACTTCCTCGGTCAGGCCGGTTTGGAAGCGCTCTTCGCGCGGGTGCTCGCCAAGGGCCCTTCGGCGGCGGACGCGGTGCTCGAATTGGCCGAAGCCGTGCTCGCGCGCACGGGCGACACGGCCGAAGACGACATCACGTTCGTGCTTTTGCGGCGGATGGCGCCGTGATGGGCGCTGAGCGCGGGAAGCGCACATCGCGGGGCGGCAGGCCATGAGCGGCGCGGGCGCCGGGATTCGCTTCGACGGATTCCTGCGCCGGCGATTGGAGCGTTTCGCCCAGCGCCTGGCTTCCTGGGAGCTGCGCCGCGAGGGTGCAGGACGAGCTCCGCTTTCCGGCCTCGGTGTCGAACCGGACGGACTGCGACCCTATCGCCTGGGCGATGATCCTCGCCTGATCGATTGGGGCCTGCTGGCGCGGCTCGGGCGGGTCTTCGTGCGCAGCACACGCCGCGAAGCCGGAGAGACCTGGGGCCTGGTGCTCGACAGCAGCGCCTCCATGGGGGTCGGCGAGCCGCACAAACTGCAGGCGGCGGGGGAATGCGCGGCGGCGCTTTTGGCCCTGGGCCTGCGGCTCGGTGCGGCGGTGGAGCTCTCCCACCAAAACGGCGGGCGCACGGTGACACGCCGCTTTGATCACCCGCGCGCTTGGGTCGAAGCCCTGGCGTTTCTGGAGTGCATCGAAGCCCAGGGATCCGAGGGTCCGGCCGGCGCGCTGCCCAAGCTCGCGGGCGCCGCGGTGACGCGCCGCTTCGTGATCGGCGATCTCTACGATCTGGAGCCGAGCCAAGTGCTGCCCCTGGCCCGGGTAGGCCACCCCCTCGGCCTGGTGCAGGTCACCGCCG
This sequence comes from Planctomycetaceae bacterium, assembly GCA_050480685.1. GTDB lineage: Bacteria > Planctomycetota > UBA1135 > UBA1135 > JBJHAV01. The sequence continues at coordinate 876 of JBJHAV010000171.1, read as the reverse complement.
CCGTCGAACGCCTGCCCACCGGCCGCGGCCCGGTCACTTGGCTCGACCCGGAGGGCCTCGGACGTTTGACCGTCGAACTCGAGGAAAGCCTGGTCGGGCGATACGAGCGGCGTGTGGCCGCCCTGGGTGAAACCTGGCGGCGGGCCGCGGCCGCCCGGGGTGCGCGTCACGTGCTGGTGGCCGCGGAGGATCCCTTCGAAGAGCGCCTGCGCCCGCTGCTCGCGCCGTGAGGCCTCGGAACCGCGCTGCGCGAAGCGGCCCCTTTCTTCACACTCTAGTTCCCATGTGGAGTCTCGAACGCCCCTGGTCCAGCTGGCTGCTGATCCTGCCGCTGCTCCTGTGGTTTTGGCTGCGTCGGCGGCGAAGTGCGCCGGAGCAGCCCACCGGGACGTTCCACCTGTGGCGGAACTTGGCCCTGGAGCGTGCCGCCTCCGCGGGGCCGCGCGGCCGGCGGCTCCCGCCCTGGGCCCCTTGGCTCTTGGCTTCCCTGGTGCTCGCCATCCTCGCCTTGGCCGATCCGCGCCGGACCTCCGCAGCGCCGGCCGGCCGCCTTTGGCATGTCTGGGTCGAACGCTGCCCGGGTTTTGCCCTGCCCTTTGCTCCCGGTGCGGGCGAGGAAGCGCGCGCGCTTGCAGCCCCTGCTCGGCGCCTGGAGCGGGCGCTGCTCGGTCTCGAAGGGGCCCTGGCCGGCCGCCTCTCCTCCGCGGACCGGGTGGTCTGGGAGGCCCTGGACCGCGCCCCCTTGGAACTCGCGCCCGGGGATCGGCCCGACGACGAATGGCTGCTCGGCCGCCCGTTCCCCGATCCCAGGGAAGCCCGCGCCGGGCGTGTCGATGACGCCGGGCGCATCTGGTGGACCGCTTCGCTGCCCGAGCC
>JBJHAV010000170.1:7946-8885 GCA_050480685.1 Planctomycetaceae bacterium | reverse complement strand
GCCATGGCGAGGTAGGGGTTCAGATCGGACCCGCCGATGCGACATTCGATCCGCACCGCGTGGCTGTCCTCGCCGCAGAGCCGGAAGCCGGCGGTGCGGTTGTCCACCGACCAGCAGATCCGCGTGGGCGCGAAGGTGCCGCGCTGGAAGCGCTTGTAGGAGTTCACGAAGGGCGCGAAGAAGTAGGTCATCTCCGCGGCCAGGGCCAGATTGCCGGCAATGTAGCGCCTGAAGGTCTCCGGCATGCCCTCGGGGCCGCCGCCGGGGCCGTCGTACGGGCGGCGGCGGACGGGGTCACGTGGGTGCGCTTCGAGGGGCAACTGGACAGCGGCATGTTGAGCCTCTTGCGGCGCGCCACCGCCGAGGCCCGCGAGCGCTCCGACCGGCTGGTGATCGAACTGGACACACCCGGCGGCGCCGTCGACCTGATGATGCAGCTCGCGCGCGCCATCGAACGCGCCCGGCGCGACGGCATCGTGGTGGTGGCCTGGGTGAATGACCGCGCCCTGTCGGCCGGCGCGTTGCTCGCTCTGACCTGCGATCAAATCCACATGCGCGAGACGGCGACCCTGGGGGCCGCGGCGGTGGTGCGCGTCGGGCCCGGGGGCATCCGCGGACTCGAACCCGAGGACGAGGTCTTCGAGGAGAAGTCGCTTTCGGCCCTGCGCGCGGAGTGGCGCGCCTGGGCCGAGTCGAACGGTCGGCCGGGGGCGCTCGCCGCGGCCATGGTCGATCCAGATCTGGAAGTGCTCGAAGTGCGCGTGGACGGCGAGCGCCGCTTCGTCACGGCCCTGGAGTGGGACGACCTGCGCTCGCGCGGATCGGACGCGGAGTGGATCGAAACCGTGGTGGCGCGCGGACAACTCCTGACCCTGACCGGGCGCGAGGCCCTGCGCTACGGCATGGCCGACGGGTTGGCCGGCGACGAACGGGAGTTGC
>JBJHAV010000170.1:0-7936 GCA_050480685.1 Planctomycetaceae bacterium | reverse complement strand
GCAGATAGGCGCGCGGCGGCACCCGTTCCCTGTGCCCGCGCAGGATGCCCGACGTATCTGTCGTTTCAACGGTGCCACTGACGGTCACTTCGATCTGTGAGCTGGGCGCGCGCACGGAAACGGTCTCACGCGTCGAACGGATGCGCTCCGAGGAGTTGGCGGCTTTCCTGCAGTCGATCTCGGCGATCCTGTTGGCGGCGGGTGTGATGCTGCTCTGGCTGGAGTTGCAAACCCCCGGGCTGGGTCTGGCGGGGGGGCTCGCGGCCCTGTGTTTTGCTTTGGTCTTCTTCGGCCGCTACTTGACCGGCCTGGCGGACGTGCCGCACTTCCTGCTCATGGGCCTGGGGGTGGCGCTGCTCGTGGTGGAGCTGTTCGTGGTGCCCGGAACCCTTTGGTTCGGGATCCTCGGCGGAATCGCGCTGCTGGCGGGTTTCGTCTGGTCCGGACTCGGGCCGGGTTTGCCCCTGGGCACGGATCTGGAGCGTTCGATCGTTTTCGACGAGCTTTACACGAACCTGCTGGCGATCGTGATCGGCATCGTGCTCGGGCTGATCACCGCGCCGCTCCTGCCGCGCATTCCTTTCCTGGCGCGGGTCCTGGTGGCCGGTGGTCAGGGCCGCGACGCGACAAGTGAGTTCGCCAGCGGTGTCGGCGAGTTGGCCGGACGCAGGCGCGAAGTGGCGCGCATCGGCGCGCCGGGACGTGCGTTGACGCACCTGCGCCCGGTGGGCAAGGTGGTGCTCGACGATCTGGCCGGGGAGGAGTTCGAAGCGCTGGTGGAAGGCCTCTCCCTGGAGCCCGGTGCCCGCGTGCGGGTCAGCGAACTGCGCACCGGACGTCTGGTCGTCGAGCCGCTCGAAGAGCGATCCTCCCCCTCGTCCCCCGCACCGCAGAAGCCCACCCCATGACCGTTCCGATCCTGCTGCTCGGCCTGGGACTGTTGCTGATCCTTGTCGATGTGCTGTTTCCGACCGCAGGGATCGCTTCGATCCTGGCGGGCATCGCCATCGTCTGGGCCCTGGTGATCGCCTTCCGCGAGGGTGTCAACGAGGGCCTGACCTTTTTGGCGGCGGTGGCCGTGCTCGTGCCCACGGCGATCGTCGGCGGGCTCAAGCTGTTTCCGAAGAGCCCGGTTGGCAAACGCGTGGTGATCGGCGGCTTGTCCTTCGAGAGCACCGTGGCCACGGATCCCCGCGACTTGGAGCTGGTCGGCCGCACCGGTGTGGTGCTCGGCGGCCTGCGCCCCGCGGGCCACGCGCGCATCGACGGCCGGCGCGTGGACGTGGTCAGCCGCGGCGAACCGATCGAGGACGGCGAGCCCGTGCGTGTGATCGAGGTGCGCGGCAACCGCGTTGTGGTCGCGCCCTTGCCGCCCGAGGAAGCCGCAGCCCGCACCGAAACCCACTCACCCGGCGAACCCCACGCTCCGGGCGAGAACCGAACGAACACTCCCCAAGATCCTGCCCCCAACCTCTGATTCCATGCTGCTCCTCAGTTCGTCCCCCCTCGCCCTGGCTCTGCTCGTAAACGAGGGCAACCCCCTGCGCACGATCTTCTTCGTCGTCCTGGGCCTGGGTTTCGCGTTTTTCGTCCTGCTGTTCATCCAGTTCGCGAACCTCTACGTCCAGTCGCTCTTGACCAAGGCCGGCATCGGCCTGTTCGACATGTTCGCCATGCGGCTGCGCAAGGTCAGCCCCAAGGACATCGTCGCCGCGCGGGTCATGTTGGTGCAGGCGCGCCTCGACAACGTGGACAAGCGGGATTTGGAAGCCCACGTTTTGGCGGGTGGCAGTGTGCAGCGCGTGGTGCGCGCGATCATCGCCGCCAACCGCGCCGGCATCGACCTGGACTTCCGCACGGCCGCGAGCATCGATTTGGCCGGCCGTGACGTGCTCGAAGCCGTCAAGACCAGCGTCACGCCCAAGGTGATCGACTGCCCGAACCCCCAGTCCGGCAAAACCGAGATCGCCGCGGTGGCCGCGGACGGCATTCAGGTGCTGGCCAAGGCCCGTGTGACGGTGCGCACGAACATCGCGCGCCTGGTGGGCGGCGCCGGCGAAGAGACGATCATCGCGCGCGTGGGCGAAGGCATCGTGTCCACGATCGGTTCCAAGGAGAGCCACAAGGAAGTGCTCGCCAACCCGGACGAGATCTCCAAGACGGTGCTGCGCCGCGGTCTGGACGCGGGCACGGCCTTCGAGATCGTGTCCATCGACATCGCCGACGTGGACATCGGCAACAACATCGGCGCGCGTCTGCAGGCCGACCAGGCGGAAGCCGACAAGCGTGTGGCCCAGGCCATGGCCGAGAAGCGCCGCGCGATGGCCGTGGCGGCCGAGCAGGAGTTCAAGGCCACGGTCATGGAGAACCGCTCCAAGGTCGTACTGGCCGAGGCCGAGGTGCCCAAGGCCATGGCCGAAGCCCTGCGCACCGGCAACCTGGGTGTGCTCGACCTCTACCGGCTGCGCAACATCCAGGCGGACACGCAGATGCGTGAGAGCCTGGGCGGCGGCGACGGCTCCGGCAGCTCTTCGCCCGAGCGCAACCAATGATCGAGCCCCTCGCGGTACTCGGCCTGGTCCAGGGGCAGGAGCCCCCGGACCTGCGCCGGGTGCTGGGCGGGCTCTTGCAGCTCGCCATCCTCTTTTTCCTGTTCGGTCTGCCGATCCTGCGCGCGATCTTGGGTCGCAAGCAGGAGGAGGCCCGTCGTGGCGGACCTCGCGGGCTGGAGCGTTTGGACCCGGACGATCTGGACCGCGAGCGCCAAGAACGTCGCCAACTGGAAGAGGAGGGCGGCGATCTTTGGAAGCAGCTCATGGAAGGGGCGCGTCGCGCGGAGGAAGAAGCGCGTGCGGAAGCCGCCCGGACGGAACCCATGCCGCGCGAGGCGATGCCGACCGAAACACCCGGTCCGGTGGTGGCACGGGTCGAGCGCCAAGTCGCCCCGGCTCCAGCTCCGCGGCCCGCACCGGTCTCCCGGCGCGTGCGCCGGGACATCGTCCCGCCCGCGGAGACACCCCGTGAAGCCGCGCCCCTCGGGGCCGAGTTCGCCAGCGCCTCGCGTTCGGCGGATCGGGGCCTGACCGATCTGCGCGGCATTTCGGGCGCTCCCCTGGCGCCGTCCGACCTGGGTGGGCCGGTGCCGTCCGAACACCTGCGCGGCATTGGCAACGAGCCCGAGCGGCTCGGGCGTTTTGCCCGCGAGCGTTCCATCGCCGGTCCGGGTGCGGGTACCGCCTCCCGGGCCCTCGGTCCGGCGTCCGACTGGCGCCGGGCGTATCTGATGGCCGAAGTGCTCGCTCCGCCGGTCAGCCTGCGCCAGGGGGACGATCCCCTGGCTCCCCCGGGCTTGCGGGCCCTTTGAAGCGCAAAGCATGGCTTCCCGCGCGCAGTTCTGGCTGGTGAAGTCCGAGCCGGACGTCTTCTCCTTCGAGGACCTCTGGAAGGCCCGCGGGCGCACGACGCCCTGGGACGGTGTGCGCAATCACCAGGCGCGCAATTTCATGCGCGACCGCATGCGGGTCGGCGACGGGGTGCTCTATTACCACTCGAACGCCGATCCGCCCTGTGTCGCGGGGCTTGCTGAGGTGGCCGGCGAGCCCTATCCGGATCCGACCCAGTTCGACCCGGCGTCGCCCTACTTCGACCCGCGCTCGAAGCCCGAGGCGCCCACCTGGATCCTGGTGGACGTGCGCGCGGTGGCCCGGCTGCCCCGTCCCGTGCCCCTCGCCGAGCTCAAGGCGAACCCCAAGCTCGACACCATGCTGGTCTGCCAGCGCGGTAGCCGCCTTTCGGTGCAGCCGGTGGAGCCGGCCCACTGGAAGGAGGTGCTTCGCATGGCGGAATACAAATCCTGAACGGAGACTCCCCCCCGGGAGAGCGCCGGGGGCCTTCCCAGGTGGGGAACCAGGCCTCCCAGGGGCCCGGGAGGGGGGTCGCACCTCGACGGGGGGGGAGAGGCGGCGCTAGGCTGGCCCCCCCGGCGACGGTGCCCGTAGGGGGCCCGTCGCCACCGACCCTTCCCTTCCGCGACCCCGAGACCCTCGCCCCATGACGCAGAACTATCAGAACCTGGTCCAGGCCGTCCAAGACGCCCGCGAAGACGTGGAGAAGGCCGTGGCCGGCAACAAAGCCGCCTGTGCCCGCGTGCGCAAGACCATGCAGGACGTGAAGAACTTGGCCCAGGAGATCCGCAAGGAGATGCTCGAACTGCGCGACCAGGGCGCAGCGAGCTGAATCATCGGCCCGGCCGGCCCGGTTGAACGGGCCACCACCGACACCAGGCGCGGAGCCTCGCTCCTCGGTTCCGGTCCTCGCCCTCGCGGGCGGCGGCCGGATCCGGGGAGCGGGGCTCTGCGCCTGGTGTCACTCCAGGCCGGGTGTTGCTGCCAAACGCGAGCCTCTGGCTGGCGCCGGGCGGCCGAGTGGGCGGCGCCGCCCGGCGTCTCACTCGATCCGGCGCTCCGAGCGCACCTCCGCGAACTCGATCGCCCGGTAGAGGTGCGGGAACGGCAGGCCCCCGCGGGAGGCTTCGAAAACCAGGGCCGGCCCGAGCTCGTCCCCGTCCAGTTCAAGCACCAGGAGCGGCCGGACGCCCGCGTAGTGGAGCGCGATCGTTTCGTCCAACTGCTCCGCGGTGGAGAGGTGCACAAACCCCTCGCGCTCCAGGCTGGCAGGGGCCCAGTGCCCACCCGTCCGGCGCGCCTCGGCGTAGGCCGCCGGATCCACCACGTGAAAGAGGGCCCGGCCGCTCATCGGCGGGCCTCCCCGCGGCTCGGCAGCAGGGTCAAGCGCGCGCCCGGCGGGACCAGCCCGGCCTGCTCGGCCAACTCACCCAGGCGCCCCAGGGCGCGCCGGCCTTCGGAGCCCAGGTCCTCGGTCCAGTCGTTCACGTAGAGCTCCACGTGTTTCCAAAGGGCCGTGTCGGCTTGCTCTTGGGCATGGGCGCGCATGGTGGGGAGGCAGGCTTCTGGGTTTTGGCGGCCAAAGCGCACGGAGCGCGCGACGGCGTCGGCCAGGGCCCCGAGGGTTTCGGGGCCGAGGTCCGCGCGCGCGGCGATGCCGCCCAGGGGCAAGGGGCAAGCGGTGTGCTGCTGCCAGGTCGCGCCCAGGTCCTCCACCAGCTCCAAACCCCAGGCGCCGTAGGTGAATCGCGCTTCGTGGATGCAGATGCCGTAGTCCGCCTGCCCCGTTTGCAGGGCCGGGGGGATGCGGTCGAAGCGCACGTGATCGAGCACCCCGGCGCCCGGGTGGAAGATCCGCCAAAGCAGCGCGGCTGTCGTCAGGGCGCCGGGGCTGAGCACCCGCGGCGGTGGGCCGCCCGCCGCGGGCAGTCGGTCGCGGCCGGGTGCGCCGAGCACCAACGGCCCGACGCCGAAACCCAGGGCCGAGCCCGCGGGCAGCACCACGAGCCGCTCGGCGGCGGCCAGGGCGGCGTGGAAACTGACCTTCGACACGTCCAGGCTGCCCGCCAGGAGGCGCTCGTTCAGTTCCTCCACGTCGGCGAGCGCGAACTCCAGTTCGAGCCCTTCGGCGCGCACCTCGCCGCTCATCAGCCCGTGGAAAGCGAAGGTGTCGTTCGGGCAGGTGGAGATGCCCAGGCGCACCCGCGTCACGGCCGTCCCTCCGCGGTCGGCGGCTCCCACTCGCCTTCGAAGAGCTGCGGCAAGAGGGTATGCACCGCGGCCAAGGCGCGCGGCACGGACCAGCGGGTCGGTTCGCGGTCGCCGACCAGGTTCGAGATGCCGCGCACGATCGCCAGCGGCACACCGGCCAGGGCGCAGGCCAAGGCGACCGCAAAACCCTCCATGTCCTCGGCGCGGGCCGCGGGGAATCTGCGGCGGCGTTCGGCCGCTTGTTCGGCGTCGGCGCTGGCGGCGCAGGTGGTCAAAAGCAAGCCGCCCGGGGCGGGCACCGGGCGGGGCCGGTGGAGGGGCAGCCGATCTTCGATCGCGGGGGTGCCCGGACCGGCCGGCCACTGGGGGAAGCCCAGGGCCGGGGGGCCGAGCAGGCCGGCTCCTTCGCCCACGCCGACGCCGGTCAGCGCCACGGCGTCGAAGACCAGCGCGCTGCCGATCGGGTCGGCGCCGGTGTCGTAGGCGCCCGCGATGCCGGCCAAGAGCACACGCCGCGGCGTCAGGCGCGCGAGCAGCTCGGCGGTGCGCGCGGCCGCCGCCACCGGCCCGAAACCGGCGGTTTCGAACAGAGCGGTGCCCGGGGGCAACCCGCCCAGGTCCTCGAGCCGCCGGCGCTCGAGGGCGGTGGGAATCAGCAGCAGGGTGGGGGAGCCGAGGTGCACGGGCATGGCAGGAAGGTAGCCCACCGGCGCGCCCGGACGAGGGGCAAGCGCCCCCGGGCAGAGCCCGCGGTTACCCCCGGGGGGCCCCGTGTGGGACCATGCGCCGACCCATGAGCGTGCTCGACGTCCTCAGCGCGGCCCGGGATCTTGGGCGCCTGCACGAGATCGCCTCCACCCTGATCCGCTACGGACTCGGGGATCTCGTCCAGAAGGCCGGCCTCGGCAAGGCCCTGGAGCGCGCCGGCCAGGCGCTGCACTGGAAGGGAGCCGAGGACCTCTTCCGGGAGATGTCCTTGCCCGAGCGGGTGCGCTCGGCCCTGGAGGACCTGGGCCCGACCTTCGTGAAGTTCGGCCAGGTGCTGGCCGGGCGACCGGACCTGTTGCCGCCCCATTGGATCCAGGAGCTCTCGCGCCTGCTCGACCACGTGGAGCCGGTGCCCTTCGAGGAGCTCGAAGCGCAACTGGCCGAGGACTTGGGCGCGCCGCCCGCGGAGCTGTTCGACGAGTTCGAGCGCGAACCCCTGGCGGCCGGGTCCATCGCCCAGGTGCACGCCGCACGACTGGGCAATGGCGAGCGTGTGGTTCTCAAGATCCGCCGGCCGGGCATCCGCGCCAAGGTCGAAGCGGACCTGCGGCTTCTGGCGCGCCTGGCGGAGATCGTCGAAGCGGAGTTGCCCGAGCTGCGTCGTTATCGGCCGAGCTTGCTGGTGCGGCACTTCGCGCGCACGTTGCGCTCGGAGCTGGACTTCGCCGTGGAAGGCCGCAGCACGCTGATCCTCGCCCAAAACCTCGGCGAGGATTCCGGCGTGCGTGTGCCCCGCGTGCACGAGGAGTTCTCGCGCGAGCGCCTTTTGGTGCTGGAGTTGCTCGAAGGGGTCAGCGCGCGCGCCTGGATGGAAGACCCCAAGCTGGCCGTGGTCGACGGCCCGAAGTTGGCGCGCCGCGGCGCGGACGCGATTTTGGCGATGGTCTTCGAGCACGGTTTTTTCCACGCCGACCCGCACCCGGGCAACGTGCTTTTTCTCCAGGACGGATCGTTGGGACTGCTTGACTGCGGCATGGTCGGGCGCCTCTCCGACGGGCGCCGCCGCGAATTCCTCTCGCTGCTCACCGCCGTCTTCCAGCGCGAAGAAGGCCGCGTGGCGGAGATCCTGATGGAGTGGAGCGGGGACGACCGCGAAGTCGACCAGGAGCTTTTGGCCCAGGACTGTCGGGCCTTCATCGATCGCTGGTACGGCGCGGCCCTGGGCCGCGTGCGCACGGGGGACCTGATCGAGGAGGTGCTCGACATCGTGCGCGAAAACGGCCTGTTCCTGCCCCCGGACGTGGCCGGCCTCCTGCGTGTGATCCTGCTGCTCGACGGGCTCGGGCGCGCCCTCGACCCGGAGTTCGACCTCATGGACCGCGTCAAGCCGGTGGTGGAGCGGGCGCTGCGGCGCCACCACTCCCTGCGCGCGCTGCTCGGGCGCAACCTGTCCGAGGTCACCGGCCTGCTCTCGGACTTGCCCCGCGACCTGCGCACGATCCTGGGGCGGCTCAAACGCGGCCGTGTCCAGATGCAGTTCGACCTGAGGCGCCTGGCCGAGTTCGGCGATCAGATCACCCACAGCGCCAACCGCCTTACGGTCGGCCTGTTGA
>JBJHAV010000169.1:0-8907 GCA_050480685.1 Planctomycetaceae bacterium | reverse complement strand
TGGTCGCCCTGGTGGGCCTGGGCGCGCTCGGCGGGTTGGCCAAGGGCATCGCCTCGCCCAACACCTATTCCAGTCACGCCAAGCTGCTGCTGCGCATCGGCGAGCGCGAGCGCATGACCACCGAGACGATCATCGGCGGGGTGGCCGCGGCCGAGACCCGCCCGACGATCGAAACCGAGATGCACCTGCTTCGCGACCGGCGCAACTTCGAGCGGGTGGTGCGTGAGCTCGGGCCGGAGTGGATCTTGGAACCCGAGGACCCGACCCGCTGGGACGACGAGAACACGGCCCCGCACGTGCGCTGGTTGCACCGCATGCAGGCCAGGATGTGGCGCACGGGTGTCCCGGGGACGGGGGGCGAGCCCCCCGACGAACTCTTCCGCGCGGCGACACGTGTGCTGATGGCGAACACCGTGCTCTTTGTCGAGTACGGCTCCAACGTGATCTCGGTGATCCACACCTCGACCTCGCCGCAAAAGGCGCAGCGCATCACCGAGGCCCTGGTGGAGTCCTTCATCGCCCGCCACCGGGAGCAATTCTCCGCCCTGCCGATCCTCGAAGGACAGCGGGATGAATTGACCGCCCAGCAAAATCGCTGGGAAGAGGCCCGGCGCACCTTCGCAAGCCACGTGGAGGAATGCCGCCTGTTCGACATCGCCGAGCAGGGCCCGGCGCTGCTCGCCGAGCAGGCGGAGCTGCGCCAGAGCGTGCGCGACCTGCGCGCCCAGCGGGCGGTGCTCAGCGAACAGTTGAGCGAGCTCCAGCAGCGCCTCGAATCCACGCCGGAGCGCATCGAAGTCGCCCTCTATCCGGACCTGCTCGAAAACCCGGTCTTCGCGGACTTGGTCGAGCAGCGGCGCACCCTGACCAGCCGTCGTCTTCAGGTCCTGCGGGCCACCCTTTCCCCGAGCGAGCGCCAACGCCAGCTCGATGAGATCGACGCGCAGATCCGGCGTATCGACGAGGAAATGGCCAAGACGCCGCCTTCGATCGCCACCAGCAGCGAAATCCGCGAGATGCGCGACAATCCCCAACGCGCCGCCCTGGAGGCGCGCATCGCGGACCTGCGCTTCGAGCAGCGCGGGGTCGCGGCGCGCATGCTGGAACTCGAAGATTCCCTGCGGGCCCTCGATGAACAGGTCGACACCCTGCGCCAGTGCACGGATCTGCACCAGATCTTCGACATGCAGATCAATCGCCAGTTGCAGAGTTACCAGGAACTGTCGAGCCGCTTCGCGCGCCTGGAGGCCATTGCCCGCATCGAGATGGGCGGCGATACCAACCTTTCGGAACTGCAACTGCCCAGCCTGCCGGCGGAGAAGGAGGGCCCGCGCCGTCTGCGGCTCCTGATCTTCGGCATGGCCGGTGGGGGCCTGATCGGGCTCCTGCTCGCGATTGCACGGCAGTTGCTCGACCCGCACCTGCGTTATCCGACCAGCGTCGAACGGGTGCTTGGGGTGCGCCTGATCGGAGTGATTCCCGAGGTGCGCGGATTGCGCGCCGCGGACAACTCGCGGGGCGGGGAAGGACCAGGCGCATGAGCTCGGGCTTCGGCGCGAGCCCCGCGCGGCGACCACCGATCGAAGGAATCGCCGCCGAGTTGGCGGAACAGGTCGGTGGCATTTGGCCCAAGTTGATGCCCCCGGCCGGGCGGGCCGGGGTCGTGCGCACGCTCTTCACCGCCGTCGAGTCGGGCGCGGGCACCACGACCCTGGCGTCGGCGACGGCCTACGACTTGGCCGTGAACTTGAGGGTTCGGGTGCTGCTGGTGGAGGCGCACCTCAAGCGCCCGGCCATGGCGCGCCTGTTCGGTCTGCCCCCGGCGCCGGGGCTTTCGGATCTGTTCGACGGCCGCGCGGAGCTGCCCCGCTGCCTGCACGAGGTACCCGGCGTGCCGGAGTTGCGTGTGCTGCCCGGCGGCAGCGCCCGCCCGCCCGTGCGCGGCGAGTTGAGCACACCCCTGGCGCGCCAGACCTTCGCCGAGTTGGCCGAGCAGGTCGACTACCTGATCGTCGATGGTCCGCCGCTCTTGGGCGGGCCCGAGGGCCGGCTGCTGCTCGACCAGGTCGACTCCGCGGTGCTCGTGCTGCGCGCCCGCAGCACGCGCCGCGACGGCGCCAAACGGGCCGTGGCGACCCTCGCGGAGGCGGGGGTCGACCTGGTCGGCGCCGTGCTCAACCGCTACCAGCCGGAACTGTCCTTCCTCTGAGCCAGAAGGACGCCTACGGGCCGCCCAGGGCGCGCCAGTTGGCCTCGGCCGCTTCGATGGCGCGGCGCAGTCGTGTGGCCAAAACGCGCACGTTGGGCTCCAGCACCATGCTGTCGTGGTCGCCGGGCACTTCGATGACCTCCAGGTCGGCGAGCTGGGCGCCCCAGCCGTTGTCCTCCAGCACGATCTCGCGCCAGCGATTGGCGAAACGACCGCCGCCCAGGTCGTAGAGTTTTTCCAGCTTCGGCCGGTAGAGCACCACCCGTCCGTCGTAGGGCGCCACCCGATAACGGGGCAGGGCGGCGCGGAAGGCGGCTTCGATGGTCTTGGAGTGGAACGTCGACGGGCTCTGTTCGTCGGAGAAGTCGTCGAAGCGTTTGGCCAGGCGACCGAGTTCCCAGCGCACCCGATCCGCGAACCAGCGCGTGAAGTAGCGCAGGCCCTGTTGGCGCAGGCGCTGCAGGTGGATCACGCGCTTTTCGCGCCCGGTGGCTTCGGGGCGCTCGGGCAGTGGCGTGTCGAGCAACACGACCAGGGCTGTTTCCTCGCCCGCCGCGCGCAGTTGTTGGGCCATTTCGTAGGCGATCAGACCGCCGCCCGAGAACCCCGCCAGCAGGTACGGCCCCGAGGGCTGCACCTGGCGCAGCTCTTCCAGGTAGTCGCGCGCCGACTCCACGAAGTCCGTGTGGGGCTCTTCCTCGCCGTACAGGCCGCGCGCCTGCAATCCCCAGACGTCGCGCTTTTCGCCCAGCAGGCCGGACAGGTGCCGCAGGTTGAGCACGTTGCCGAACATGCCCGCCACGATGAAAAACGGCAGGTGGCCATCGCCGGAGCCCGAATGCATCGGCACCAGGTGCCGGTAGCGACGCTCGGGCGCGGCCGGACGACCGTCCGCGGGCGCGGCGGCGCGGCGGTCGCCCACCGCGGCCTCGAGCAACTTCGCCACCGACTCGACCGTCGGCGCCTCGAAGAGCACCGAGATCGGCCAGTCCACGTCGAAGGCCTGGCGGATGCGCGCGAAGAGCCGCACGGCGATCAGGGAGTGGCCGCCCAAGTCGAAGAAGCTGTCGCGCACGCCGACGCGGTCGACGCCGAGCAGTTCCTGCCAAAAGCCCACCAGAGTGCGTTCCAGGTCGTCGCGGGGCTCCAGGTAGTCGCTGTCCAGTTCGGGGCGCGCGAAACCCGCGCCGCCCGGTTCGGCTTCCTTGGAAAGTTCGGCGACTTGGTCGGCCAGGCGCGCCAGGTCCAGGGTGCTCACGACCGGGTCGCAAAGCTGCCCGCGGTCGAGGATCGCAAGCAAACGCCGGGCGCCTTCCCGGGGGGGCAGGCCCTGGGCCAGGTTGCGCTCCAGGGCGCGTTCGCCCCGGGAGCGCGGGCGCTCGACGTTCGTATCGCCGCCGGAACTTTCGAATTCAAGCTCCGTGGGCCGCGGCCGGGGAGCGTGCGCCAGGGCGGTCGGCGGCCCCAAACGCTTCATGCTGAAGCCGCGCGCTTCCACGAGCACACGGCCCGCGGGATCGCACAGGGTCACGTCGAAGACCGCCACGTCCCGTTCGCCGCCCGGCGCCGGCCGCAGACGCGCGTGGGCGAACAGCCGCGCGGTGAGCGGCGCGTGCACCGCCAGGGAGCGGTAGGAAACCGGCACCCACAGGTCCTTGGGATCGCGGCCCGGCACCAAATCCAGGGCGAACCCCGTGCCCAGGTCGAGGAGACCCGGATGCAGCGGATGGTGCACCAAGTCCCCTTGGAACATGTCCGCGAGGGCCAACTCGGCCAAGGCCTCCCCTTCGCCGCGGGCCAGGGCGCGCAGCACCCGCCAGCGCGGCCCGAAGGCCAGGTGGTGTTCCTGGGTCGAATCGAGGGTCGCGTCCCCGTGCGCCCGCTCGCCCTGCTGCAGGCGCGCGCGCCAAGGGTCGAGCTCCACCGGCGCCGGCGTTTCCCGGCGCGCCAAGAGCAACCTCGCTTGGGCGTGGGTCTGCCAGCCGCTGCGACCGTCCTCCAGGTCCGCCAGGCTCTGCACAGCGAACTGATAACCCTCTTCGTCGGGCTCCAGCCGCGCGCGCACGCGCACGGTAGTTTCGTCGGGCACGTGCAGCGGACGGAAGAAGTAGAGGTCTTCGAGCCTCAGGGCGCGGTCCTCGCCGATCTCCCCGAGGGCGGCGCGGGCAAGCTGGGGCACCGCGCTGCCGGGCATCACGGCCGCGCCGTCGGCGGTGCGGTGTTCGTCGAGCAGCCACAGGGCACGCGCTTCCCACTCGGCTTCCAGGAAGGTCGTGCGCCGACCGTCGCCGCGGCGGCGGGCGAAGAGCGGGTGGCGCGCCGGGCGTTCGGTCAGGCGCGGCGTGTCGCCGCCCGCCAGGGCCTTGGCGGCCATGCCGACCTCGCTCCAAATGCCCCAGGCCACCGAAACCACGAAAGGCCGTTCGCGGCCGGCGCGACTGCGCGCGAAGGCGTCCAAGAAGGCGTTGGCGGCCACGTAGTCGGACTGGCCGGCTGGCGCGATGCGGGCGCTGGTGGAGGAGAAAAGCGCCAGGAAGTCGAGCTCGGGTTCGCCTTCGAGCAGTTGGTCGAGCACCAAGGTGCCCTGCACCTTGGGCGCCAAGACACGCTCCAGGTCGTGCTGGTTTTTGGTCGCCAGGAGGCCGTCCTGCACCACACCCGCGGTGTGGATCACACCGTGGAGCGGTCCGAAGCGCGCGCGCGCCGCGGCCAGGGCGGCGCGCATTTCCTCCACGTCGGTGACGTCGGCGGCGACGGTCAGCACCTCGGCGCCGGCCGCCTCCAATGCTTCGATCGCGGCGAGGCGCCGCTCTAGGGGTTCACCGGGCTCCAGCCGCCCGCGCCATTCGGCCCAGGTGGAGCGTTCGGGCAGCGCCGTGCGCCCGAGCAATACGAGCCGCGCGCCGACCTCGCGGGCCAGTTCGCCGGCCACTTCGAGGCCCAGGTCCCCGAGGCCGCCGGTGATCAGGTAGGTGCCTTTCGGCCGCAGGCGCGCGCGTACCGCGGAGAGTTCCGGCGGCGGAGCCGAGTCGCGCTCGAAGCCTTCCACCCAGCGTGTGCCGCCGCGCCAGGCCACCACCGCGTCGTCCGCGGGCGCCGCCAACTCGGCCGCCAGGGCGAGTTCGGCGCGCTGCAGCGCTTCTCGCCAACGCCCCCGGCCCAAGGGGCCCGCAGGCGCGCGTCCGAGATCCAGGTCGACGATTCGGCAATGGGCGCCGGCGAGTTCGCGCGGCAACACGCGGGCCGGCCCGAGCAGGGTGGCCTTTTCCGGATAGGGCAGCGCTTCGTCGCGCGTGCGCAGCATGCCGTTCGCGACCACGAGCAACGCCGGCGGTTCGGCCAGGTTTTCCGCCGCCAGGGCCTGGGCCAAGAACACCAGGGTGAAGAAGCCGCGTTCCTGGGTGCGGTGGAAAAAACTCGAACCCGGCCGGAAACCCTCTTCCGTCGTCAGCGGCCAGAGCAGCGCGATGCGCCGCGGCAGGCGCCCTTCGCCGCCCAGTTCGCGCAAAAGTTGGTCGAAGCCGGTGCGCCCGTGTTCCGGGGCCAAGCTGTATTCGTCCGGACCGAAGCGGTGCAGCGCGTCGCCCTCGCGCACCACCACCACGTCCGCGCCGCCGGCGCGCAGGCGCTCCGCCAGCCGTCGCCCGAGCCCCGCACCGTCGGCGAACACGAGCCACGGACCGGGATCGACTGCACCCGCGCCGGCCGGCGGCAGCGGCGTCTCGCGCCAACTCGTGCGCCAATGCCAGCGCGCCGGATCAGGTTCGCGCACCAGCCCGTCCGCGCCCGCGCCGCCCGCGCTGGGCCGGCCCGGCTCGATCCAAAAACGCTGGCGCTGGAAAGGATAGGTCGGCAGGGCGACCTTGCGGCGCCGTTCGCCGCGCCACAGGTCCGCCAGCTCGATCGGCACACCGGCGGCCCACAGGCGCCCGTGCACGGTCGCCAAATAGGCATCGTCGGGCACGGCCTCGTCCGGGTGGCGCAGGGAAGAGAGGCAGACCTGCTCTTGGCCGATGCCCGGCTGTTGGCGCGCCAGGGAGCTGAGGGTGCGGCCCGGCCCGACCTCCAGCAGCACCATCGGCCCGCCCTCGGCGATCAGCGTGCGCACACCCTCGCTGAACTGCACGGTGCCGCGCAGGTGCGCGACCCAGTACTCGGGATCGGTGGCCTCCTCGGGGCGGATCCAATCGCCGCTGCGGTTGGAGAGGAACGGGATGCGCGGCGGGTGGAGCTGGACAGCGCGCAAGTACGCGCGGAACTCGGCCAGGATCGGCTCGAGCATGCGCGAGTGCGCGGCGATGTGGATCGGGATGCGCTGGGCTTCGATGCTGCGCTCCGCCAGGCGCCGCTCCAGGGTTTGCAGGCCCGCCAGGGGGCCGGAGGCGACACACAGTTCGGGGGCGTTGACCGTGGCCAGGTCGAGTTCGCCCGCCAAGAGCGGCTCGAGTTCCGCGCGCGGCAGGGGCACCGAAAGCATGCCGCCTTCGGGCACCTGCTCGAACAGCCGCCCGCGCAGCACGACCAGGCCCAGGGCGTCCTCGAAGGAAAGCACACCCGCCAGGCAAGCGGCCGTGTTTTCGCCCAAGCTGTGGCCGAGCAGCGCCGCGGGCACGACGCCGCGCGACATCCAAAGGTGCGCGAGCGCGATCTCCACCAGGAAGATCGCCGGCAACTGCAGCGCCGGGCGTTCGAGTTCCCTCGCCACCTCCGCGCGCCTCTCCGGCGGAGCGAAGAGCAGGGGCGAGAGGTCCAGGCCGTGCACCTCCCGCAGGCGCGCCAGGCCGCGGTCCATCCACTCCCTGTAGACCGGTTCGATGTCGTACAGCCCGCGCCCCATGGCCGGGTGCTGGGCGCCGCCGCCGGGCAGCAGGAACACCACCTTGGCCGGCGAGCCGGGCGCGCGCCCGGAGGCGATGCGCGCGGGTTCTTCGCCGCTCAACAAACGCAGGGCTTCGGCCCGGTCGCGCGCGGCGAGCACACGCCGCTGGGCGAAAGCGCGCCGCCCCACGGCCAAGCTGTAGGCCACATCGGCCAGTTCGAGCTCCGGTTCCGCCGCCAAATGTTCCGCCAACCTGGCCTGGGCCGCGTCCAATGCGCCGCGGGTGCGCGCCGAAAGGGCCAGCAATTGGTAGGGCGCGCGCGGCGGATCGCTCGGCGCCAGCGCGGGCGGCTGTTCCAGCACGGCGTGGGCGTTGGTGCCGCCGACACCGAGGGAATTGACGCCCGCGCGCCGCGGGCCGTCCGCGGGCCAGGGGCGCGTGTGCCCGTTGACGCTGAAGGGTGTGGACTCGAACTCGATGTTCGGGTTCGGGCGCTCGAAGTGCAGGCTGGCGGGCAGGATGCCGCGCTCCACCGCCAACGCCGCCTTGGCGAAGCCGAGCACACCCGCTGCCGTGTCCGTGTGCCCGATGTTCGTTTTGAGCGACCCGATCGCGCAAAAACCCGAGCGCACCGTGCCCGTGCGGAAGGCCTGGGTCAACGCCGCGATCTCGATCGGATCGCCCATCGGTGTGCCCGTGCCGTGGGTCTCCACGTAACCGATCGAGTCCGGCGACACTTCGGCGATCGCCAGGGCTTCGGCCACCGCCGCCGCTTGTCCGTCGACGCTGGGCGCCAGGTATCCGACCTTGCCGGCGCCGTCGTTGTTGACCGCCGATCCGCGCAGCACCGCGATGATGCGGTCGCCCGCGTCCAGTGCATCGGACAAGCGGCGCAGGGCGACCACACCGCCGCCGCTGCCGAACACGGTGCCCTCGCTGGCCGCATCGAAGGCGCGGCAGTGCCCGTCGGGGGAGAGGATTTCGCCCGGTTGGAACAGGTATCCCTGGCGGTGGGGCAGTTCGATCGTGACACCGCCGGCGAGGGCCAGGTCGCACTCGCCCGAGAGCAAACTCTGGGCCGCCAGGTGCACGGCCACCAGGGAGGTGGAGCAGGCGGTTTGGACGTTGACGCTGGGGCCTTTCAGGTCGAACAGGTAGCTGACCCGCGTGGTCAGAAAGTCCTTGTCGTTGCCCGTGTGGCGCAGGAGGAACAGGCCGACTTCTTCGACCAACTCCGCATTCGTGAGCAGGTGCGTGGCGAAATAAGCGGCTTGGCCGGAGCCGGCGAAGACGCCGATCGAACCGGGGAAACGCTCCGGCGGGTGGCCCGCGTCCTCCAGGGCTTCCCAGCACAGCTCCAGAAAGTGACGGTGCTGGGGATCGAGGATCGCGGCTTCTTTCGGACTGAAACCGAAAAACTCCGCGTCGAAGTGCTCCATCTCCTCCAGGGGCGCACCCGCGCGCACGTAACGCGCGTGGCCCAAGAGGTGCGGCGGCACACCGGCGGCGCGCAGCTCCTCGTCGCTGTAGCGCCGGATGGACTCGACCTCATCGACCAAATTGCGCCAGAAGCCGCGCACGTCGCGCGCGCCGGCGACGCGCACGGACATGCCGACTACGGCGATTTCATTGCCTGTGAAGGGGGAGCCGTCGCTGCCGTTCATCGTCGTGGGGGACGCGGGAAGCGGCGTCCGGGGGCGCAAACTACCATTCGGCCGATCGGCACCCGCGCCTGAGTCCCGGTGCTTCGGCCGGCGAGGGGCTTCCCGCGCTTCGGGCCGGGTCGCCAGCGGGCCGGGGCTCGATCGCGCCGCGCCTTCAGCCCAGGGGCAGGGCCCGCGGGGGGCCCACCCCCCGCCCCCGGCCGCCCCCCCCCCC
>JBJHAV010000168.1:0-8911 GCA_050480685.1 Planctomycetaceae bacterium | reverse complement strand
GCCCAGGCGCTGGGGCGCACCGAACGGGCGCGCGCGGCCCTCGCCCACGGCGAGCCCGACGGGTCCTTGGCCCTGGCGGCGCGGGCCGGGTCCGGTTGGGTGCAGCCGCTTTTGGTGGCGGGCGAAGTGGTCGGCTGGTTCGCGGCGGCTTCCGCGCGCCGCGGGGATTTGGGCGCGAAGGACTTGGAGCGGGTCGCGCCGCGCCTGGAGGACGCGGGCGAGGCCCTGGTGGCCGCACGCCTGATGGCGGAGGCCCGGGAGCGGAGTCTTGGGCCCTTGGCGTTCCCGGCGGACCCGCGACTGGCGACACCCAGGCCGCGGGATCTGCTCGCGGCCGCCCGCGCCCCGGGTGCCCTTTGGATTTGGGGACCCCCCGGATCCGGCGCCAGCGCGCTGGTGGATGGGCTCGCCCCTTTGGCCGGAACTTCCGGCGAACCGCGCACCCTGCGAATCGGTGCCGGTCGAGACGCCGCCTCGATTGCGCGCGAGGTGGCCGAAGCGCCCGCAGCCAGTTTGCTCGTCGCCGACGGTTACGACCGCTGGCCCGCCGAAACACGCGGCGCGCTCCAGGCCGCGCTCGCCACACGCAACTCGCCCCTGCGCGCGGTCTTCACGGCTCGCCTTTCTTTCGTCGAAGCTCAAGCCCGAGGCTTGTTGCCCGGGACTCCCGGCGCGGCCGCGATCGAACTGCACCTGCCCGCGCTCGCCGAACGCCGGCTGGAGCTGGCCGGCCTGCTCACGCCCCTGCTGCACGAGTGCGCCCGCCGCGCCGGTCTGTCCCCACCGACACCGACGGACGACGCCCGAGCCCTGCTTTGGCGTCAACCCTGGCCCGGCAATCTGCGCGACTTGACCGCCTGTTTGTCGCGCCTGGTGCAAATGCATCCCGGCGACACCCTCGGCATCGAAGCCGTCGCCGATTCCCTGCGCGCAGGCGGCCGCGAACCCCTCCCACGCCTGCCCTCCCGCGGCGCCACCCGCGAACTGGTGCGCCAAGCCCTACACAGCACCCTCACCGGCACCGGCCGCTGGAACAAGTGCCGCGCCGCCCTCTACCTCGGCTGGGACCCCGACACCCTGGAAACCCGCATCCGCACCCTCGGCCTCCACCGCACCCCCTGACGCTGGGATCAGCGGTGCCAAAAGGTGTAGCCACCGCGGTCGAGTTTGAAGACCAAACGTCCCTCGTGGAAGGTGTAGGCGACCTGGCCGGTCTGTCCATCCTGGCTGCGGGTGGAGAGCACGCCGTCACGAGCTTGCCAGGTTCCGCGTTGGCGCACGGTCGCCGGTGCATCATAGGTCTGGCTGAAGCCTCCGCCGGCAGCCTGGGAGCCGAACGCATAGGTTCCATCCGGGGAGAAATCATAAAAGGTCTCGAAGACCATCGATGCACCGTGTCGCCAGTCGGAGTGGCTTTCCGAGTTGCGCCAACGGCCGAACAGCGCCGAGTCCAAGGTCGCTGAGTTGGTCGGAGGCGCCGCATGTCCATGGTTCGCGCTTGGGGCGCCGACCGCTCCAGCCAGCCATGCCCGCACATGGGCTTCGGCGCGGTCGAGTGAATCGCTGTCGCCGACGCTCACTGCCAGCAGCAAGACCCCGGACAGTTCGATCCCGCGGATGCGCACCTCCAGATCGGGTCGACCCAGGCTTGCCGCCCGATAGGCGGCGATGAGCACAAGACGTCCGCCGTGGTTTTCTTGCCGGGGTGCAAAAACCCGTGTAGCGTCCGCGGCAAGGCCGACCGCGAATTGGTCGAAGAGAGCCGCTGCAGTCGGGCCCAGCCCACCCTGCCAGGGGACTTCGGCGAGGGTGTGGGCCGCACCCTGGTCTGCTTGCGCGAGCGGCACGACTTCAAGGACGGCGTCTGCGACACGCGCCTCGAAGTTTTCCGAGCGCGGAACACGCGTTCCTCCAGGTAGGTTCCAGAATCCACCCGCAGAGGGCGGTGCCGGAGTCAACGGTGTGGACGCCGTCCCATCGAAGGCGAGGCTCAAGGTGGGGTCGGCCAAGGGATTACCCCGCGCACGCGGCTTCAGGAAGTGACTCGCGCCCCCGGAGGCGAGGCTCAAGCCGCCGGGTACCCTCTCCGCCCGCAGGGTGTGGATCTCGCCCGCATATCGGAACGTGGCTTCCAAGCGAGCTCCTTCGTAGCGACCTTCGAAGGGGAGCACGAGCCCGGAAACGGAGAGCGATCCGCCTGCTTGTGTGCCTCTGGGCTCGATTTGCAGGGCAAGTCGGCCAGCGGCCCAAAGGCCTTCGGGGCGCTCGTTCGAAGCACTTCGCGACGGCCACGCCAGGGTTGCGCATGCGGCAAGCGCCGCTAGCACCAGCGCGGAAGACTTTGCCCGTCCAAGTCGGTTGGCGGGCGATGTCGGACACTGCTGTTCCATGAGCAAATCTCCTTGAGCGCGGCTCAGCGGCTTGAAACCTCGAACCACCAGTTAGGGGAAGCCGAAAGGACGTCGAGTCGTGCTGCCAGCGCACGCGCGGCCTCGAGACACGCCAACCCTGGTTCGCTTCTGACGAGATAGTGAGGACTTCCCAGATCGAGAATCCGCTCCACTTCAAATCCCCCGAGGGATAGACGCGACCGGACTTCCTCGGGATCGAGGTCGTCCGTGAAGCGCACGAGCACACCGCCCGGCAACGCCCTGCGCGGGCCGCTGGCGTAAGGGGCGAGCCGGAAGATCGGGGAGAGCCTGGTCGGGTCGCCCGCGGCTTGCAGGCCATCCAGGCGCGCCGGCACGTCGATGCCCTCGGGCAGATCCCAGCGCCGCATGGCGGCCCCGTGCAGGGCGCTCGGACGCGCGCCCGGGAATCCGGCCTGCACCCGTGCGATACTCGCCTCATCCGGTGCGAACTCCGCAAGTTCTCGTGGGTCGAGCCAAACGGTGTGCGTCGCACCGCCCTCGATCCACGAGTAGGCCTCCGTCAAGTGACGGGTATTGCCGCGGTCCACCGCGCCGAACTCCGGGAACTCCTGGAACTCGGTGAGATGTAGTCCGGGCTCGTCACGGGGCAAGGATGCCTCGCGCTGGCCACCTCCGTTCGCGGTCGTGGTCCCGGCTTCCTCGGGAGGGACTTCGCGGTGGGCGCAGGCGGCTGCGAACAGCAGTGTGAACAGGAGGATCAGTTGCTTGGTGTACATGGCGTTCGGTAGTTCAGGTTGAGAGGGGACTCGCAGTCGATCAACTGCCGAGAAAGACCAGTCTCCAGGAGTCGAGCACGCCGGGATCCGGCGCAACGAGGTCGCGTACCTCCAAGGTCCACACACCAACGGGGGACTCGTCGAGTATCCGCGTGGTGTGGAAGTACCAGGGCTTGAACCCGGGGCCGTAGGACGGTTGCCAGTGCACGCGGGACAGCACGCTGCGTGTGCCTGCGGGCGAGGTCAGTACGATTTCCAAGTCCCCGATCCAGGGATGAGTGATCTCGACCTCCACCAGCACGGATTCGAGTTTTTGGATCTGGCTGGAGCTGACTTGCAGGTTGCGCGTGATGCCATTGGGGTTGTTGTCAGGGATGACAAGAGCCGGCGAGTCCTTGGGTGTGACCTGGACTTTTTGCGCGGGCTGGCCGCCGACACTGCTGAAGGTCTTTGCCATGGAGACGGCCGCACCCGCATCGACGACTCCGAAGCCGTAGTCGTGGTTCACCAAGTGGCCCGCACCGTTGGCCACCCAATCCGGGTGTTGAGGGTGGTTCTTGCGCGCAGTCCGCGCCAGGATGAGCCGCACATCTCGCCAACTAAGCTGGGGATTGGCTTCGAGCATCAGCGCCACCACACCAGTGACCAAGGGAGCAGCGGATGACGTGCCGCCGAAGCCGTTGGTGTAGTCGGGATCGGAGTAGTCACCCGCGCTTTGACCGGCGTTGTAGCCCGCTGCGCCGACCTGATCGGTGGTCGTGATGCCGTGATCCGCGCGGCCCCTTGAGGGAGCGCTGACGAGCAAGGCTGCGCCGCGATTGGAATACCAGGCGCGTACCCCATCGTCCCCGACGGCGCCGATTGCGATCACGTAGGGGCTCTTCTGGGGACCGAGCAGGTTGACGTCTTCCTTGGGTGTCGGGTCGTTCGGACCCAATTGGGCTCCATTTCCGGCGGCGAAGATGTGGATCGCGCCCAATCCGCCACGCCCCAAGGCAACGCTGTTCTCGATCGCCTGGAGTAGCGTGGGGTGGGCAGGTGAAGGGAAACCCTCGCTGCTTGGTCCCCAGGAGTTGTTGAGCACATCGACCGTTTGCAGGCCATGGGTCTGGCTGGCCGCGAAGTCCGCAACCGTTTGAGTGGCGAGCGGGTTCACGCCCGCAAGGCCCGCGCGGAACGCGGCTCCCCGTCCACCTTGCCCGTTGTCGCCCACGGATGCTGCGACTCCTCCGCATGCAGTTCCGTGGGGGCCGCCACTCGGGTCGACGGATCCCGTCTGATAGTTGTAGGACAGGCCCGCGACCACGTTCGCGGCGAGGTCCGGATGGGCGATATCCAAACCGTCATCGACGATCAGGATGCGCACACCTGCGCCCGTGTAACCGGCTTGCCATGCAGGAGCGACACGGGCATCTTCACCCGGTGTGCCGCCCTGTTGGCCGGTGTTCACCAGGTGCCACTGGTGTTGGAAAAGCGGGTCCATTCCGCTCGGACCCGGACCAGGACCTGGACCGCCGCCATCAAGGGTCACGGAGACCTCATTGGAAGGCGGGCCCGAAACGCCAGCGAAGATGCCGGTGACCTTGAAGTAGAGAGTCCCGTGAAAATCCGGCGGAAGGCCGACTGTGACAGGGGGGCCGGATGCGGTGCCGAGCAGGGATTCCTGGGACATGGCGAAACCCGGGCTCGAGCCCACCCAAACCGCGTAACTCTCGGCGGTGGCCACGCTCTGCCACTGAAGCAGAACAGCCCCCGACTGGATGTTGGCCGTCAGGTTTTGGGGGGCTGCGGCACCAGGGGTGAGGCCGCCCCCAGCTCCTCCGCCGCCACCTCCGCCTCCGCAGGCCAAAGAGAAAGTGGCCAGGAGAAAGGCGAGCCACCAGGAGAGCCGCCGAGCCCCGAGAGAGTTCGTGTGTCGTCCCATCGTTCCGTCGCCGGGAGTCCGGCCCGCCCACCGCGGACGAGGCTCGGCTCCGGTTCCGTGGGGAGAACGGGTGGGAGCGTGGCGATCCAACCGGACGCCGGAAGATTTCTCGGAGTCGGGATCTTCCTCAAGATTCAGCCGATCAGCTCGGACCAATCCACGAGCTTTTCCGCGAGGCGCCGCCGCGCGCGTGTCAAGCGCATGTCGAAGGCAGCACGGGAGAGGCCCAACTGCTGTGCGGCGGCACCGATCTCGCTGCCCTGAAGGTAAACCAGTTCGAGGACCTGGGCGTCAGCGCTGGGGAGCAGGTTGACCGCCAGCGAGAGGGCCGTTCGCTGATCTTCCTGCTCCACACTCCCCAGGCCTCCCGTTCGAGCAAAGGCGGCGCTCAAGCTAGCGCTTTCCGCGGGTGCTAGATGTCGCACACGCAGTCCGGGTCGCCGCGTCACGTCGAGAAACAAGTTCCAGGCAACCTTCCACAGATAGGCCCGCAACTGGCCAGGCGAGTCGAACCGCACTTCGCCTTCACGGCGCAGCAGGCGCCAAACGGCCTCTTGGACCAGATCGCTGGCGCTATTGCCCGGATCGACCCCCGCCCCCATGCGTCGTCTAAGGCGCTCCGCGAGGGCCTCAATCTCACACCGCAAGAGTCGATCCAACGCCTCTCGATCCTCGTGCCCCTGCCAACGGTCCAGCCACTCTTGACGGGGGTCCGAAGTCGGTGCGGAAGGATCGATCATGGAAGTCAGGCTCCCAGACCCGGCGGGCATGACGGAACGGGCAGGTTCCGATAGTTGCGATTGGTGATGAGCATCACGGGTGTGTGCGCTGCTGCCAGCGGGACTGCACGGGCTCGGACGCAAGCGGTTCCACCTCGGCCCAAAGATCGGCCAAGGTCCTCGCAAGTTCGGAGCACAGACGACTGTAGAGGTCCCACTCTTCCTGCCCGCGGCTGGATTCCAAGGCGACCCATTGTTCCTCCAGGAGGTCGATCGCCGCGGGGAAGTGCCCCAGATCGCCCAAGCAGCGGGCATGTTCGCGGGAGAATGCCAGCGTGTGCGGATGGGTCGGACCAAGGGCGATGCGGGCGCCTTCCATTGCTATGCGGGAAAGCTCCGCTGCGCGCTCCGAGTTTCCGAGGCGACGCTCGAGTCCCGCCAGGTTGTGGCTCCAGGCGCAGAGTGTCGGGTGCCCGTGGGGTAACAGCGCGGTCGCTTCGCGGAGCACTTCGCGCGAAACCTCGGCAGCCTCCTCGAGGGCACCCGACTCCTCGAGTAGGAAGGAGAGGTTGTTGAGCGCGATCAGAGTGGTGGAGTGCCTCGTGCCGAAGGCCTCGCGGGCGGCATGGGCCGCCGAGCGCAGCAGCGGCTCGGCTTCCGCGAGACGACCGGCATCCCGCAACATGTTGCCCAGGTTGCTCATGGCGCGGGCGGTGTCTCCGTGCGCGCCGCCAAGGGTGGCCAAGCGTGCTTCGACCACCGCTCGCAGGAGCGGCTCGGCCGACTCAGGACGCCCTGCCTGGTTGAAGCTCGCGCCGAGGTTGTTCGCCAAGCGCAGGGTCGTGGGGTGCCGAGCGCCAAGTCGTGCCTCTGCAGCCCGGTGAGCCTCGTCCAGCAGCTCCAAAGAGCGCTCCATATGCCCGAGACGGCCGTGCAGCAGGGCAAGGTTGCTTTGGGCAGCAAGGGTCGCGGGGTTGGCTGCTCCCAGGCGCTTCCTCCGACGGGCGAGGGTTTCCTCCAAGAGGGGCAGGGCCTCGGCATGTTGGCCGAGGCTTGCAAGTACTTGCCCCAGGTTGTTCATGGCGGCCTCTTGGAGTTCCGGTCGGCCGTCGAGCCCGTTTGCGTTCACGAGTGATTCGCGCGCGAGAGCTTCGGCCTGTTGGAGCTCGTCCAGGCGTTCAAGGACCGCTACACGCTCGATGGCCGCTTCGACAGCCTTGTGCCGGCTGGGCGGTCCGAGGACTTCCCAGGCCGCCTGCACCGCGCTGAGTTCAGCCGCAGCCTCCTCGTCACGGCCCAGGTCGTACAAACATAGGGCTCGCTCACGGCGCGCATCGAGGGTGCGAGTGTGTCCCTCGCCCAAGGATTGGGTACGCAGGGCGACGGCGCGTTCCGTTGCCTCCAGCGCACTTTGCGCAGAACCTAGGGAGCGAAGCCCCGCAGCGACCGTCAATTCGAGCTCCGTGCGCACGTTGGTTGATAGCGCCTGCTCGTGCTCCAGTCGTTCGAGTGCGGGACGAAGCAGCACCTCTTCGAGCACCTCACTCGCAAGATCCGCCGGTTGCAGGGCACCCAGCAGGCGATCCAGATCTCCCGAGCGCTCGGCGCGGATCTCCGCGTCCAAACCGATGCGGCCCCAGCTTTGGTCTGCGAGGGAACGCACGCCTCCCAGTAGGCGCACACCCACCGCTTCCGGTTCCATGGAGCGCAGGATCTGCCCTTGCAGGTCCGCGAGCCGATCCAATTCCGCCGTTCGCTCCGCCAGCGCGTCGCGTTCGATGGTGATCTCCCGCGCGTGTCCGGCTGTGACCGCTGCATAGGCCAAGGGCAGTGCCGTGACGGCCAGCACGGCCGTGGCGAGCCCCAGGGCCTCTCGGGGCCGTCGGCGACCCCAGGACCAGGCTCGGGAGAGGGGGCCGCTGGGCCTGGCGCGAATCGGCAGTCTGTCCAGGCTTGCTTCCAGGTCCGCCGCGAACTCGGCTGCAGTTGCGTAGCGGCGGGAGCGCTCCTTGTGTAGCGCTTGGAGCACGACGGTTTCCGCATCGCGCGGCACGCTGGGCACGAGCCGCCGCGGGGGGATTGGGTCTTGCAGGCTGATTGCCGCGAGCAGGGCTTGGGCGCTTTCACCCTGGAAGGGCTGACGCCCGGTGAGTGCTTCGTAGAGCAGGACTCCCAGGCCCCAGACATCCATTCGTCCATCGAGGGCGCGGCCTTCCGAGCTGATTTGTTCCGGCGATGCGTAGGCGAGGGTGCCGTGGAACTGCCCGCTGTGGCTCAGCACCGAAAGGCTGGGCAACACAGCCAAACCAAAGTCCACCAGCTTCGCCTGCCCGTCGGCGGCCAGGATCACGTTCGAGGGTTTGACGTCCCGATGCAGCACACCGGCCGCGTGGGCGGCGTCCAGGGCCCGAGCGAGTTGAGCGCCCAGGCGCAGAACCGAGCGTATGGGCAAAGGTCGGCCGCCGGCCTTGGCCGCAGCGAGCAGCGCTTCGAGACTCTGGCCCTGGACGTGCTCCATCACCAAATAGGGCGGGGTCCCGTCCAGGCGAGCTTCGAGCAATGTGACGATGTGCGTGTGCTTTAGGGCAGCCAGGGCGCGTGCCTCCCGCGCGAAGCGGGCCCGCGCGGCTTCTCCTTGCGCGAGTTCCGGTCGCAACAGTTTGAGTGCCACGCGCCGCCCGAGTCGCTCGTCCTCGGCCAGCCAGACGACACCCATCCCGCCGCTGCCCAGTGGCTCGAGCAGGCGATACCCATCGATTCGCTCCGGCTCTCGTGTCTCCGTCTGTGGCGCCCCACGGGGCAGGAGGGCTCGCTGGAGTCGCTCGAGCCGCCTTCGCTGTTCCGCGCTCAATCCCGGATGTTGGGCGAGGAACGCGGCCCAATCCGGTGCCTCTCCCCGCAGGCAAAGGTCGAGATAGGTGTCGACCGGGTCCTGTTCACCCGCAGCACCCAGCCCAGGCCCTTCCGCAAACACGCTTTGCCCAGTCATTTAAGAAGGCGCTTCCGGCTTGAGAGTGGGTTCGGCGGCCGGGCAGAGCTAGGGGGTAGCCGCGGCCGGGCCGAACGGCGCAACGCTGGCAGGTGAGGTCCGGCCGCGGCGGAGGCTACCTTGGCGTTATG
>JBJHAV010000167.1:0-8970 GCA_050480685.1 Planctomycetaceae bacterium | reverse complement strand
CTCCCAGTTCGGTCTCTCGAACCCGAACTCGGCGATCCTGCAAAACTCCCTGGGAGTGCTCGACCCCTGGGGCCGAGCCGTCGCGCGCTTCAACCTCACCGCCGGTGTGCTCGACACCAGCGCCGCCGGCCTCGTCGCCCACCACGCCTACGTGGTCCTCGACCCCACGACCCTTGCGATCAAGCTCGCCAGCAACCCCACCCCTCTCGTCTTCACCCACTGACGGCCAGGCGCACCCGGTTTGCGGGTGCGCCCAGTTCGCGGAGACGGCGTGGGGCGCCTTGCGGTGCGGCGTTGGGTGGGTCGGGTGGCGTGGTAGGCTGGCGGCCGTGGAGCAGGTCCTGGTGCTGGCGCGTTATCCGACGCCCGGGGGTGCGAAGACGCGTCTGATTCCGGCGCTCGGGGCCGAGGGTGCGGCGGATTTGCAGCGGGCCATGACGGAGCGCACGTTGGCTTTCGCGGACCGCTTGGTGGAGCGGCGGCGGGTGGCGGTGGAGTTGCTCTCGACGGGGGCCACGGCCCACCAGATGCAGGCGCTCTACGGGCCGCGGCGCAGGGTGCGCGACCAGGGCGAAGGGGATCTGGGCATGCGGCTCGAGCGCGCTTTCGGCCGGGCGTTCCTGTTCGGCGCCACGCGGGTGGTGGCGATTGGGGTCGATTGTCCGGAACTGGACGATCGCTATTTGGAAGAGGCCCTCGAAGGGCTGGAGGCGGCGGATGTGGTCCTGGGTCCGGCGGAGGACGGGGGTTATGTGCTGATCGGCCTGGCGGCCCCGCGACCGGAACTGTTCCAGGGCATCGACTGGGGTTCCGCGCTGGTTTTCCAGCAGACCCTAGCCAAGGCCCGCGAGGCGAACCAGGAGGTGCGCTTTTTGGCCACCCTCAGGGACGTGGACGAACCCGCCGACCTGTCCGCCTGGGAGCAGCGCCGGCCGCTTTCGGACGAAGCCCGGTGAGCGCGGTGCGCCGCGACCGGCGCTGGGCCCATGCCCGTGCTCGTGCTCGGCTCGCGGGCGGCTGGGCGGTGGTGTTTGTGCCGCTCTTGGCGGTGTGTTTGGGCTGCGGCGACCGCGCGGCGCCGCCGGATGAGGCTGAGTCCGAAACGG
The DNA here is from genome assembly GCA_050480685.1 of Planctomycetaceae bacterium. Lineage (GTDB taxonomy): Bacteria > Planctomycetota > UBA1135 > UBA1135 > JBJHAV01. The sequence goes on along the minus strand of JBJHAV010000167.1, from coordinate 7,864 downwards.
GCGCCGCGCGGCCTGCGGCGACTTCCGCGCGCCTGGATGTGCACGAGGCCCTGGTCGCCGATCGCGGGCGGCCCCGACATCCGGCGGATGGGGCGGGGCGTTGGTGGTTGGTGGAGGGCGACGACCCGGTGCGCGCCGGCGGGCGCGGCCGCTACACCTTCGAGTTCGAAGTCGGCCCAGAGGGGATCGCGGAGGGCGGCGCGATCTACCTGGTGATTCCGCCCTTTTGGGGTTGGAGCCCGCCCCATCCGGAATCCCCCGCGCGGCCGGGATTCAGCGAAGTCCAAACCCTCTCCGAGGGCGTGCGTTTCGCCCTGCGCCAGGCGGACAGCCACCTCTTGGAGGCCAAGGTCGAGGGGCGGGCCCTGCGCGCGGGCGAACGGGTGAGCCTCGTCTACGGCGCCGGTTCGGCCGGCGCGCGCGTCGATCGCTATGCGGAGGAAGAATCGCGCTTCGCCTTGGCCGTGGATGGAAACGGGGACGGTATGCGCGCGCTCCTGGACGAGGACGTCGCCATCCGCGTGTTGCCCATGGCGGCCGCGCGTCTGGTGGTGCACGGACCGTCGACGGCCAGGCCCGGCGAACCTTTGGAACTGGTCGCGGCGTTGCTCGACGGCCTGGGTTCGGCGGGGGTCGAAGCGGAAGGAGAGTTGGAAGTCAGCGGCCTGCCGGATTCCTTCGGCGCGCCCGCGAGGGTCCGCCTCGGCCCGGGTGCGCGGGCGCGCATCCCCTTCACGGCGGCCGAGGAGGGGCTGTTCCGCGCGCGGGTGATTTGGCGTGGGCCGGGGAGCGGGCCCGGGGAGGAGCACCGGAGCGCAGCCGCGTGGAGCGCCGAATCGAATCCCCTGCGCATCGGCGACGGCCCGCGGCTGCTTTGGCTCGACCTGCACGGGCACTCAAACTTGACCGATGGCACGGGCACGCCGGAGGCCTACTTCGACTACGCGCGCCACGTGGCTGGGCTCGACGGCGCGGCGCTGACCGACCACGACGCCTGGGGGTTGCGGCCCCTGGAGCGCCACCCGGAGCTGTGGGAGCGCGTGGTCGCGGCCGCGCGGGCGGCGAACGAGCCGGGGCGTTTCTTGGCGCTTCCCGGCTTCGAGTGGACGAGTTGGATCCACGGGCACCGGCACGTGGTGTTTTTCGGCGAGCGCGCGCCGCTGCTCTCTTCGCTCGAGCCCGGAACGGACTCACCCGAGGGGTTGTGGGCGGCCCTGGAAGGTTTGGACGCGCTTTCGATCCCCCACCACATGGCGGGCGGAGCCCAGGCCCTGGATTGGCGCCCGGTGGGGCCCGAGGCCATCGAGCCGGTGGTTGAGTTGGTCTCGGTGCACGGATCGAGCGATCACGAAGCCTGCCCCCTGCGGCTACACGGCGCCGTGGCGGGCAACTTCGCGCGCGCGCGGCTGATCGAGGGCCGGCGCTTCGGTTGGATCGGCAGCGGCGACTCCCACGACGGGCATCCGGGTTTGGCCCACCTGGCCGGCGCCAGCGGCGGGCTGGCCGGGGTGGAGGCCGAGTCTCCGGAGGCGGGCGCGGTGCTCGCGGCCCTGCGCGCCCGCCGAGTCTTCGCCACCAGCGGTCCGCGCATCGCGGTGCGCGCCACCTTGGGCCAGGCGCCCATGGGATCCGTGCTCGTGCTCGGCGACCTCCCGGCGCGGGTGCCCGTGACCTTCCAAGTGGCCGCGCCCGCGCCCCTGGCCGCGATCGAGCTGATCGGTCCCGCGGGTGCGATCGAGGCCCTCGATCCCCTCGGCGCGCGGGAGGCCGAGGGCACCTTTTGGATCGAGCGCGAACGGCTTTTGGACATGGGCGGCGCGGCGTTCCTGTTCCTCCAGGTGGTGCAGAGCGACCACCACAGGGCCTGGACCAGTCCCTGGTTCTTCGACTAAATCAACGGTCGGCTTCGGCCGCTTCGGCGCGGCCGCGCTCCACATCGACACGCAGCAGCAAGAGGCCGCCGATCACGAACATCGGCAGCACCGTCAGGATGCCCCAGCGCGGCGATGCGGTGATGCCGATCACGATGCCGAAAAGAGCCGGGCCGAGGATGCCGGCGAACTTTTCGAGCACCGCGAAGAGCGCGAAGAACTCGGCCGAACGTTCGCGCGGCACCAGGCTGGCGAAGAGCGAACGGCTGAGGGCCTGGGTTCCGCCCTGCACCACCCCCACACCCGTGGCGAGCAGCACGAAGTGCGTGGGCGTGACCACGAAGAAGGCCGAAGCGGTGAGCAGCAGGTATGCGCCGACGCCGATCAGCACCGCCGAGCGTGTGCCGATTTTGGCCGCCAGGCGGCCGAAGAGCGCCGCGCAGGGGATGCCGACGAGCTGCACCACCAAAATGGCCGCCATCAACACCCCCGGCTCGAACGCGAGCAGTGCGCCGAAGATCACGGCCAGGCGGAAGATGCTCTGGATGCCGTCGTTGTAGATCAGGAATGCGAGCAACATGCGCGCGGCCTGGGGATACCGGCGCAGGTGCCCCCAGGTGGCGCGCGCTTGGCCGAGTGTCGCGCGCACCAGTCCGCCGGCGCCGGGCGGGGCTTCGCCGCTGGGCTCGGGTTCGCGCACGCGCAGGAAGAGCGGTATCGAAAACACGCCCCACCACAGGGCCGCGGTCAAGAGCGCCAGGCGCGTGGGCAGGGTGGCGGCATCCGGCGAGAGGTCGTCGCCGCTCGGCAGACCGAACAGGTCCGGGTGCTGGATCCAAGCCAGGTGCAGCCCCAAGAGCAGCGCTCCGCTGACATAACCCAGGGCATAACCCGAAGCGGAAACCTGGTCGACCTCCTCCGGCCGCGCCACGTGGGGCAAAAGCGCGTCGTAGAAGATGAAGCTGCCCGATGCGCCGATATTGATGCCCGCGAAGAGCAGCAGCGCGAGCCAGATGTCGCCGCCGCCGACCGCGAAGAGCGCTACGCCCGAAGCCACGCCGAGGGCCAGAAAGCCGGCGAAGAACCATTTGCGCAGGGCGCGGCGATCGGCGACGGGCCCGAGCAGCGGGCCGGTCAGGGCGACCGCCAGGAGCGCGGCGGAGGTCGAGAAGGTCCACCAGCGCGCGGCGTCTTGCTCGGGCAGCTCGGCGGCCACCACGCGCTGGAAGTAGATCGGAAAGACCGCGGTGATGATCGTCGTGATGACGACCGAGTTGGCCCAATCGTAAAGGGCCCAGGCGCGCAGTTCCGGGCGATGGAGCGCCAGGCGGCGCAGCCACCCTGTGCCGGTGGGTGCGGACGCGGGGCCCGGACGCTCGACTCCCATGGGACACCAGCATACGTCCATCCGCGGCCGGGCCGGGCCGTATACTCGGGGCACCCAAAACGGCGCAGCGCGCCGACGGAGCCCCCATGACGGATCGCCCCCTTCCCAAGAACGTGCTGATCGGCTTCGAACCCAGTGGCGCCACGGACGACGCCCTGCGCGCAGGCTTGGCGCTCGGCGAGTTGCTGGGGGCAGAAACCCGAGTGCTGCACGCGGTGGACTTCCCCCAGGTGCTGCTGGCGGGGCTCTCCCCGGACACGGTCGTGGCGGCGCGGCAGGAACTGGAACGCAGCGCCCGCGCCCAGCTCGAAACCGCCTTCGAGACACGCGGCGGGGCCCTGGGGCTCGATCGCGGCCCTTCGCCCCTGCCGGTGGAGATCCGCATCGCGCACCCGGCCCGCGCCCTGCGCGAGGCGGTGGACGAGTTCGAGAGCGATCTGGTGGTGCTCGGGCGCCACGTGCGCCGGGGGCTCTTGGACCTGGGCAGCGCCACGCGCTCGCTGCTCGCTGACGGGCCGCCCCTGGTGTGGATGCAGGTCGGCGCCTGGACGCCGCCCAAGCGCCTGCTGGTGCCGGTCGACCTTTCGGAGCTCAGCCTCGAAGCCCTAGGGATCGCCCGCGACTTCGCCGAGCGACTGGGAGCGCGTTTGACGGTGCTGCACAGCTTCGTGCGGCCCGACCTGTTGGCCGAAGCCCCCTCTTCCCAGCCGATCTCCTTCCCGACCTACGTGGTCGAGGACGTGCGCGCCAAACAGGCGGCGGAGTTCGAACAACTGGAGAGCGACTTCGATTGGCGCGGCGTGCCCCACGAGCTGGTCTTCACCGAGGGCCCGCCGGTGGAGGAGCTGGTGCGCCGCCAGGTGAATGCGGACGCCGTCGTGCTCGGCACCCACGGGCGTACCGGACTGGCGCGTTTCCTGATGGGCAACGTCGCCCTGGCTTTCCTGGCGAAGAGCGCCGTGCCCGTCCTGGCGGTCCGTCCGCGCTGACAGACCCTGGACGGATCAGGCCGACTGGGCGGTTTGGCTGCCTTCGGAACCCGCGAGTTCGACACGATCGCGGCCGAGCTCCTTGGCGCGGTAGACGGCTTCGTCCGCCAAGCGCAGCAGGTGGTCCACATCCTGCACATGCGGGCCGAGGGTGGCGACTCCGGCACTCACGGTGACATTGTCGTCGAAGGCCCCGGCGCTGATGTGGTTGGAGCGCACCTCGCTGAGGATGCGTTCCGCCAAGCCGCGGGCCGCTTCCAGGTCCGCCCCCGGGCAAATCACCAGGAACTCCTCGCCGCCGATGCGCGCCGCGATGTCCCTGCGGCGTGTGGAGCTGCGCATCACCCGCGCGGTTTCGCGCAGCACCGTGTCCCCCACGTCGTGCCCGAAGCGGTCGTTGATCGACTTGAAGCTGTCGATGTCCAACATGATCAACGACAGCGCCGTGCCGTCCTCCGCCGCCCGGCGCCATTCGCGGGAGAAGTTCTCCATGGCGAAACGCCGGTTGGGAAGTTGCGTCAAGTAGTCGGTTTCCGCCGCTTCGCGCAGTTGCCGATTCATGCGCGCTTGGTTCGCCGCGCTGCGGACGTGGATCGCACGGTCCCGTTCGGCCTGTTCCTGCAAGCGCACCAGGCGCAGTCCCGCGCGCAGGCGGGCCAAGAGCAAACGCGGCTTGAAAGGCTTGACCACGTAGTCGTCGACGCCGGCATCGAAGGCCTGCAGAATGCGTTCTTCATCCCCGTGGCCCGTCAGGAGCAACACGTAGATGCGGCGGCCGAAGCGCGTGCGCCGCAGGGCCCTGCAAAAGTCGATCCCGTCGATGTCCGGCATGCTCCAGTCAGTGACGACGAGCTGCGGGCGCACCTTGAGGGTCATCGCGAGGGCCTCGCGTCCGTTGCGGGCGGTATAGACCTCGTGCCCGGATTCTTCCAGCAGGCGCGCGATCAGCTTCAGGGAGAAAGGATCGTCGTCGACGGCCAACAGGCGGACACGGCCCTCCTGGGACGGTTCGACGTCGTCGCGCACCAACTCCGCGGAGCGCCGTTCGATGCGCCGCAAAACGTCGGCCGGGTCGATGCGCGAGGCCAATTCGCGCGTGGGCAGATCGAGCAGTGCACCCCAGGAACCCCAGTCGTCGGCCAGGCGCTCGAGCACCGCTTGTAGTTCGACACCGCGCAGGGAGAGCTTCAATCGCAGGGCGCGCGCCTCTTCGGCCAGGATCGGTCCGGGATCCGAGGGGCGCATGCAAAGGCTCGCCAACACGGCGGCGTCGCGCATGACCTCCAGCAGTTCGACCGCTTCGCCCTCCAGTTCGCCTTCCGCTCCGCTGTGGTCCTCCAGCAGCGCCACCGCGTCGGAGAACACCTCGGGCAGGCCCCAACTGCGCATCAGGGATTCCGCAACTTCCACGTGGTCGATGCGGAAAAACTCGCTCTCCAGTCGGCGCAATTCGGTTTCAGGCTCGGATCCGGCTCGCTCCAGGATCCGGGCGTACTCTTCCGGGTGCACGGTCGCGAGCGCCAACTCGCCGATGCGGCTGAGCAGCGCGGCGGTGAAGGCCTCGGAGGGATTCGCCAGGGACAGGTGGCGGCTGATCCACTGGGCCGCGAGCCCGCGCGCCAGGGAATTGGACCAGTAGGCGTCGTAGTCGAAGGCGCTGCAACTGCCGTTGCGATTGGAGGAGATCAGCGAGAACCCCAGGGCTAGGGCGGTCACGGAACGCTGACCAAGGCGCAGGGCCGCCTCCTTGACAGTGGCAACGGGTCGCGTTGCGCTGCCGTGGGCCGAGTTCGCCAGCTTGAGGATTCGGCCGCTGAGGGCCGGATCGGCTTGGATCACTTCGGCCAGCTCCTCCAGGGAACAATCGTCCCTCTGGGTGAGCACGAGGATCCGCATGCCCACACCCGTCGGCGAGGGCAACTGGCCGGTGGCCTCGAGTTCGGCGAACTCCTTGCGCGTCATGTTGGGCGGGGTCGGGTCCGAGTCAGCCGAGTTCTGCGCGCAGGGCGCGCTCCACGTCCTGGTAGTCGCGCCGGGCGCGCTGGACCAGGGATCCCACCTGGTCGAGGGCCCGCTGACGGGCCAGGCGCTCCAACTCGGCGAGCAGCTCGGCCAGGCGCCGCGCGCCCAGGTTGCCGCAACTCGACTTGAGCGCGTGGGCCGTGCGTTCGATCGCCGCGGCGTCGTCGATCGCGTAGGCCTGTTCCAGGGCTTCCAAGCGCGGCGGCGTGTCGGCCAGGAACATGTCGATCAACTCCGCGAGCAGGCTCGGTTCGCCCTCTCCTTCGTCCAATTCGGCCAGGGCGGCGAGGACGTCGCGATCGAGCACGTCCCCGTCGGAGGATTCTTCTGCATGCATGCGGGATGACTCCGGGTGGTGGGCCTCGGGCGCGGCTTGCTCCGCGACCAGGCGTTCCAGATGGTCCAAGGCCGCGGCCAAGGCGCGGCGGGTGGTGGGCAGGGCGAGCCAAAGGGTTTCGGGTCCGCGCACGGGACCCCTGGAGAGCGCCGGCCGGGGTTCGCCGACGAGCAGCACCCCCGGTCCGGGTGAAGCCGCGCTGGTCAGCCACGGAAACCTGCTTTCGTCCCAGAGGGACGCGGGCAACACCAGGGGACCCTCTCGACCGTCGCCCCCCGCGAGGGCGAGCTTCCAGTCGGATTCCCCGTGGAGGAAACGCGTCTCGCGGCCGAGGGCGGCGAACTGGCGCGTCATGCCCGTCAACGGGGACTCGGGCCCGGCCCAGAGCCGCACCGGAAGCCCCGACCCTGGCGCCTGGGCCCCGTCCTCACCGGCCGAGACCAACGCCGCGGGCAGCGCGAGCGCACGCCGGGGCTGACCCCCTTCCCCGGGGCCCTCGCTCCAGCTCCCGCCCAAGTGTTCGAAGAGGCCGGCTGCCGCAAACGCGCCCAGTCGCCTAGGGTCGCCGCTGGAACGCCGCGCCGGTGGTCCCCCGCCCAGGGCCGCCAGGGTCAAGCGCCCCGATCCGCCGTCGCCCGCCTGCCAGCCGAGGATGAGCGCCACGTCCCCCCCGCCCGCGCCGGGCAAGGTCGCGCGCAGGAGCCGCTCCGCCCCCGCCGCGAAGGCCGCCCGATCGGCGGACACCTCGGCCGGCAAATCCGGGCCGAGTTCGAGCCGCCAGATCACCCCGCGTTCCCAGGCCCGCGGGGCCAGGCCGGCCAAGATCTCCTCCAGGTCGAGCAGCGGATCGAAGGCGACCGCTTCACCGCGCCAGGCCCCGAGCTCCACACGGGCGAGCAAACCGCACTCGGCCAGGGCTTCCCCCAGGGCCGCCAGGGATTGCCGCGCGGAGCGCAGCTCCCCCACCACGGGCCCGGGCAGCTCGTGTCCTTCCAGTTCGAGCAGCCGCTGCTCCAATCCGGAAAGCCCCGAAAGCAGCTCGCCCTCGACCCCCAGCCAACGGCCCGCCAGCCCCACCTCACCGGTGCCCGGGTTGCGCTGCGGCTGCGCGGGGGGCAGACCGGGGTCGGAAGCAGACGAGGACCGCATGACTTGGACAGGCGCCGGAGACGACGCTGGCCCTACATCGGCCGACACGCGGCCCGGGGTTCAGTCGAACCGCCCGAGTCATCGCCCCGGGACCGCTATTGCCGAGACT
>JBJHAV010000166.1:0-9002 GCA_050480685.1 Planctomycetaceae bacterium | reverse complement strand
AGGCCATCCCGAGCAGGCCGCGCTCTCCGCCGGTGGAGGTCAAGCCGGACAGGTTCAGGAAGGGCGTGGGCAGGATCTGGGTTCCGCGCAGGATTCGGATCAGGCTGGTGTTCTGCTCGACGATGAACAGGCGCTCGCCGGCTTCGCCGGGTGCGGCCCCGACCCAAACCGGGCGGTTGAAGCCGCCCGAAACCAGTTCGGTGGTCAGCGGGGTCGCGGGGGTCTGGGCGGTCGAGTGCGGTGCCAGGGCACCCACCGCGAGGGTCAGGGCGCCGAGCCCGAAGGCCAGGGGGAGCTTGTGCATGGTTCCTTGGGTTGGTCGGGGCGCGAAAGGCCTCGTCGTCCGGGAGGGGGGCCCCGGACGCTTGGGACTTCCTAGGTTAACGCCCGAGGGCAGCCGCGGGGTCCCTGGTAGCCCCGTTTCCCCGCCGGCGAGGCCCAATCGGGCCCGGGAGGGCTATTTGCGGCCCTCAGCGGCCCGCTTTGCGCGCAGCCCGTGAGGACCTTGTGCTGTTGGGGTTAGTCAGACCCCTGGCCGGCCAGCACATCGTCGACCAACTCCTCCAGGCTGCGCCGGGCTCGCCAGCCGGTACGGGCAGCGATGCGCGACAGGTCCGGGAGCCGGCGCGCCGTGTCCCCCTCCCGCCCGCCGCGGGCGGACGTGTGGGGAGCGAACTCGATCGGACTCGCGCCCCCGGCCCGGGCGAGGACCAGTCGGGCAAGCTCCCCCATCGAGATCTCCCGCTCTCCGCCGACGTTGAGCACCTCGCCCCCCTCCGGGGCCGCGTCGAGCAGGCCCAAGAGGGCTTGCGCCACATCCTCGGCGTGGCAAAAACAGCGCCGCTGGGTCCCGTCCCCGTGCACCCGCAGGGGCTCACCACGCCTGGCGGCGCGGGCGAAGGTGGGCAATACCATGCCCGACTCCGGACGCTGGCGAGCACCGCTCACGTTGAACAAGCGCACCACGGCGACCCGCTGCCGGTGGGCCCGGGCCAGGGCCAGGGTCAGGGATTCGGCCGCGGCCTTGGCGGCGGCGTAGACCCAGCGCGGATGTTCCGGCGATCCCAGGCCCAGGGCATCCGTTTCGCGGAACGGCACATCCTCGCGGCGACCGTAGACCTCGCTGGAAGAGGCCAGAACCAGGGGCAGACGGCGCTCGGCGGCGGCTTCGAGCACACGCCGACTGCCTTCGACACCGACTCGCCAGGTCCGCGCAGGGTCGTGGAGGACTCGCTCGACCCCCACCACGGAGGCCAGGTGCGCGACCGCATCCACGCCTTCGAGCAGTTCCGCAGGTGAGGGGCCCTCCAGCAAGCAGCCCTCGACCAACTCCAGGCGAGCGGGGTCCAGCGCGGCCAGGTTTTCGCGGCGCCCGGTCGAAAAGTCGTCGAGCACACGGACCCGTCCGCCGCGTGCCTGCCAGGCTTCGGCCAGGTGGCTGCCGATCAGCCCGGCGCCGCCCGTCAGGAACAGTCGTGCGCCCATGGGCCCGGAAGCTTAGCCGCTGGGCGGCGGGATAGACTGGAGGTCCCGAACTGGACGGGAGGGAACATGCCGACACGCGAGGAAAACCGCCGCTTCTGGGGCGAGCAGTACGACTGGTCGGATCGCGGGGAGAGTTGGACCCCCGATCCGATCTGGAAGCGCACGATCCTGGAGGGCACGCTTTGGCGGCACTTGCAGCGGGGTCGGGACGTGCTCGAAATCGGGCCCGGCGGAGGGCGCTGGACGGCGGAAATTCTCGCCTTGGAGCCACGCCGCTTGGTGCTCGTCGACCTGACCGAGACCTGCCTGGAACTCTGCCGCGAGCGCTTCGGCGCCCAGCGTCCGGACATCGAGTACCTGCTCGGCGACGGGCGTTCTTTGGCCGGCGTGGAGGACGCATCGATCGACCTGATCTGGTCCTTCGACGTGTTCGTCCACGTGGAGAAACCGGAAGTGGGAGCCTACGCCAAGGAGTTTGCGCGGGTACTGCGGCCGGGCGGCCTGGCAATCGTGCACTACGCCAGCATCGACCGGTGCCAGGGACCCGACCCGCGCTCCGGTTGGCGCGCGAACTTCACCTCGGGTGACATGGCGGAGGTCGCGCGGGAGGCCGGCTTAGGTCTCGAAGCGGACCTCTACGACCCGCACCTCAGCCACGCCAACTCCTCGATCGCAGTGCTGCGCAACTGAAGCGCGGGCGCTGGGGCCGCCGCGTCGCGGCCCAAGCGGCATCGCAAGCAACTTTCGGTCAGCCGAGCCGATTTGTTCCAAGCCGTCAGCCGACCGGATCGGCGGCCGGCTCGGGCGTGGCGGGTCCGCGCAAGGCTTCCTCGAGCAGCCGGCCGGCCATCTGCACGAAGTCGCGCTCGGTGACGATGCCCACCAGACGGCCGTCCTCGACCACGGGCAAACAACTGACCCGGTGCAGGCGCATGGTCTCGATGGCTTCAAGGGTGCTCGCGCCGGCGTTGATGGTGACCGGGTCGCTGCGCATGATTTCGCGCACCGGCACCGCTTCGGCTCCCCGCAGGGAGCGGCCCACCAGGCGCAGCAATTGGCGCGCGGAAACCAGGCCGACCAACTTGCCGGCGTGGTCCTCCACCGGCACGTGGCGCACGTGTTCCCACTCCATCAGGCTGGCCGCCAGGTCGACCACGTCCTCGGGGTGCAGGGTGAAGAGGTCCGAGCTCATGACCTGGCGCACCGTGCGAAAACTTTCGCGCCAATCCCCTGAATGCTCCGCCCCCGCCAGGGGCCAGCGGGCCACGGGGGCTTCGCCGGCCTGTAGGTCGACCATGGCGCTGACCAGCGCCCGGTGGCGCGCGTCGGCGGACGGCAGGCCATCGAGTTCGCGCAGGGAGTCGAAGACCCACTGGGATCCGGTGCGGCGCGCGCGCACGCGTTCCTCCAAGAGGCCCAGGTAGTGGTCCACGTCCCCCGCGCCGACGCCCTGGGCCAGCAGGCCCTCGCGGGCGCGCGGGACCAGTTCGAGCACCAGATCGACCGCGGACACCGGCCGACCGTCCGCCCAGTGGAAGCCCGCTTTCAGGCCGCTGCGGGCGGCGGCGGTGAAGTTGGCGCGCACGTGGTCGAAGCGGAACCGCGTGCGCACGTCGCCGAGTTCCCGGTCGAGGGCGGTCATCAGCCCGAAGTAGAAAGCCGCACCGGCGACCTCGTCCGCCAGGGTCGGGCCGGCGGGTAGGACGCGGTTTTCGATGCGCAGGTGAGCCACGCCCTTCGACAGGCCGAAGCAGGGGCGATTCCAGCGATAGACCGTGCCGTTGAACAGGCACAGGCTGGAGAGCGGCGGGTTCTCGCCTCGCTCGAGCATCTCCAGCGGGTCCTCCCCGGGTTCGGAGGAGAGCACCACCCGGAAACGCGCCAGATCCTCGCGGAAGAGCTCCAAGACGCTCTGGTCCACCCAGCGTTCCCCGAAATGCACCCGGGTGCGGCTGCCGCGCGCCTGGTGGGCGGCGGAGCGCACGTCCAGGGACTGCTCGAAGAGTGCCACGCGTGTTTCGTGCCACAGCCTGCGGCCGAGCAGCAGCGGGGAGTTGACCGCCGCGGCGAGTACCGGTGCGGTGACCACCTGGGCCAGGTTGTAGGCCGCCGGGAAGGACTCGGGGTCGATCTGGAAGTGGATTTGGAAGCTGGTGTTGCAAGCCTCCAGCATCACGTTGTCGTGCACCAGGCGGAGTTCGTCGACCCCCTTGATGGCGGTCTCGAACTCGCGTCCGCGCATCTCGCACAGCACCCGGTTCAGCTCCGCGTAGCGCGGCCCGGGACTCATGTGTTCGAGGCTCAGATGGGCCCGTTCCAGGGTCGGCAGGATGCCGCACAGCACCGGCCGCGCTCCCAACTCGGCGGCCGCTCCGCGCACCACCTCCAAACGGCGGCGCATGTCCCGCTCCAGGCGCGAGAGGCAGTCGCCCGAGAGTTCGAAGGGGTCGAGGTTGAACTCCAGGTTGAAGCGCCCCAGTTCGCCGGTGTACCCGGCGTTCGCGGGAAGCCGCTCGAGCAGCTCGGGGCCCAGGGAGGCGGGCCTGCCGGCGGCGTCCACCAGGAAGAGCTCCTGCTCGGCGCCGATCCGGCGAATGCCTCGCTCCAGCCGACCTTCCGCCAGCATGCGCTCCAGGGCCCGCAGGTCCTGGAGTACCGCGCGGGTGAAGGCCCGCAGCCGTTCGCTGCCGCCCTCGCTGTGCACTTCGAGTGTCCCCATCGGGGCGCGAGGATACCAGCGCCGGGCCGCGTCCGCCCGCCCGCATGGACCCCAGGGCCCATGCGGGCGACCGATCACTGCACGACCGCGCGCAGGCCCGGGCTCGTGCGCCAACCCAGGGGGCCGACCCCCGTGTCGACGAAAGCCCACTGCACGAAGACCGGCAGGCCGGCGAATTGGGGAGCGGTCGGCGACTGCAAAGAGACCGACGCACTGCCGGTGGCGTCCGCATACACGGCGGAAATCCACTCCCCGGGCACCAGCAGTTGGCAGCCCGGTGCGCCGTGGGGGCCGAGGCCCAGGGGCAGCAGCAGCGAACCCCAGTGTTTTTTCTGTCCGCTCACCAGCAGCACTCCGAGTGTGCCCGGGGCGACACCACCGGCGAGCACCGTGAAAGGCGCGGCGCTCGCACCGAGCTGTCCGATGCTGCCGATCATCGGGCCACAGCCCTTGCCGAACACGCCGACGGGCTGCACGGCCTCGACGAAATCCCGCAGCGCCCGGAACTTGTGCGCTTCGGCCGGAGCCTGGGCCTGGTGCTCCAGGGTGCCCCAACTGCCCCACTTGTTCGGCGCGTAGGTGGAAAGGAACGCGACCATCGTCCCGCCCCCCACCGAGTGCCAGGCGTCCAAGTACGCCAGGTAGAGCCAATACATCCAAGGGTGCCGATTGGCCTCGATGAAGAGCTGCGTCAGTGCATCGTCCTGCACCGCGGAGCCGACCCCAACCAGGTGTTGACCGCCCTCGTAGGCGATCAGGGGCAGGCCGCGAGAGTGCGCCACGTGGGCGTTCTGGGCCATCTGCTGGCGCAGGGGCCCCAGGATCTGCAAGGCACACTCTTGAAGAAGCTTTTCGACACTCCAGGTTTTGGTGATCGGCACCTGGGGGCCGAACCCGAAGCTGCCCCCGAAGTAGGGCGCGATCGAGTAGGCATCGACCCTTTGATGGGCCTGCTGGTGATCGAGGATCACCTCACCGGTGAAGGGATTGCCCGACTGCCCGGCGAGCACCCGGCGTAGGCGCGCGGCGCCGGGGCTGCCCGGTCCGCCGAACTCGGCCACCATCAGGTCGAAGATCTCCAGCGAGCGCTGGCTGTACCACTTGAGCTGCGCCTGGAATACATCCGGGTGCAGACCCGCGGCAATGCCCTGCTGGCGGGCGTAGTGGCTCTGGGTGAACAGGCTGTTCCAGACCTCGTTCGAGTACTCGACGTGGATTTCCAGGTCGGGATGCAGGTTGTCGCGCAGCACGCGCGCGAACTGACGCACGTAGTCGTCCGTGGCCAGGTGCGGCAGGCACACCCAAGGGTGCTTGCCGAGCGTGTTGGACAGTTCGATCAGGTACTCGAGGGCCACTCCGTGGTCGGCGGCTTGGGTGGCCCAGGTCGGAGTCGTGCGCTGGTGCCAGTGCTGCTCGGCGGAGTTGTTGATGCGCTGCATGTCCATGAAACGCAGCGTGCGGTAGTGGGCCAGGCGCTCCAGAAACAGCGGATGGAACGGTTCGGCTGCATAGGTGTGCTCGAAGCCCGGCATCACGAACCGAATGTTGCGCACCGGATCGTTCGCGGAACTGGACACCACACGCAGTAGGATCCCCGCGTGGCTGGGGGTGACGTCCACCTCGTAGTGGCCGGGCGCCGAGGACACGACCTTGGCGTCGAAGCCGAACTGAAGCTGTCCCGTGCCCTCGAAAAAGCAGTGGTAGCGACCGCCCGGATACTTGCCCTGGACCTCGCGCATCATCAGGGTCGCGGCGGCTTGTCCCGGGGCGAGCAGCGGCCAGCCGTTCGGATCCAGGGCCAGGGGCTGGCCTGTGTTCCAGGGGCTGTCCGGGGCCGTGGTCTGGGGCAGCCAGGGCCGCGACTGCTTAAAGAGATCGACGAACATCCACTCGTTGCTCCAGTCGCTCAGGGCACCGAGGTTGATGCCCGCTGGGGCGTGGTTGCCGGGAGGCTCTCCGATCCAGTTGCCCTGGCCGCCGGCGGACGCGGGCAGGATCGGCTGGGTGCTGCGCGGGCCGTGAAACTGGGGCTGGGTCGGCGCCGCGGAGGCGATGGCGGCGCACAGGAACGGAGCCGCGAGGAAGGCCAGGCGCGCGGCCGGGCCGAGGGAAAGCGTGGACATGGGGGGGCGGAGCATGCGGCGACGCGGCCGCTGGGGAGTGGGCGTGCGAAGTCGGGCGCGACGAAAGCCAGCGGCGTCCATCGACCGCCCCGCTTCGCTTAGGGCGGCGCAACGCTAGTGCGGGCCGAGCCTGGGGCTACGGCCGGCCGCCGATCCTTCGCCTGGCGCTTACCCTCGATTCCCAGAGTTGGGCGCGGGCTCCTGGAGCAGGGCGAGGATCTCCGCGGCCACGTCCCGGGCTTCACGTCCGGTCGTGTGCACGCCGAATTCACAGCGCGCGTAGGTCAGCTCCCGGCGAGCCAGCAGCGCGCGCAGTTCGGCCATGGCCCGGGGGCGTCCGCGCACGGGCCGTTCGTCGCCCTGGCCGAGCACCCGCAGGAGGTGTTCCTCGGGCTGGGCCCGGAGCCACACGGTGCGGCAGGTGTCCAGCAGGCGCTGGAAGGTCGCCGGCGCCTCGACGATCGAGCCCCCCACCGCGAGTACTGCCCGCTCGCCGCCGGCCAAGAGGCGCTCCAGGGCCTCAGCTTCGAAGCGGTGGAAGCCGTCGGAACCGTGCAAGGCGAAGATCTGCGCCAAATCCAAGCCGGCCAGGTGCTCCACGGCCTCGTCGAGTTCGCGGAAGGGCGCTTCCAGTGCCAAGGCCAGATGCCGCCCGACGGTGCTCTTGCCCGCCCCGCGCAGGCCCACCAGGGCCACCCGCTCGGGCTCGCGCACGCGCAGATCGAGATCGAGCAGCTCCGGCAGCCCCATCCCCAAGGCTTCACCCAGGCGCGCCAACACCCCCACCGTGGGATTCGCGCGCCCGGCCTCGGTCTCCGTCACGTAGCGCCGGGAGAGGCCGGCCAGGCGGGCGAGTTCCGCCGCCGAGAGCCCGGCGGCCACGCGCAGGGCCCGAACGCGGCGGCCGAGGGCCAGGAGCAGGCTTGGCTGGTCCGTCATGGGTCGGGTATGTTGCCCGCTTCCGGCTCCGGATGGGAAGGATCGTTCCCAGTTTTCCCCGTCCCCCCTGGCCGTCCGGGCCGATCCGTTCCAACCTCGTCTGTCCCCGATCGCCAGGAGATTTTCCGTGTCCAGCCGCTCCGACCTCCCGTCCAGCACCCCCACCGCGACGCCCAGGGGCTCGACTTCGGCGGAAGCTTCGCCGCGCGCCGGCGGACCCACCGCCGCCGGATCCGCCCTTGCCGAGGCCGTGGACCTGCGGACCGAACCCTCCGCCTACCGCCACTGGCAACTGGCCGTGGATGGGGACCTGGCCACCCTGACCATGCGTGTGCAGCCCGACGGGGGCCAGCGTCCGGGGTACGAGCTCAAGCTGAACAGCTACGACCTGGGCGTCGACATCGAACTGGCGGACGCGGTGCAGCGCCTGCGTTTCGAGCATCCCCAGGTGCGCACCGTGGTCGTGACCGGCGGCATCGAACGTGTGTTCTGCGCCGGCGCCAACATCCTGATGCTGGCGTCGAGCACCCACGGCTTCAAAGTGAACTTTTGCAAGTTCACCAACGAAACGCGCCTCTACATCGAGGACGCGAGCGAAAACTCCGGCAAGCGCTTCTTGGCCGCGCTCAATGGAACGGCCTCTGGCGGCGGCTACGAGTTGGCCCTGGCCTGCGACCGGATCCTGCTCGTGGACGACCGCAACAGCGCGGTGAGTTTTCCCGAGCTGCCCCTGCTCGGCGTGTTGCCGGGCACCGGCGGGCTGACGCGCATCGCCGACAAGCGCAAGATCCGCCGCGATCGCAACGACGTTTTCAGCACCCTGGCCGAAGGCATCAAGGGCAAGCGCGCCGTCGAGTGGAATCTGGTCGACCGACTGGCGCCCCTCTCCCGCTGGGAACAGGCGGTCGGCGAAATGGCCCGCGAGATGGCCGACGAGCTGCCCGACGCATCCGACCGCGTCGGGATTGCCTGGAAGCGCCTGGAGTACACCGAAGAAGGCCTGGGGCGCAGTTATCGGCACGTGGAGCTGAGCCTGCACGATGGCGGCCGCCGGGGCGAACTGGTGCTGACGGTGCCCGACAACGGGGCCGACACGGCTTGGCCGGCCGATCCCGGCGCTGCCCGGGATCAAGGCACGGACTGGTGGTTGCTGCGCATGCTGCGCGAACTCGACGACGCCCTGTGCCACCTGCGCCTCAACCTGCCGGAGGTGGCCCTGGTCACCGTGCGTGTGAAGGCCCCGTCGCTGCAAGCGGCCGTGGACGCCGACCGGCTGCTCTACGCGGACCACTGGTTCAGCAACGAAGTGCTGCACTACGCCAAGCGTGTGCTCAAGCGCTTTGAGAACACCGCCAAGAGCTTCTACGGACTGGCCGACGAGAACACGGCCTTCGGCGGCCTCTTCTTCGAGCTGTTCCTGGCCTGTGACCGCCAATACGTGCTCGACGATCCGGACGAGCCGGTGGCCCTGGGCCTCGGCCGAGCCAGCCGGGGTGCCCTGCCCATGGCCAACGGGCTTTCGCGCCTGGAGACGCGCTTTTTGGGCGAACCCGGGCGTGCGACGGAACTGCTCGCACGCCTGGGCGACGCGCACGGCACCGTGCTGCCCGCGGACGAAGTCGACGAACTGGGGCTCTCCACCAGCGCCCCCGATCGCATCGACTGGGACGACGAAGTCCGCCTGGCCATGGAAGAGCGCCTGGCCTACTCACCGGACGCCCTGACCGGCATGGAAG
>JBJHAV010000165.1:0-9009 GCA_050480685.1 Planctomycetaceae bacterium | reverse complement strand
GTTGGTGGGTCCGCGGCAGCCCGAGCCCTGTCCCCCGCCGGGGCCGGGCCTAGACTCCCCGCGCTCGGCCTCCGCGCACCCCCGCTCCCCCAAGGCCCGCACCGGGCGCCACCGGCACCAGGCTCACCACCCGTAGGCGACCCTGGCCGCGAGCGGCCGGACCGCCTGCCGGGCCGGTTTCGGACCGGTGTTCGGACCCGCTGCCGGCCTGGCCAGGGGTGCGCGAGCGTGCCCCGCGACCGGCTCGACCCGCTCGCGGCCAGCGCATCCACCGCGCCGCGCGTTCCATCCCAAAGGCCCCTAGGCACCCATCCCACCGTGGGACTGCGCCCGCTCCTCGAACTACTCCCCTACTACCGGCGATATCGCTGGGCCTACACCCTGGGGGCGCTTTGCCTGGTGGGCACGATCGCCCTGCGGCTGCTCATCCCGCTCTTTTTGGGCGGCGCCATCGACGGGCTGTGGGGCCTGCAGGCGGAGGGTGTCGGCGACAGCGAGGGTGCGGGCACGGGCGACGATGGGAGCGCAGGCGCCCAGATCGGCGAAGCCGCAGGCGTGATCGTCTACTACGCCGGACTGATCGTCGCGGCGGCGTTGGTCGGAGCCGTCGTGCGCACCACGAGCCGCCTGCTGATCCTCGGAACGAGCCGCCGGGTGGTGCACGACCTGCGCCGGGACGTGTTCTCCAAGCTCACACGCCTGGCGCCTTCCTACTACCTGCGCACGAATACCGGACAGATCATGTCGCGCACGGTCAACGACATGAACAACGTCCAGGGCCTGACCGGCCCGGTGTTCATGTACATCGCCGAGACCGCGCTGCTCTTCGCCGTCGGCCTGACGATGATGGCCGGCATCGACCCGCTCGTGACGCTGGTTTGTTTCCTGCCGTTCCCGTTTTTCCTGTGGCGCGCGCGGGAGCTCGCCAAGCGCATCCAGGAGGGTTCGCGGCGCGCCCAGGACAGCCTGGGGGCGATGAGCGACAAGGTAGCCGAGAGCCTGGGCGGCAGCATGGTCATCAAAACCCTCGGGCTCGAAGGCCCGGACTTCGAGCGTTTTGCGCGCCATGCGGACGAGTACCGCAGCCTCAACCTGGAGGTCACCCAGGCGCGCGCCCTGCTGATGCCGATGATGGGCTGGCTGGCCGCCTTGACCGTGATTCTGGCCCTGGCGGTCGGGGCGCCGCGCATCGCCGCGGGCCAACTCACCCCCGGGGGATTCGTGAGCTTGGTCTTTTACCTGCAACTGCTGGCCGCGCCGATCGCCACCTTGGGTTTCGTGATCAGCTCACTTCAGCGCGGAGCGGCGGCCCTGGAGCGCATCTTCGAGGTCGTACACGCATCCGAGACCCTGGCCGATCCGCCCGACGCGATTGCGCCGCAGCAACTGCGCGGCGACTTGGAGGTGCGCGATCTGAGCGTTTGGCGCAGCCCGGCCCCCCAACAGCCGGAAGGCCCCGCTCCCCCGGCCCGGCGCGTGCTCGACGGCATCTCCTTCCACGTGCGCGCCGGCAGCACCCTCGGCATCGTCGGGCACACGGGCGCAGGCAAAACCACCCTGGTGCTGGCTCTCGCGCGTTTGCTCGAAGTGGACCCCGGGCACGTTTTCGTCGACGGACACGACATCACGCGCCTGGCGCCGACCTGGCTGCGGCGCCACATCGGCTACGTTCCCCAGGATCCGTTCCTCTTTTCCGCAACCCTGGCGGACAACGTCGCCCTGGGACGACCCGATGCCGATCGCGAACAGATCGAACATGCGGCCCGCATCGCCCGGCTGGATGTGGATCTACCCCAGTTACCCAATGGCCTCGACACCGTCGTCGGCGAGCGCGGTGTCAACCTCTCCGGCGGCCAGCGCCAACGCACGGCCTTGGCGCGCGCCGTGCTGATGGCGCCGGAAATTCTCATCCTGGACGACACACTTTCCGCCGTTGACACGCACACGGCGGATGCCATCCTCACGGCCCTCGAACCGATCATGCGCCAACGCACCACGATCGTGGTGGCGCACCGCATCTCGACCGTGGCCCACTGCGACGAGGTGTTGCTCCTGGAAGAGGGCAAGGTGATCGAACGGGGTCGCCACGCGGACCTGCTGGCCCGCGGCGGGCGCTACCGCGAGCTGCACGATCAGCAGGAGCGCGAGCCCAGCGACAAACAAGACGCGGAGGGCGAACCGAGTCCCGAGGATCCCTTGGCGGCCGGCGGCCGGCGGAGGCAGCCTTGAGCGTGCCCCCTGAAGGTACCGCCGCCGGCGCACGTTCCGCCCCGACCTCCCCTCGGGTCGATTCCCAAGGGGCCGAGCCCGCCGACGTGCACAGCGGTGGTGCGGCAGCAAACCGCCCCGCGCCGGCGACCTACGACCCGGACCGACGCACGGCACGCGCCTTCGAGCCACAACTCTTGGCGCGCCTTTGGGCCTATGTGAGGCCCTACCGGCGATTGGTGCTCGTCTCCCTGGCGCTGCTGCTGCTGACCCAGGCGGCCGGGCTGTTGCAGTTTTTCCTGCTGCGGCACGCGATCGACACCCACATGGTTCCCCGCCGCGTCGACGGACTCACCTGGCTGCTCGCGGGCCTGCTGGGAGTTTCGGCGCTCGAGTACTTTTCCCGCCGGCGCCAGGTCTGGACCCTGGACCTGGCCGGCCAGAACGCGCTGGTGGACCTGCGCCGGGACCTCTTCCGCCACCTGCAGCGCCTCAACAGCTCGTTCTACGACCGCACGTCCATCGGCAAGTTGGTGGGGCGAGTCACTAGCGACATCGAGGCGCTGCAAGAGCTCTTCTCCAGCGGCGTGGTCACCATCCTGGGCGACTTCGTGCTGATCGTCGCCCTGGTGGTGTTCCTGCTGTTGCTCGACGCCGAGTTGGCCATGATCAGCTTCCTGATCGTGCCCCCCCTGCTGCTCGTCACCATCGGGATCCGCGCCCGCGTGCGCGCGGCCTATCAGGAGATGACCTCGCGGCGCTCACGCATGAACGCGTACCTGCACGAGCACGTGCAGGGCATGCCCCTGGTGCAATCCTTCGGACGCGAGAGGTTGGCCGCCGACCAGTACGGCGAGATTAACCTCGGCATGCGTGACGCCCAACTGCGCGCCGTGCGCTGGGAGTCCTTGCTGTCAGCCGCCACGGATATGCTCAGCGCCCTCACCACCGCCCTGATCGTGTGGTACGGCGGCAATTTGTTCCTGGATAGCGTGGGCTCGGGTGCGAGCGGAGGGTTGACGATTGGCACCCTGTTCCTCTTCGTCTTCTGGATGCAGCGTTTCTTCCAACCGCTGACCGACTTGAGCCTCAAGTACACCGTCATGCAAAGTGCCATGACGGCGGCCGAGCGCATTTTCCGACTGATGGAGGTGCGCGAGTTCGTACCGGAGAGCTCCAGGGCGCAGGCTCCGATGACTTCGCGCGGAGCCATCGAGTTCGACACCGTGCGCTTCGCCTACCAGTCGGGGCACGCGGACGTGCTGGACGATGTGTCCTTCCGCGTCGCCCCAGGCGAGAAGGTGGCCATCGTCGGCGCCACCGGCTCGGGTAAGTCGACGCTGCTCAAACTGCTGGTGCGGCTCTACGACGTGCGCACCGGGGCGATCCGCTTGGATGGCCAGGATGTGCGCGACTACCCCCTGGATGTGCTGCGCAAACGCATCGGCGTCGTGCTGCAGGACGTCTTTCTGTTCGAGGGCACGATCCTCGACAACCTGCGCCTAGGCCACCCGGAAATCAGCGAAAAGGCTGCCATCGCGGCCGCGAACCGCCTGCGACTCGATCGCATCGTGCGGCGTTTCGCGCGCGGTTATCACGAGCCGGTCTCCGAGCGCGGGAAAAACTTCTCCAGCGGCGAACGCCAACTCATTTCCTTCGCGCGCGCATTGGCCGTGGCGCCTCCGGTGTTGGTGCTCGACGAAGCCACCAGCAACGTCGACACGGAGACCGAAGAGCTGCTCCAGGCCGCACTTCGCGAGTTGATCCGCAACCGCACGGCGCTGATCATCGCCCACCGCCTTTCCACCATCCGCGACGCGGACCGCATTCTGGTATTGGAGGGCGGTCGGCTGGTGGAGCAGGGCCGCCACGGGGAACTGCTGGCCCGCGGCGGACGCTACCGCAGGCTCTACGACCTGCAGTATCGCGACCAAGCCGCCGGGGGCGCGGTGAACTCGTCCCCAGGCGCCGAAGCGAGCTCCGACGGGCGGCCGGCTGCGGACAACCCCGGTTCGGATTGATCCCCGCCCGCCAGTCGGTATCCTCGCCGCGCCGGCCCGCCAGGGCACGGGCCGTTTTCCCCGTCTTTCCCCCGAACCGTCCGTTCGCGCCATGAATGTCCGCTCCTTCGTCGAGCATCACTACCGCCACTTCAACGCCGCCGCCCTCAAGGACGCGGCCGAGGGCTACGAAGCGCACATCGATCGCGGAGGCCGAATGCTCGTGACCCTGGCCGGCGCCATGAGCACCGCCGAGTTGGGCCTTTCGCTGGCCGAGATGATCCGCCAGGGCAAGGTGCATGCGATCAGTTGCACCGGCGCGAACCTGGAGGAAGACGTCTTCAACCTGGTGGCCCACGAACACTACCGGCGCATTCCGAACTACCGGGATCTGACTCCCGAGCAGGAGAAGGAACTGGAGGACCGCGGGCAAAACCGGGTCACCGACACCTGCATCCCCGAGGAGCAGGCTTTCCGCGCCATCGAACACCACATCCTCGATTTGTGGCAGCGAGCCGATCGGAAAGGCGAGCGCTACTTCCCGCACGAATTCTTCTATCAGCTCCTGCGCGAGAAGCTCGGGCCCTCCGACTTCCAGATCGATCCGAAGGACTCGTGGCTGATGGCTGCGGCCGAGCGCAACCTGCCGCTCTTTGTGCCGGGCTGGGAGGACTCGACACTGGGCAACATCTTCGTGGCCCACGTGCGCGCCGGCGACCTGGCCCACTTCACCACCGTGCGCGCCGGCACCGAATACATGGGTGCCCTGATCGAGTGGTATCTGGCCCAGACCGACGGCCGCCCGGCCGGGGATCCCGGTGTCGGTTTCTTCCAAATTGGCGGCGGCATCGCCGGCGACTTCCCGATCTGCGTCGTGCCGTTGATCCATCAGGACCTGCAGCAACCCTGCCCCTACTGGGGTTACTTCTGCCAGATCAGCGACTCCACGACCAGCTACGGATCGTACTCCGGTGCGATCCCCAACGAGAAAATCTCCTGGGGCAAGCTGGCCATCGACACACCCAAGTTCGTCATCGAGAGCGACGCGACGATCGTCGCTCCGTTGATTTTCGCCTACGTGCTGCGCTGGTAGCGCGCTCGGCGTGCAGCCTGCACCCCGAACCGGCCTGTCTCGTACCGGCTCCTCTCGCGGCAGCTCGCTGCTTGGCGCGCTGGGTGTCGCCGTGGTGGCGACCCTGGTGCTACGCGCCTTCGGCACATCCGCGTTGATCGACGATGGCCCGAAGCTGGCGCACTTGCTGGCGCCGGCCAAGTCGCCCCCGCTCTGGTACCACGCGCTTTACCTGCCGGTGGGCTTCCATGTCAGGGAGATCTTCGGCCTCTCGACTTTGAGCGCCCTGCTCTGGACCAGTGCGGCGCTGGTGGGCGCCGGATGGGGGCTGTTGGCGCTCGCCCTGCAGCGGCTTGCACCCGTGCGTGTGGCGTGGCTTCTCGCGCTATCGGCGATCGCGGCCCCGGGCCTTTGGATCCACGGCACCTACGTGGAGGTGCATTCGGCCCAATGGTTCGGTGCGGCCGCTTTGCTCGCCGCAGCGGCTGCGTTCCCGGCGCGGCGTGTGCCTGTCGCGGCGGCGCTCGTCGCAATCGCCGCCGGGTTGGCGGTGACCGGCCACAACTCGAACCTCTCGCTCTTGCCCGGGGCGATGTGGTTTGCCGCTCGGCGCGAGGGTGCGACCTTTGCCCTGGATCGCGTCAAGCTGCCCTGGGTTATGGGAGCCGGACTCCTCGGCGCTTCCGTCGGCTGGTGGCTGAACGGGCTGTCGGATGTGCCCGCGGCCGCCCGGGGCGAGGGCACGGGGCAAGCGGCCTATGTCTGGTTTTTGCTGACGGGTTTTTTCCAGGGGCCGAGCCTCCGATTCCTGGCGGACGAGTGGCTGCTGACCTGGTTGCCGGCCTGGTGCGCGCTGGTCTGGATCGGCCGGCGCGGCCTGCGCTCCGGCCTGCCCCTCTTGGCGGCGGGCGCGCCGGGCTTGGCACTCTTCGCGCTGCTGGGCATCCCGACCGATGGAGGCTACTTCGCCTCGGCTGCGGTTTTTGCTCTCGGGGCTGCGGCTGCCGCGATCGGCGCAGCGGGCCCGGCGCGCCCCGTGGCTCCCAGGCTTTGGCTGGGCCTAGGTGCGGCTGCCTTGGCCCTGTGGTCCGTGCCGCGAGCCCTCGGAACGGAAGAACGCAGCAGCCTGTCGGCGCGCGAGGACGGGCGCTGGCTGGCGGTGCAAACCCTCCTGCCGGAAGGTGGCCTGGTGATCGGCACCTCCCGGGAGGGAGATCTGTTGATCCTTCGCGGCGACGCCTGGAGCGAGGTCTATCTGGAGCTCTACACACTCGAGGCGCTGGCGCGCGGAGTCGACGCTTGGGCCCTGGCCGCCGAAACGGGGCGTGCCTTCGAACGCCACGCGGCCGAAGGCGGCCGGATCCTGCTCGAAGGGGACTGGCAGACCCTGCGCCAAGCGCGGCCCGAGATTGTGTCCCACTTGGACGCCATCGAAGCGGTCCTCGGCATGCACTTCGCGGTCGAACCCGCCCCTTGGCCCACCGGGAACTACCGCTTGGCGTCTCCGCGCGCCTCCGAGAACCCCAACGATTGAGCGCGTAGAATCGCCGGCGGCGGCCCCAAGACCGGCCGCTCTCCACCCGTGGACCAGGCTCGCACCCAGGAACGAGTACCCGTTTTCGTCGCCCGCGGACTGACCAAGGTCTACTCCATGGGAGAGCACCGCGTACATGCCCTGCGCGGTGTCGATCTCGAACTCTTCCCGGGCGAGTTCGTCGTGCTGCTGGGGGCTTCGGGCAGCGGTAAGTCGACGTTGCTCAACATCCTGGGCGGCCTGGACGCCCCCACCGCGGGCACTGTCGAGTGCCGCGGGCACCGCCTGACCGGCGCCGGGGAAGCCGCGTTGACCGCCTTTCGGCGCGATTCGGTCGGTTTCGTCTTCCAGTTCTACAACCTGATCCCGAGCCTCACCGCCCGCGAGAACGTCGCCCTGGTGACCGAAATCGCCTCCGACCCCATGCGCCCGGAGGAGGCCCTGGAACTGGCCGGCCTGGCCGACCGAATGGACCACTTTCCCGCCCAGCTCTCCGGCGGCGAGCAGCAGCGCGTGGCGATCGCCCGCGCGATTGCCAAGCGGCCGGCGGTGCTGCTCTGCGACGAGCCGACCGGCGCCTTGGATTCGAGCACCGGCATTCGCGTTCTCGAAGCCCTCGAGCGCACCAACCGGGAGACAGGGGCGTTGACGGTGGTCATTACGCACAACGCGGTGATCGGACGCATGGCCGATCGCATCCTGCGCCTGAAGGACGGCAAGCTGGCGTCGATCGACATCAACCCCGACAAGCTGCCTCCCCGCGAGCTCTCCTGGTGAAAGCCCTCGAGATCAAGCTCTGGCGTGACCTCTGGCACCTGCGCGGTCAGGTCGGCGCGCTTTCCCTGGTGCTCGTATCCGCCGTGGCGATGCTGGTCATGGCGCGCACCAACCACGATGCGTTGGATCGGACCCGCAGCCTCTATTACTCGGAGTACGGCTTCGCCGATGTCTTCGCGAATGTCGTCAGGGCGCCGCGAGAGGTTTTGTTTGCCGTCCATGAGCTGCCCGGAGTGCGTCAGGCCCATGGCCGCGTGAGCGGCTTTGCGCACCTGGAGGTGGAGGGGTTCGCCGAGCCGATCACCGGTCAGTTCGTTTCCCTTCCGGGTCCGGGGGAACCCGCGCTCAACCGCCTCTATTTGCGCACGGGCCGCGCACCCCAGGAGGATTGGGAGGTTGTTGTCGGTGAGTCCTTTGCCCAAGCCCATGGGCTCTCCACGGGCGCGCGGCTGCACGCGGTGATCGAAGGCCGTCGCCAGCTCCTGACGGTCAGCGGCATCGGCCTCTCACCTGAGTTCGTCTACCAGATCCGACCGGGCGACGCCTTCCCGGACTTCGAGCGCTTCGGCGTGCTCTGGGCCCGGCGCGAATCCCTTGAGGGCGCCTTTGACCTGGAAGGTGCCTTCAACGACCTCGTCGTGCAGATTTCGGGCGAGGTCCTCGAGCAAGACGTGATTGATGCTCTCGATCGCTTGCTGGAGCCCTACGGCTCCACGGGAGCACGCGGGCGTGACTTGCAGATGTCCCACCGCTTTCTCTCCGAGGAGCTGGAGCAACTGCGCACGATGACCTGGCTCTTCGGCCTGGTTTTCCTGGCTGTGGCGGCCTTCCTGCTCAACGTCGTCGTAGGCCGGCTGGTGGAAACCCAGCGCGAGCAGATCGCGGTGCTCAAAGCCTTCGGCTACTCGCGGACCCGCATTGCGGGACACTACACGGCGCTGGTGATGTGCATGCTCGCCCTGGGCTGGCCCGTGGGTGTCGCCGTGGGCGCTTGGCTTGGCCGCGGGCTAGCCGAGATCTACATGCGCTTCTACAGCTTCCCCTATCTCGATTGGCGCCTGGACGGGGAAGTGCTGTTCCAGTCCGCGGTCTACCTCTTGGGCACCGGAGCGATCGGCACCCTGGGAGCCTTGCGCCGTGCGTCTCGACTGGCGCCCGCCGAGGCCATGCGGCCGCCCGCTCCGGCGCTCTTTCGTCGCACCCTGACGGAACGTTTGGGATTGGGCGTGCTGCTCGATCCGACCGCCCGCATGGTGCTGCGCAATCTCGAACGTCGCCCCCTGCGCTCGGGGCTCTCCGTTTTGGGCATCGGACTGGGCCTGGGCATCCTGGTGATGTCCCGCTTCCAAAGCGGCGCCATCGAGCACATGATCGCCGTGCAGTTCGGTTTCGCCCAGCGCGAGGATCTGGCCGTAACG
>JBJHAV010000164.1:0-9069 GCA_050480685.1 Planctomycetaceae bacterium | reverse complement strand
CCCCCCACCCCCCCCGCCCCCGGCGGCGCGCCGCCCCCGCCCGCGGGGGGCGCGCCCCCTGGGGGGGGGGGGGCTCGCGCGCGCGCGAAGCGGTGCGCACCCCGCCCCCCGGCTCGCGCCCCCCCCCCTCGCCACCTCCCCCCCCTCACCGCGTCCGCCCCACCGCCCGCCGCAACTCAACCTCCGCCTCCGCCAAGGCCTCAGCCAAGCCCAACCGCTCGATCCGCAGGGCGCGCAACGCCTCGAGCGCATCCAACCACTCCAGCACGCCGCTCTGCCCGGCTTCGTAAGCCGCCTCCGCCAGATCGCGCAGCTCCTCGAAACGCATCCCCGCCGCGGCATCAAATCGCTCCAGCGCCCCCGACCGCACGGCCCAGCGCTCCAGCGCCCGCTCCACCCGCACCCGGCCCCGCACCACCTCGCGGTCGAGCTCGATGCGCGCCGCCCGCAGCCGCGCCCGCGCCCCGGCCACTTCCCCCTGGTTGCGGTCAAATACCGGCAGGTCCAACTCCACCCCGCCCAACCAGGACTGGCTGTACTCCGAGCGCGTCTCGCGCCACCCGAAACGCGCCACCGGCGCCGGCCAACGCTCCCGGCGCGCAAGTTCGTACGCCGCCTCGGCCGCTTCCACCCGCTCCCGCGCCGCCGACACCGCGGGGAGCGCATCCACCAGCCCTTCGAGCAGCGCCGCGCGCCCCTCCGTTTCCCCATCCGCGAATCCCGGGCCGAGGCCGAGCCCCGCCGCCCCGTCCCGTCGCAACCAAGGCTCCCCCGCCCGCGGCATCGGCCGCCAGCCGGGCGCACCCACCAGCCGCGCCAACTCACTTTGCACCTCGGCCAAGTGCTCCTCGGCCTCCACCCGCTCGACCTCCAGCACCGCCCGTTCCGCCGATAGGCGCAAACCGTCCGCCCGGCCCCGAGCGCCGACCTCCACCTGCAACTCGACGATCTCGGCCACGCGCGCAAGGTCGGCGAGCGCCGCTTCGAGCAGCGCCACCCGCTCCACCGCCGCACCGAGCGCCGCAAAGAGAAGCCGCGCCTCCGCGAAGACTTCTTGTTCCTCGAAGCGCAACTCCTCGCCCGCCCCGCGCACACCCGCTTCGGCCCCGCGCACCCTCAGCCGCCGCTGCCCGGGTAACAGCAAGGGTTGGGAAATCGTCCAAAGGTGCTCGCGCCCATCGATCGTGTCCGCGCCGCGCCCGCGCCACAGCCCTTCGAACTCCAGCGCCGGATTGGGCAGCAACCCCGCCGCGATGCGCTCGGCGCGCGCCTCGGCCACGGCCTCCTCCGCCAGGGCCAGCTCATGGGAGCGTCGAGCAACACGCTCCAGCAACGCCTCCAAATCCACTTCGTTTTCGAGCGCAGCTTCGGGCGCGCCCGGCCGCAGTGCCTTTGCCTCGGTCTCGCGGGGCACCCCCACGAAGCTCGACTCAAAACGCGCCGCGTCCGCGGACGGAGCAGGCGCCGGCACCGGCACCGCGCGGCAACCTGCCACCAGCGCCACCGCGCCCAAAGCAATCGCCGCTCCCAGAGCCGCCCTTCCCATGCCGAACCCACCCACGCTCACGCTTCGTCCTCCGCTTCCGGCGACCTCGGTTCGGGCTGCACCCGCGCGTAGATCACCGGCAGCAAGAAGATCGCCACGAGCAACGTGGTGACCATGCCGCCGATGATGACCACCGCGAAGGGCTTTTGGGTTTCGCTGCCAAGGCCGCTCGACGTCGCCATCGGCACGAGCCCCATGCTCGCCAGCAGCGCCGCCATCAACACCGCCCGGAAGCGGTCCACCGCGCCGCCAACCACCGCCGCGAGTCGTTCCTCGCCGGCCTTGCGGCGCAGATCCGCCGCACTCGTCACGAGCAACCCGAGCAACGCCACCTGTCCGAGCAACGCGATGAAACCGATCGCCGCGCTGACCGAAAGCTCCACCCCGGAAACCCACAGGGCGAAGGCCCCACCCGTCAGCCCGAAGGGCGTGATCGCCAGGATGCACACAGCCCCGCGCACATGCCCCAGCGCCAAATACAGCAACGCGAAGACCACCAGCGCCGAAATCGGAACAATCACCATCAGCCGCGCCATGGCCCGCTGTTGGCTCTCGAATTCACCGCCCCAGCTCAAGTAGTGGCCCGCCGGAACAACCACTGCTTCCTCCACGGCGGCCATGGCCTCGCGGATCACGCTGCCCAGGTCGCGCCCCTCCACATTGAACTTGAGCGCCACCATGCGCTCGTCGTCCTCGCGCGCGATGGTCCCATAACCCTCCGTGATGCTCACGTCGGCCACATAGGAAAGCGGCACACTCGACCCGGAAGCCGTCGGCACCGGCAAATCTCCCACACGCCCCGGATCCTCGCGCGCATCGAAGGGCAAGAGCACACGCACGGGCACGGGTCGCCCGCGCTCCCACATTTCGGTCACGACCCGGCCCGCCAGGGCCGTTTCGATCACCGCCTGCGCGTCGTCGACGGCAATGCCTTCCCGCGCCAAATCCGCCCGCCGCATCTGGATGCCCAGTTGGGGCACGGTCCGGTCCCGATAGAGGTCGAGATCGACCACCCCGGGGATCGGGCGCAGCACCTCCAGCGCCTCCAACAACGTGCCGCGCATCACCTCCAGATCCTCGCCGAGGATCTTGAGCACCACCTGTCCGCGCACGCCGCTGAGCGCCTCTTCGATGCTGTCGCGGATCGGCTGGGAGAAGTTGAAGCGCACGCCGGGGATTTCGGCGAGCTCCACGCGCATGGCGTCGATCAGGCCTTCTTTCGTCAAGCCCCGCCGCCACTCGTCCCGGGGCCGCAGGCGCACCAGGGTCTGCCCCATGTTGACACCTTCGTTGTCGGTGCCATCCTCCGGGCGACCCTGCTGACTGACCACACGTTCGACCTCGTGGAAGCCCATCAACCTGCGGCGCACGTCCCGCAGCACCACTTGACCGGCTTCCATCGAAATCGAAGGCGGCATCTCCACGAAGACGTTGATGTCGCCTTCGTCCAGCTCCGGCAAAAACTCCGTCCCCAGACGCTGCGTGGTCCACCCACCCGTCGCCAGGAGCCCGGCCGCGACCAACCCCACCGCGAGAGGCATGCCGATCAAACGCCCGATCAGCGCTTCGTAACCGCGCCGAAGCCGGTCGATGGAAGCCGGTTCCCGCACTTCGGCGTCCTTTGGCCGCAAGAGCAAACTGCAAAGCGCCGGCACGAAGGTCAGTGCGAACAGCAACGCGCCCAGCAACGCAAACGTGTAGGTAAATGCCAGCGGCTTGAAGATGCGCCCCTCGACCCGCTCCAGGGTAAAGACCGGAATCAAGGCCGCGACGATGATCGCCATGGCGAAGAACGTCGGCCGCGCCACCTCCAACGCCGCCTGCACGATGATGCGCCGCATCTCGGCTTGGGTTTTCGCCCGCGCCTGGCGCACCTTGTGGATGATGTTCTCCACCAGGATCACCGCGCCGTCGACGATGATGCCGAAGTCGATCGCCCCCATGGAGATCAGATTCGCCGGCAAGCGCAGGGCGTACAGGCCGATGAAAGCCGTCAGCAGCGAGAGCGGAATGATCGTCGCCACGATCAGCGATCCACGCACGCTGCGCAGGAAGAGCCAAACGATGCCGACGATCAGCACCGCCCCGTGCCACAGGTTGGTGTGCACGGTTTCGAGGGTCGCCCCGACCAGGGTGCCGCGGTCGTAGTAGGGCTCCACGCGCATGCCCTCGGGCAAAACCGCGCGGTTGAGGTTGTCGATGCGCTCGTGCAGCCCGGCGAGCACCTCGGAGGGGTTTTCCCCGCGCCGCAGGAAAACGACGCCCTCGACGATTTCGTCGTCCAGGTCCATCCCCGTCGTGCCGCTCCGCGGAGTGTGCCCCTGCACCACCCGGGCCACGTCCCCGACCGTGACGTAGCGATCCCCTTCCCCGCGCAAGACCGTGCTCAGGAGGTCTTCCGGCTCCACCAAGTGCCCGACGCTGCGAATGACCAGCTCCTGATCCCCGTGGGTCAGGAATCCTCCGCCGACGTTGCGATTCGATCGTTCGAGCGCATCCCCGATCTCCTCCAGCCCGATCCCCGCCGCCGCCAGGCGTTCGGGATCGACGACCACGTGGTACTCCTTCAGCAGCCCGCCGCGCCCGACCACCTCGGCCACCCCCGGCACCTGTCGCAGGTGCCGTGTGATCGTCCATTCCTGCTCGGAGCGCAGCTCGAACAGGTCGTGGCGATCGCTGCGCACGCGGTACTGCAATATCTTGCCCAGGGGCGTTGCATCCGGCGCCAGCAGCGGCAGCACCCCGTCGGGCAGCTCCGCTTGGGCGATGCGTTCGCCCACCAGCATGCGCGAGCGGAAGGTGTCCGCGTCGTCCTCGAAGGTCAACCAGATCAATGAAAGCCCGAACAGGCTCTCGCTGCGCATCTGGATCATGCCCGGCGTGCCGTTCAGGGAACGCTCGAGCGGAATCGTCAGTTGCCGTTCGACCTCTTCGGGCGCCAGCCCGGGGAATTGGGCGATGACGTTGACCTGGAGGTTCGTGACGTCCGGAAACGCCTCGATCGGCGTACGCAGGTACGCGTGCACACCGTAGGCCGCCACCGCCAGGGTGGCGACGATGGCGAAGAGCCGCCTGGAAACGCAGGTGCGGATGAGCGCGTCGAGCATGACACGTCACGGCCTCTCGCCCGGACCCGCGAAGATGCCGCGCGGACCTAGGCGATGGGAACCGTCTCTCAGAGCAGTTGGTCCGCCGCCCCGTCCAAAAGCAGGGCCCCGCGCACCACCACGCGCTCGCCCGCCTCCAGCCCGCTGCGCACCTCGATGCGCCCGCGTTCGTGGGATCCGATCGTCACCTCGCGCGGCGCGAACGCCCCGGGCGTCTCTTCGACCCAAACCACGTGGCGCTTGCCCCCTTGGATCAGCACCGCGCGCGCCGGCAACCACAGTCCCTCACGCCCTGCGCCGATCAGCTCCACACGCGCGCGCATGCCCGGCGTCCAGCCCGACACCGCACCGCCGTCCTCGGGATCGTCGAGTTCGATGCGCACCCGTCCGCGCCGGTACTCGCTCTCCACCAACGCGCCCGCGCTGATCACGCAGCCCGTCAGGCGTTGCCCGAGCGCGGCGAGCTCCACGTCGACCGCCATGCCCGGCCGCACCAGCGGCAGATCCCGTTCGAGCACCTCGGCCGCCACGCGCAGGGCGCCGAGATCGCCGATCACCACCAGTTCGTCGCCGCCCGCATCGACCGCCGCGCCGCGTGTCGCCGGCACTTCGAGCACCGTCCCGGCGATCGGCGCGCGCAGCACGAGCACCGCGCCGCTTTCTTCCCCGAGCAACATCGCCGCCGCTTCCGCGCGCGCCAACTCGGCTTCCGCTTCCGCCACCGCGTACTTGGCCGCCAACCGCTCGGCTTCGACCGCCGCTCCGCGCCTCGCCAAGTGTTCCTGGCGCTCCTGGGCGCCGCGCGCCGCCTCCAGGGCGACCCGCGCACCCGCCAACTCGGCCCGCGCCGCGGCCGCCTCGGGGCTCGTCAAGGTCACCAGCGCATCGCCCTCGCCCACCGTCGCGCCCGCGAGCACGTGCAGTTCTTGCACGCGCCCGCCGACCGGGCTGCCGACCCGCGCCAGGGCGCCCTCGGTGAACTCCAGCCGCCCGGGAGCCTGGATGCGCGGCGCGCGCGCCGTCGGCCGCAGCTCTTCGACATCGATGTGGGCCAGAGCCGCCGATTCGAGCCGCACCAGGCCGTCATCGGCCACGGCCGGCGCGGGCGGCGCCGGGCTGGCGACCACCTCCCCGCTGCAAGCAGCCGCGCCCAGGGCCAGGGCCAAACCCGCCGCGGCGGCGGCCAGGCGCGAGCCGGGCCCGAAGGCCCGGCGGAGTGTGGGGAGGGGGAGGTTGTGGGCGGGGGAACGTCGCATGGTCCTTGCATGGCAAGGCCCATTCCCAGCCACCGCGAACCGCCCTGGCCGCCGCGCGGGACTCCGCCCCAGGACCGGAAACTCTTTCCGGACAGCCCTTTAGGAGCGGCAAGTGCTCTGTTCAGGCCGCTCCGCCACCCCCTCCCACCGCGCTCCACCCGCCCAGAGCACCTCCCCTTCCGACGCACTTCGCCCCACCCCTGTGTCAAAATGTCCCAGCCATGCGCATCGCCAACCGCATCAGCCTGACCCTGGGGGCGGCCGGCTTCCTGGTCTTCGGCCTGTGGGGTGTTTTGCTGCTGCGCACCGAGCGGCGCGACTTGATCGACGTGCTGGAGGCCTCCACGCGCCTGATCGGGCGCAGCCTGGAGGTCTCGGTGGAGGCCGCCCTGGCCGGCGGCGGCCCGCAGGTGGTGGCCGAGGTGCTCGAAGCGCTTGCCGGGATCGAGCCGGAACTCGGCGTCCTGGTCGGCGACGTGGAAGGCGGCGTGATCGCCCGCCGCCCCGAGCCGGGCGGCGCGGGCGGCGAGTTCGACTGGCTCGACGCGACCCTCGACACCGCCCTGGGCGCCCCCGGCGCCGGCCGCATCGAATACCTGCCCGCGGACGATCCGACCCACCTGGTGCTGCAGCTCGCCCTGTCCCCGAAGGAGGCGCCGCGGGCCGCGTTGGTGCTCGCCCGCCCCCTCGAACCCCTGGAGCAAGACCTGGCCGCCACCCGGCGCGGCATCGCCGTGTCCATGCTGCTCTTCGCCCTGGCCACCGCCCTGCTCGGCCACCTGCTCGGGCGGCTCTACATCGGCCGCCCCCTGGAACGCCTCGCGCGCGCCATGGGCGACGTGCGTTCGGGCGACCTGCGCACCTCCCTGCCGGTGGCCAGTCGCGACGAAGTGGCCGCGGTGGCGGAGGAATTCAACGCCATGGTGTCGGAGCTGGCCGAGACACGCGCCCGTTTGGAGCTCGAAACCGAATCGAAGCTGCGGCTGGAAGCCGGACTGCAAGCCGCCGACAAGCTGATCACGATCGGCCAGCTCTCCGCCGGATTGGCCCATGAAATCGGCTCGCCCCTGCAGGTGTTGGGCGGCCGCGCGCGGGCCTTGGCAAACAAAGCCGAGGACGCGCAAGCCGTGCGCCGCAACGCCGCCATCCTGGCCGAGCAGGTCGATCGCATCGCGGGCATCGTCGACCAACTCTTGCGTTATGCGCGGCGTGTGCCCGCGCAGCGCCGCCCGGTGCGCGTGGCGGAGACCCTCGAAGCCGTGGTCGACCTTTTGGGCAGCGAAGCGCGCCGCCGCGGCATCCGGCTCGAAGCCCGCTTCGACCCGCAAACCCCGGTGATCGAAGCCGATCCGGGCCAGTTGCAGCAGATCGCCCTCAACCTCCTGACCAACGCCCTCTTCGCCACGGGCGAAGGTGGCCGCATCGTGCTTTCCCTGCGGCCCGTCGATCCCCCGCCCGCGACACCAGGCGCGGCCGCCGGCCATCCGTCCCCCGCACAGCGCGTCGCCATCGAAGTGACCGACGACGGCGTCGGCATCCATCCCGAGGACCAGGCCCGCCTGTTCGAGCCCTTCTTCACGACCCGCGCCGAACAGGGCGGCACGGGTTTGGGATTGAGTGTCGTGCGGGCCATCGCCCTAGAACATGGCGGCGAAGTGTCGTTCGAGTCCGAGCTCGGCCTCGGCACGCGCATCGCGGTGATCTTGCCCACCACGTCCGGCGCGCCCGCTGCAAGCCCCCAGAGCCCCCCATCCCCCCAAGGATCCGGACCGTCATGACGACCGCCCGCTTGCTGCTCGTCGACGACGATGCCGAGGTCTTGGCCTACCTGCTCGAAGAGCTGAGCGATGCCGGCTACGAGGCCGAAGGCGTGCAATCGGGCGAAGCAGCCCTGGCGCGCCTCGACGAGCGCCCCTTCGACCTGGTGATCTCCGACGTGGAGATGCCCGGCATGCGCGGCACGGAGCTGGTGCGCGCCCTCCAGGCCCGCCATCCGTCCCTGTTGGTGCTTTTGATCACGGCCTTCGGCAGCATCGAACTCGCCGTGCAGTCCGTGCGCGCCGGCGCCGCGGATTTCATCGCCAAACCCTTCCGCATCGAAGTGCTCCTGATGGCCGTCGAACGCGCCCTGCGCGAGCGCAACCTGCGGCGCGAAATCGTGCGCCTGCGCCGCGTGCTCTCCACCGACGAAGACGGCCACGAAGCCGGCCCCGTGGCGCGCAGCCCCGCCATGCGGCGCGTGCTCGAACTGGCCCTGCGCGCCGCCCGCAGCGACGCCACGGTGCTCTTCACCGGCGAAAGCGGCAGCGGCAAGGGCAGCGTGGCCCGCTTCGTGCACGACCGCGGCTCCCGCGCCGCCGCACCCTTCGTGCAGGTCAATTGCGCCGCCGTGCCCGCCACGCTCTTCGAAGCCGAACTCTTCGGCGTGCGCAAGGGCGCCTTCACCGACGCCCACAGGGACCGCCCCGGCCTCATGGAACAGGCCGCCGGCGGCACGCTCTTCCTCGACGAAATCGCCGAGCTGCCCCTCGAACTGCAACCCAAACTGCTCCAAGCCCTCGAAACCCGCTCCGTCCGCCCCGTCGGCGCCGCCGCCGAGATCCCCGTCGACCTGCGCCTCCTCGCCGCCACCAACCGCTCCCTCGAACAGGCCGTCGCCGCTGGCCGCTTCCGCCAGGACCTCTTCTGGCGCCTCAACGTCATCCGCATCGAACTCCCGCCCCTGCGCGAGCGCCCCGAGGACATCGAACTCCTCGCCGACGTGTTCCTGCACCGCGCCGCCGAACGCCTCGGCCGCCCCGTCGTCGGCATCTCCCAAGCCGCTCTCGAACACCTCCGCCTCCACCCCTGGCCCGGCAACGTCCGCGAACTCCAAAACACCATCGAACGCGCCGTCGCCCTCACCGACCACGACACCCTCCTCCCCGAGGACCTCGCCCCCACCCCTCCCCCTCCCCCCCCCAACGACCCCCTAGCCGCCCCCCTCGCCGCCCACTGGACCCTCGCCGAACTCGAAGACCGCTACGTCACCCGCGTCCTCCAAGCCACCGCCGGCAACAAATCCGAAGCCGCCCGCCGCCTAGGCATCGACCGCCGCACCCTCTACCGCCGCCTCGACCCCACCCCCTAACCCCACCCCCCATCCCCCTCTCACCACCCC
>JBJHAV010000163.1:0-9091 GCA_050480685.1 Planctomycetaceae bacterium | reverse complement strand
AAACAGAGGCGCCCGTGGGGGCACTCGAAGGCGAAACACGGCGCGCAGCCCAGGCGGGCGCGCAAAACCGCGTGCCCCGGTCCGTGGGGATCCCAGGCGCCGCGCCGGTCGCGGGCCGCTTGCAGCACGACGGTGGGCACCCCGAGGGCGGCCGCCAGGTGGCTGGTACCCGTGTCGTTGGCGAGCAGCGCCCCGGCGCCGGCGAGCAGCGCGGCGCTCGCGCGCAGGTCGAGCCGACCGGCCAGGGACGCGGCGCGCAGGGGCACGGCGGCGGCGATGGCCGCGGCGAGGGCATGTTCTCCGGGCGCCCCGAGCACCGCCACGGCTCCCCCGGCCTCCGCCCAGCGGCTGGCCACCAGGGCAAAACGCTCCGCCGGCCAGCGTTTGAGGTCCAGGTTGGCCCCCGGCGCCAGGGCCAGGAGGGGTTGCTCGCGCCTCCCCAGGCCCACCTCGGCCAGGGCCTCTTCGGCCCGCCGGTGGTCCTCGGGGCCGAGGGCCAGGGCGCGGGCCCCGCTGGCATCCGCCACGGGCACGCCCAAAGCAGCCAAATGATCGAGCAGCCGGTGACTCTGGCGCGCATCCGGTCGCTCCTCCGCCGCCCGGTGCTGGGCCGCGGCCAAAAAGCGCGGCAACCAGTGACCGCTCGAAACCCTGGCCCCGCGCACACCCTTGGCCCCTGCGGCCCACAAACCGGCCAGGTGGGCCAACTCGCGCCCCGGCCCGCTCAGGGCCATGGGCAAGAGGTAAACCCGCGCAAATCCCTCCGCGGCCAGGCGCCGGCGCAGGGCCAAGCGCCCCGCGAGGCTCGCCAGGTCCTCCCGGTGCCATACCAGCAAGCGATCCACCGCGCCCCCGGGCCGGAGCAGCTCCGCCGCCCCGGGGGCCCCACGCGGCCCCGGGGAGGTGATCAACACGATTTCGGAATCCGGATGGTGGCGCCGGATCGCATCCAGGGCCGGCAGCGCCACGGCCACATCCCCGATGCGCCCCTCGCGCAGCACTCCGATCGGCCCTCGCCCGTCCCACGCGCCGCCGAAAGCCCAGCGCTCGACCCCCGCCAGCACCCGATTGGCGATCCCCACGGCCCGATCCGCCACCCTCACCCGCCGCCCGAACTGTGCCGAAAACCCCATGGCCCCGGCCATCGGCCCGCGACCCGCCCCGGCGGTAGCCACCCGCCCCGCCCCTCCCGCCCGGGGGAACCCGCCGACCCTCCCCGCGGACGTCCCCAAAGCCCAAGGCGCTCACCCAGCCGGCGAATCGCCGACCGTTCCTGTCGCCCGCGCGACCCCGCCGAACGAGGTGCCCCCTCATCCATCGCGCGGGCCTCCGGCTCGCTCCCTCTACCTGCCTTCCCTCTTCCCTCCCTTCCTCCGTGGCTCTTGTGAGTTTGCTTCTTCTTCTCAGAAGGACCACAGGAGCCATGGAGGCAGAGAGATCCGCAGGAGGCGCATCCAGTTGGAGAGCGGCTGGAAACAGCTTCAAGGAGCCACCCGCCTTGCCCAAGTCCCCGGAAAGTGCCGCGCCCCTGTACGGACCTTGACCGGTGGGGCGTGGAGGGCCTCTCGCCTGTGCCATCCACCGCGCGGGGCGGACTGGCGCTTCGAGAGAGGCAACCCAAGTCGAGTGCCGACCTGGGGCGGAGGCGCCCTCCATGTGGTCAGGCGGGCAGCCGTGGCGGGGGTGGCTAGCGACCTGGGAGCCGGTTTCGGGTCGCTGGACGCCGGGCCCGCCGTGCGGGCGCTCTTAAACGACACACCCCCACGGTTGGACGCCAGGTCGGCCTTCGGCCATGATTCTCGCCGATCCAAACGGTCGTTCCCGCGCGACCGCCCGAGACGCGAGAACGCCCACCATGTCCGAAGATTCCCGATCCACAGAGGAGGAACTCCGTCGACTGCGGGCTGAGTTGGCCCGTTGGCAGACCTGGGTCCCACCCGGGCACTTCTATTCGCCCATACCGGATCCTGCGGCCATCGCTCGCCGGGCCGATCGGATTTTCTTCTGGCCCGAAACCACCCTGCCCGCCATCGACATGCAGGTGGCCCGGCAGCACGAGTTCGCCGAGCGCTTCGTCAAAGCCTATCGAGACGATTATTTCCCCCCGGAGCCGGTTCCCGGTCGGCGTTACTATTGGCGCAATCCCTACTTCCCCTTCGGCGACGCCTTCTACGTGGATAGGTACCTGCGCGAGATGCGCCCCGCTCGGGTCGTCGAGATCGGTTCGGGCTTCTCCTCCGCGGTCATGCTCGACGCTGCGGACAGCATGCGTGCGGCCGGAGAGCAGCCGCCGCAGTTGAGCTTCGTCGAACCCTATCCGGATCGTCTCAAGTCGTTGTTGCGGCCGGGGGATGAGCAGCACTGCAGGCTCTTCGAGATCGAAGTGCAGGACGCTCCCGATGAGCTATTCAGCAGCCTGGAAGCCGGCGACCTGTTGTTGATCGACTCCAGCCATGTGCTCAAGACGGGCAGCGATCTGTCTCACCTTTTCTTCCACGTGTTTCCCAAGCTGCCGAAAGGTGTCCTTATCTTCCTGCATGATATCCCCTGGCCCTTCGAATACCCGCGTGTGTGGGTCGATGAGGGCAGGGCCTGGAACGAAGCCTACGCTCTGCGTCTTTTCCTCATGTACAACGAGGTTTTTGTCCTGCGTTGGATGCCGAGCTTCGTGATTTCCGGCGACTTGGAGGGGGCCCGTTCCCGCGCCCGACTGCTGGTCGAGGAAAGTGGATCCGGGGTCTGGATCGAACGGGTGCGCTGATCGGCCGAACCACTGGGTGCACGCATCGCGCCGCTCAGTCCCCAAGGACGCGGCCGTGGCGCGAGTGTTCGACCAGGGCGGCGAAGTCCGGGTCGGAGCGCAGTTGGCGGCGGCGCAGGGGGGAGGCGAGTTGGAGGGCTGTGTGGTTCGGGTGCGGCAAATTTGAAAAAAGGGATAAATTCCTTGCCTTGCCCCCCCCCGACTAGCCTCCCATCATCAAGGCCCAACGCGGGGCTTCGATCGAGCCGTAGGCTTGGCGCACCGACCACCGCACGTGGCTGTGCGTCGGACGGCGGCTCGCAACCTTGTCAGCTTGAAGCCCCCAGTGGGCCAAGGAGCTCGAAATGCTGCTCTCTCGAATCCTCTTGCCTCTGTCCCTCCTGGTACTGATCTTCGCCTCCATTGGAGTCCGCGCCGATTCGGGCCAGTTGGCGACGACGGTGACGCCGGAATCCAAGGTTGCTTTCAACCTCAATTGCGTACTCCGCGATCAGTACAACAATCCTGTTTGTGTGACCGTTATCAACTCCGGGCCCGGCAACACCGCGCACGTGGCGGTGGGGGACTGTGGGCTGTTGGCTGAGTTCGTTGGCGTGCCGAAGTCATCGAATCGTCCGATCTCTAGCCCGTGCTACTACAATGATTGGTACTGGTTGGTCACGACTCCGGTTCCGTGGGGCGACATCGACGACTGCGATTTGCTCCAGGTCGAGCAGTATCCTTGTCCTCAGTGAGGCTCGGCTTCGCGCCGCACGGAGTACTTCCGTGCGGCGCGATCGACTACTTTTCGTTCGTTTGTCCAAATGGCCACCAATCTCCCGATGTCTCGATCCCATCCTCATCTCGTTCACGTCTTCACACTTGCAAGCTTTTGCTTTTTTCTGGCGGGCACCTTGGCCCTTGGGTTTGCGGTGAGTCCGGCAGGTGAGCCATCCAATGCCTGCGGCCCAGCCTCCTGCGCGCAGGACGAGGTGGGAGATGTGGAAGAAAAGGAGGCCGTGATCCCGGATCTCTCGTGGGCCGAGATTCTGCGAATGGAGCCCGATCCGGAGATCGTGGTCGACGCTGCGGCCCGTGAGCGCATGCTTGCCACGGGATTACCCTGGCTCGTGCGCGAGCCGAAGAGCGGAATCGAGCTTTTGCTTGTGCCGCCCGGTGAGTACCTGCGGGGCAAAGCGGAAGGGGAAGAATCCGAGCACTTCCACGAGGTTTCGGCGCTCCCCCAACATGCGGTGCGAATCAGCGAGCCCTTCTACTTGGGTCGCACCGAAGTGACTCGCGGCCAATGGGATCGTGTGATGGGGGGGGCGCCGGATCGCTCTGAGGGGGAAGAGCAGCTTCCCGCGGTTTCGGTCAATCTGTTCGATGTACAGGGCTTCCTGTCGCGCACGGGCCTCACCCTTCCCAGGGATTCGGAGTGGGAGTACGCCTGTCGCGCCGGGGCGAATTCCCTTTCGATCAAGGAGCGGCAAGCGATGGGATGGTCCGACCTGCCCAGGGAGTTGTGGGTCCAATCGGTGACGGGTAAGCGGCCGAACGCCTGGGGATTCCACGGCATGCTCGGCAACGCCTGGGAATGGACGGGCACGCGCTTCGATCACTATCAGAACTATCCCTTGCACAAGGGCGTGGTGGACCAAACTGCGGACGACGAAGCCTGGAGTTACCACTTCGTGATGCGCGGTCCGTTGTCGGCCTTCAAGGTCGAAGACCAGCAGCCCTGGGTGCGGATGGGCCGTACTCCGACAAGTCCACAGCCGTTCATCGGCTTTCGCGTGGCCCGGCACCTCTTCACCCAACCGCCCGCCTTGCCCGAGTCCCCTGAAGTCACCGAGCCCGCGTCCA
This sequence comes from Planctomycetaceae bacterium, assembly GCA_050480685.1. Taxonomy (GTDB): domain Bacteria; phylum Planctomycetota; class UBA1135; order UBA1135; genus JBJHAV01. The sequence continues at coordinate 4,485 of JBJHAV010000163.1, read as the reverse complement.
GGCGTTGATGGGTGGCAGCCCAAACGCTTAGTCCCCAAGGACGCGGCCGTGGCGAGAATGTTCGACCAGGGCGGCGAAGTCCGGGTCGGAGCGCAGTTGGCGGCGGCGCAGGGGGGAGAGTTCGGCCTTCTCGAGGGCGGTCGCGGCCAGGGGGAGGCGGCCTTCGAGCACGTGGGCGCGGGCTAGGCCGATCCAGAGGTCGCGCTGCAAGGTGACCGGACGGTTGGCGGTCAGGTCCAGGGCCCGGCGCCAGTCGCGGGCCGAGGCCGAGGGGTCGCCGAGGCGCAGGTAGAGGCGGGCGCGGTCGGCGATCAACTCGAACGAGTCCGGGGCGCGGTCGATGCGTTCGGTGTAGCGGCGTTCGAGCATGCGCCGGGCTTGGCGATCGCCGAGGCGAGCCAGGCAGATGCTCGCGGCCTCGGAGAGTTCGGCGTCGGAGTTCGCCTCGATGCGCGCGAGGATCGCGGCCAAGTCGCGGCCGAGGGCGGGGCGCAGCCGCCCGAGCACTTCCAGGAGGGAGCGGGTTTCCGCTGCCGGCAGCCGGCCCGAGGCCATCCATTCGGCCAGGGCCAGGGCGCGCTGCGGGGTCAGCGCCTCGGGCACCGCGTCGTAGTAGCGTCCGATCCAGACGGCCAGGGGGGCGCGCGGGTTCGCGCCGCTCACATGGGCCGCGACCAGGTCGGCCAGGTCCGCGCGGGATCCCAGGGCGAGTTCCTCCAGGGCGCGGCGCGCCAGCCCGGCCTCCCCGTCGCCGGAGAGCACGCGGCCGACCACCTGGCGTGCGCTCGTTACGTCGACGCGCACGAGCGCCACCAGCGCGGTCGGGCGTAGGCCCTCGGGGCCCTCCTCGAAGAGCTCCCAAAGGGTCGGCAAAACCACGGTCGCCTCGGGGGCCAAGGCGAGCAGTTCGATGACACGTCGGCGGGAGGCCGAGGAGCCCGAGCGCGAGCGCTCCAAAAGCAGCGGCACGAGCGGTTCGCTCACCCGCTCCGCGAGCAGTTGGTGCGCGAGGGCCACGCGGCGGGCTTCCGGCGAATCCGGCGGCGCTTCCGGCGCCGCGAGCACCTCCAAGAGCACGAACGCGACCGGCGAGCCGAGTTGGTCGAGGGCCTGCACGGCCGGGTGGGGCCGGCCGGCGCGGGTCAGGGAGCCGGCCACGAGCAGTTCTTGCAGGTGCGCTTCGACCCTCGGGCGCGCGGCTTCCACCGCGGCGGCGTGGGCAGCACGGCCGCGGGTCAGCAGCGATTCGAGGCTCTCCTGGGCGAGGGCGGAGGCGGGCGCGTCGTTCGCGGCGAACAGTCCGGCGCAGAGCCCGAGGGCGAGGGCGGAGAGCCGGGTAGCCGGGAAACGGGCCGGGCAACGGGCCAGCGGACGGGCCGAGGGAGAGGTCGGCGAAGGGGCGCGCATAGCCTGCCCATCCTAACGGCCCGGCCGCACCGTCCGCTCAGCTCGCGCGGCGCGCCGGTTGCAGCACGAAGGCCGGCAACCGGTGCAGGGGCGCGTGGGCGCGGACCTCCCCCCGCTGCAGAGCGGGCGCCGGTGCGGGCCCCGCCGCCGGGGGCAGGGCCGGGCGAGCCGCGCGCGGTTCGGGCGGCAGGCCGTAGATGCGCCGCAGCTCGTGGCGGTTGCGGAAAATCCACGAGTGCATGCCGGAGCTATCGGCCCCGCGCAGTGCGCCGATGAACGGCAGTTGGCGGTTTGGCCGGCCGAGGGCGTGGCAGCCGGGCGAGCGAGCTGGAGAAGGCCACTGCTTTTGCAGAGTCCGTGCGAAACGCCGAGAGCGGGTGGTCATCATTCCCCGGGTGGGCGGGGGCTAGCCCGGACTACGCAGGAAGACGTGCCCCAAACACCACGACCGGGCGGCTACGCCGCCCTTTCGGCCCCTGCCGGCACTTTTCGGACACCGGCGTCCTCGACGACCTGTTCAAGGTCGACTGCGGGGCCGGCGTCCGAAAAGCACCGGCAGGAACCGAATCGAGGCGTTTGGGGCAGGTCTTCCTGCGTAATCCGGGCTAGGGATGGGCAAGCCGCCGGGCCAGCCTGGAATCGCACCCGGTCCGGGCGTTGCAATGGGCCCTCGCGAGCGACCGGGCGTCGCGCCGGCCCTCCTCCGCGGGCGGGTGCGTGCTCGGAAGGCCCCGCTCGCGGCCCTCACCCTGGAAACCGTGCACACATCTCCGGCACCGCGGCCCGACGCCGCCGGCCATCCCCATCCGCCGCCGCCCACCGATGGGGCCAGGCGCTACGACACGATCGTGGTGGGGGGCGGGCACGCGGGGGTCGAGGCCGCCCTGGCGGCGGCGCGGCTCGGCGCGCGGGTCGCGCTCTTGACGCTGCGGGTCGACCGCATCGGCGAGATGAGCTGCAACCCGGCCATCGGCGGGCTCGCCAAGGGCCAGCTCGCCCGGGAAGTCGACGCCCTGGGCGGCGCCATGGGGCTGGCCATCGACCGCACCGGCATCCAGTTCCGCATGCTCAACCGGGCCAAGGGCCTGGCCGTGCAGGGGCCGCGCGCCCAGGCGGATCGCCATCGTTATCGCGAAGAGGTCACGGCCCAAGTGCGCGCGGCGGCGGGCCTCGAAGTGATCGAAGGTTCGGTGGAGTCCCTGCTCGTGGTGGAGGAGCCGGGCGGGCGGCGTGTGCGCGGGGTGCGCACGGGGGACGGGCGCGATTTGGTGGCGGGCGCGGTGGTGCTGACCACCGGCACGTTCCTGTCGGCGATCATGCACACGGGCGATGCGGTCACGCCGGGCGGGCGCGCGGGCGAGGGCGCGAGCCAGGGCCTCTCGGGCGAACTCGCGCGCCTCGGGCTGAACCTCGGGCGGCTCAAAACCGGCACGCCGCCGCGCCTGGCGCGGGAGGGCATCGCCTGGGAACAGCTCGAAGCCCAACCGGGCGACGCGCGGCCCTTGCCTTTCAGCTTTCGCACGGACCTGGCGCACTTCCCGGTGCTTGAACAGGTGCCCTGCCACATCACCTACACCTCGGCGGAGGCCCACGGGCTGATCCGCGAAAACATCCACCGCGCGCCCATGTACTCGGGGCGCATCCAGGGGGTCGGGCCGCGTTACTGCCCGTCGGTGGAGGATAAGGTCATGCGTTTTCCCGATCGGGAGCGCCACCAGCTCTTCTTAGAGCCCGAGGGCCTCGACGTGGATGTGATCTACGTCAACGGGCTTTCCACTTCCTTGCCCGAGGAAGTGCAGCGGCGTGTGCTCGAGTTGACCCCTGGGCTGGAGCAGGCGCAGCTCCTGCGCCCCGGGTACGCGGTCGAATACGACTTTTCCCGGCCAGCCCAACTGGACCGCAGCCTGTCGTGCCGCGCGATCGCGGGGCTTTACCTCGCCGGTCAGATCAACGGCACGTCGGGCTACGAAGAAGCCGCGGCCCAGGGTCTTTTGGCCGGGGCCAATGCGGCCCTTTGGGTCCAAGGGCGCGAGGCGTTTGTGCTCGGGCGCGATGAGGCCTACGCCGGCGTGCTCGTCGATGATTTGATCCGCCTCGATCCGCGCGAGCCCTATCGCATGTTCACGAGCCGCGCCGAGTACCGCCTGCTGCTGCGCCAGGATGACGCCGATCGGCGCCTGGTGCCCTTGGCCGCGCGTATCGGCCTGGTGGACGATGGGGCCCTCGCGCGTGTGCAGCGCCGCGCCGCGCGTTTGGCCGAAGCCCATGCCTTGGCCGCGTCCCTGCGGCCGGCGGGCGCCGGCGGGCGCACGCTGCTCGAATGGCTGCGGCGCCCGGAAGCGGACCTGGCTGGCGCGGCCGAGCTGGCGCCCGAGTGGGGCGCTTTGGACCTGCCGGCGGACCTGGCGGTGACCTTCGAGGCCGACGTGAAGTACGCGGGGTATCTGGAGCGGGCCCGGCGCGACGCGGCGCGGCTGGAGGGCCACGAGCACTTGGACATTCCGGTCGACTTCGATGTCGCCGGCGCGCGACACGACGGCGCCGCCGCTGAGTTGCATGCGCAGATTGTGGCCCTTCACGTCGACCTCGACCTGCATGGCCTCGAACACTCTATCGAGCGACTTCTTGAATTCCTCGCGGCTGACGATCCTGTCATACAGCATGATGAACTCGTCCCCGCCGAAGCGGCCGACAATCACGTCGTCGCTGGCGAATTGCGAGAACGTTTCGGCAACGGCTCGAATCAGTCCGTCGCCGATCGGATGGCCCAGCGTATCATTGACGCTCTTGAAGTCGTCCAGATCGAAGACGACAATGGCGCACAGTCGATCCTTGTCGCCGCTGGCGATGCGCTCGATCGCGATTTCGTGAAAGTAGGCGCGGTTCGGCAGTCCGGTCAGGCTGTCGTAGCGGGCCATGTGGCGAATCCTGGACTCCGCCTCGATGCGCGCCGTAACGTCCTCGAAGGTAATGACCCCCAGGTCGTCATGTCCTTCGCGCGCGGTGAACTCGAAATAGCGCCCATCAAGCATAGGCAGAAGCAGCTTCCTGTCATGGCCTTCGCGCAAGGCCCTGGCG
>JBJHAV010000162.1:0-9120 GCA_050480685.1 Planctomycetaceae bacterium | reverse complement strand
GACAGCACCTCCGCCATGCCCTCGACGCCGTTCATGGGCGTGCGGATCTCGTGGCTCATGTTCGCCAGGAACATGCTGCGCGTCTCCAGCGCTTGCTGCGCATCATCGCGCGCGGTTTCGAGCTCGCCGCGCAATGCCTCTTCTTCCAGGGTTCGCTCCCGCAGGAAACTGGCCAGGCCCGTGGCGATCGCGACTTGCACCAGGGCGATGCCGAAGTGGAAACCCAGTTTGGTGGCCCCCACGTAGGCTTCCTCGAAGAAGTAGAGCTGCAGGCCGCTGTTGTGCAAAAGCGCGAAGAGGATGTGCTGCAGGATGATCAGCAGGACGCCCGGCCAGAGGGCCTTGGGATCCTGATACAGGATCATCAGCGTCGTGGAGGTGAAGAACCAAAAGTGCATTTCCGCCAGCCCGTGGAGCTGGTAGATGTGCAAAGCGCAGTAGGTCTGCAGCGCGATCCCGGCCGATGCGCGGGTCAGGAACGTGCCGGGCACCAGGAAACGGGGCACGAGGAAGATCGCCGCGGCCAAGGGCGCAACGAGCGCGCTGACGAACCAGGTTTCGTAGATGCCCGCCAGGGTGAAGGCCAGCACCAGGTGCGCGAGCACCACACGCGTCAGGATGCGATCGCCGCGGGCGTAGATCGGCGCGAAGACTCGCTCGCGGCGGGCGGTGTCGAGGGTGGGGGCCGTCAAGTCGTCCCCCCGGGCGCGGTCGAGTGCCCCTCGAGCACCGGCAACGGACAGCCGTAGGCCCCAGGGGGCGAGGGCACCGGCTTGCGCCCTTCGATCAACGCCTCCAGGGCCAGGCGCACGTACTCGCGCCGCGGATCCACGCACACACGACTCGATGCGTAGTTGCCGCGGTAGACGAGCCTCCCGTCCGCGTCGAGCAACACCGCCTGGGGTGTCGTGTGCACCCCGTAGTGGGCGGCCAGGTTTCCCTGGGGATCCACCAGGAACGGGGTCGACGCGGGGAAGCCGGACGGCCGGCGACGGGGCGGATGGTCGCCGCGGGATTCGATGAGCACCACCAGGTCGAAGTGCTCCCCGTGGCTGCCCACGAGGTCGCGCAGCTTGGGCAGTTGGTAGCGCGAGCAGGGACAGTCGGGGTTGTAGAAGTGCAGCAGCAGGGGGCGTGCCGGCCGGGATTCGGGCAGGATCGCCGCCAAACCGGGCGCCAGGCCGACCTGGGCCCCGGGTTCGGGCCCACGCCAGCCCTCGGGAGCCGGGCGCACCACGGAGAAACGCAGGTCCTGGAACCAGAAACAGAGCGCCACACCCGCGAGGCAAGCGGTCGCCAAGAGGGCGGCCAGGGCCTGTCGCGCGGGAGAAACGCTTCGGCTTTGGGGCGTATGGGGAGCCCCCTCGGATCGCGGGCGTGCGTCCATGGGACAGGGGGCTATCGACCCGATTACGGGATCTCCCTGAAGCCGGACCGGCTTCCGCCCTTGTTCCGGAGCACCGGAAGGCCCAAAAACATAACCTGTACGCAACCTTGTCGCGCACCGACGGTCCTAGGCCGTCTAAGGACGCTCGCAAACCCGAGGAGAACACTTTGACCGCGAACCACTCTTCCCACCTGCCGGGGATCGGCCTTCGCCCCGGGGCCATTGCCCTGGCCTTTTGCTCCGCCCTTGCCCTCTGCTCCGCCCTCGCGCTCCCGGCCTTCACCGCCGAAGCCGCACCGGGCGACGATCTACCCCCCGCCGAGGGGGCCCAGGGTTCGACAAGGGACCCGCTGGCTCCCCTGGCCGAGGCCCAGGGCGCTTGGCGGGCTTGGAGCGAGGCCAATGGGTACCGCATGCACCCGGCCGCCGACGGTCGGGTGCTGTTGCTTCTGCCCGAACGCACCGACCCCCGCCGGCTGGTGTCCCGGGTCGAGGAGGTCGCGGCTTGGGTCGACCGCCTGCTGCCCGTGCCGCCCGGCCGCCCGCCCCAGGTGGCCGGCCCCGACGGGGTGGTGCGCATCGAACACGAGGACGGCACCTGGGAGGAATCCTGGGAGGACGACGGCGGACCGCTGGAGACCGAAGTGGCGGTGCTCGCCCAACTGCGGCGGGACGAGGACCAGGTCGGTTTCCTGGCCGAGATCGTGGCCCGCGAGCCCTATCTGGCGGCCTTCGCCGAGCAGGCCGCGAAGTTGGCGGGGTTCAGCCTGCCGCGGCCCCTGGTGGCCGCTTGGCAGACGGACAACCCGCGCAACGAGGAGTTCCAGGCCGACAACGAGTTGGTGCACCGCACGGCGAGCCTGCTGATCCTGCGGCGCTTCGGCACCCTGCCCCACTGGCTGCACCTGGGGCTGTGTTGGCACGCGGAGATGGAGCTGTGCCGCGGGGAAGTCTGGTGTTTCCCCTACCGGGACGAGTTCGTATTCAACGTGGAGCACTCGGCCTGGCCGGCCAACCTGCGCCGCGAGTTCCGCGCTCGCAACCGCAAGCCCTTCGACCTGGCGGAGGTCGCGGGCTGGAGACGCGGCACCTTCGATGGGCAGACCGCGCTGCTCTCCTGGGGCCTGGCGAACTTTTTGGCCCGCGAGCACGGCCCGATCCTGCCCGACTTCCTGGAAACCCTGCGCCTCCACCGCATCGAACACGGCCGCGAGGTGATTTCGGAGACCGAGTGGCGCCGCATCCCGGACTACGAGGTCCCCGTCGAGGTCCAGCGCAAGCTGCTGGAGGAGCTGGCCGGAGCCGACCTCTGGACACGGGCCTCGAACGCCTTTCGCAACGGCCTGAGCGCCGTGCCCCCGCGCCGGCGGTAGCGCGGGGCCCCGGCGGGTGGGGCCGCGCCCCTCCCCCGGGCGCGCCCGCCTGTCGTGCCCCCCGGGGCCGAGGGCTACAATCGCCGCCGCGATGCGCCCCCTGACCCTCGATGTGAACGGCGACCGCCTTGAGGTCGCAGCCCCGCAGCACTGGACCCTTTTGGAGGTGCTGCGCTACGGCCTCGGCCTGACCGGATCCAAGCAGGGCTGCGACAAGGGCGATTGCGGCGCCTGCACGGTGCTCGTGGACGGGCGCCCCGAGCTGGCCTGCCTGAGCCTGGCCGCCCTGGCCGAGGGCAAACGCATCACGACCATCGAGGGCCTGCTGCCCGCCCACCTGGCGGCCGGTGGCCAGGGACCCGATCCGATCCAGGATGCCTTCGACCGCTGCGGCGCCTTGCAGTGCGGTTTTTGCCAGCCCGGCATGATGCTCAGCGCCCGCGCGCTCCTGGACCGCAATCCCGATCCGACCCGCGAGGACATCCGCGAGGCCCTGAGCGGCAATCTCTGCCGCTGCACCGGCTACACCCAAATCTTCCAGGCGGTGGAGCTGGCCGTGGCCGAGGCCCTGGGCAAAACACCCGAGGCACCGTCCTGGGCCGCCGAAGGCAAACCGCCCTGGGCACCGGCCCTGGCCCGCGATCCGAAGGAGCAGCGCTGATGGCCGGCGACACCGACAGGACCCCGGCGGAGCGCGGCCACGGCCCCGGGGCCCCCTGGCAGGGCGGCTTCCAGGTCATCGGCCGGGCGCACCGCAAGATCGACGGTTTGGCCAAGGCCACCGGCCAAGCGGTCTACGCCGACGACATCCAGTTGCCGGGCATGCTGCACGCCAAAACCCTGCGCAGCCCGCACCCCCACGCGCGCATCCGCTCGATCGACACCACGCGCGCCCGCGCGCTGCCCGGTGTGCACGCGGTGATCACCGGCCGCGACCTGCCCATGAACTACGGGGTCATCCCCTGGACCATGGATGAAACCGCCCTGGCGGTGGACAAGGTGCGTTTCCTCGGCGACGAGGTTGCGGCGGTCGCGGCGATCGACGAAGACACGGCCAACGCCGCCCTCGAGCTGATCGAGGTGGACTATGAAGTGCTGCCGCACTTCCTGGATCCCGAGCAGGCCCTGGGCACGCCCGAAGTCCAAATCCACGAAACCCCCGAAAAGCCCCAGCGCGGCAACGTCTCGAAACATGTGCGCCTGGAGTTCGGCGACGTGGAAGGCGGCCTGGAAGCGGCCGACGAGGTCGTCGAAGGGCGTTATCTGTTCCACGGCACGACCCACACCCCCATCGAGCCCCATTGTGCGGTGGCCCAGGTCACGCCCGACGGGGTGCTGACGGTTTGGTCCTCGACCCAGATCACCCACTACGTGCAGCGCGCCCTGGCCCGCGTGCTCGAACTCCCCGAATCGCGGGTGCGTGTGATCCAGCCCTGCCTGGGCGGCGCCTTCGGCGGCAAGTCGGACCCCTTCAGCCTGGAGTTCTGCGTGGCCAAGCTGGCCATGCTCACCGGCCGTGCGGTGAAGATGCTCTGGACCCGCGAGGAAGTTTTTTACGCCCACCGCGGCCGCCACCCGATGCGGCTCGACTACCGCAGCGGCGTCACGAAGGACGGCAAGGTCACGGCGGTCGACGCCAAGATCCTGATCGACGGCGGCGCCTACAGCTCCTTCGGGTTGGTGACCACCTACTACGCCGGGCAACTGCTCACCGGTCCCTACGACTTCCCGGCCTACCGCTTCGACTCCACGCGGGTCTTCACCAACAAACCGCCCTGCGGGCCGAAGCGCGGGCACGGCTCGGTGCAGCCGCGGTTTGCCTTCGAGGTGCAACTCGACGAACTCGCCGAAAAGATCGGCATGGATCCGATCGAGCTGCGCCGGCGCAACTGGCAGGGGGAGCACACGCGCACGGTCAACGGCCAGCGCATCACCTCCAACGGCTTCCTCGACTGCCTGGCGGCCGTGGAACGCGCCAGCGCGTGGCGGGAGCGGCGCGGTAAGCTGCCCTTCGGCCGCGGTTTGGGCGTGGCCGGCTCCATGTACATCTCGGGCACCAACTACCCGGTCTATCCCAACGAGATGCCCCAGGCCGGCATCCAGTTGAAGGTCGACCGCTCGGGCCTGGTGACCGTCTTCACCGGCGGCAACGACATCGGCCAGGGTTCGAACTCGGTCGTGCGTTACCTGGTGGCGGAAGAACTCGGCATGGATCCCATGGATGTGCGTGTGCACGCGGCCGACACGGATCTGTGCCCCGTGGACCTGGGCGCGTATTCGAGCCGCGTGACCTTCATGGTCGGCAACGCGGCCATCGACGCCGCGCGCAAGCTGCGCCGCAAGGTGGTCGCCGCCGTGGCTGCCGCCTGGGAGCTGGATCCCCAGCGTGTGCACATGGGCCTGGGCGAGGTTTTCGACCGGGAGGACCGCGCGCGCGTGATCTCGACCCGCGAAGCCTTCCAACTGGCCGAGGTGCGCTTCGAAACCCTGGGTGCGACCGGTTCCTACAACACCCCGAAGCTGGGCGGCGACTACCGCGGGGGCACGATCGGCGCCTCCCCGGCCTATTCGTTCACCGCCCACGTGGTGGAAGTCGAGGTCGATCCCGAGACCGGGCGCCTGACCGTGCCCAACTGCTGGATCGCCCACGACTGCGGCCGCGCCCTCAACCCGATGCTCGTCGCCGGACAAATGGAGGGTTCGGCCTACATGGGCCTGGCCGAGGCGCTGCTCGAACACCACGACGTGAATCGTTTTGGGCTGCACCAGGGCCCGTCCCTGCTCGACTACCGCATCCCGACCAGCGTGGACACCCCCGAACTGCACGCCTTGATCGTCGAGAGCTTCGATCCGGAAGGGCCCTACGGCGCCAAAGAAGCCGGCGAGGGACCGCTGCACCCGGCCCTGCCCGCGCTCTCCAACGCCGTTTTCGACGCCGTCGGCGTGCGCCTGCGCGAGCTGCCCTTCACCCCGGGCAAGGTGCTGGCCGCCCTGCGCGCCGCCGGCGTGGACCGGCGCGCGCTGCCCCAAACGACCGCCGCGGCCGGAGGGCGACGCTGATGTTGCGCTTGCCGAAGTTCCAAATGGCGCACCCGGCGAGTGTCGCCGAGGCGGTGGAGTTTTTGGCCGCCCACCCGGGCCGGGCCCTGCCGGTGGCGGGCGGCACCGACCTCGTGCCCAACATGAAACACCGGCTGTTCGAGCCGGAATGGGTCGTGTCCCTGGCGGGCATCGAGGAGTTGAAGCGCTTTGAAGCGCCCGCTTCCGGCGGATTGGTGCTCGGCGCGATGCTGCCCCTGGAACGCATCGCCGCGGAACCCGCCGTGCGCGAGCGCGCTCCCGCACTCGCCCAGGCGGCGGGTTTGATCGCCGGCCCCCAACTGCGGCGCATGGGCACCCTGGGCGGCAACGTGCTGCTGGACACACGCTGCCAGTGGTACAACCAAACCTACTTCTGGCGCAGCGCCCTGGGCTTTTGCCTGAAGAAGGACGGCACCCTGTGCCATGTGGTCGAGGGCGGCTCCAAGTGTGTCGCCGCCGCCAGCAACGACTCCGCGCCGACCCTCATGACTCTGGGCGCCGTACTGGTCTTCCAGGGTCCCGGCGGCCGGCGGGAAGTCCGCGTGGACGACTTTTGGCACGCGGACGGGGCCGCCCATCGGCGCATGGCCCCGGACGAGTTGCTGGTGGAGGTGCGCATCCCCCCCCAAGCCACCGGCCACCGCGGCGCCTACGGCAAACTGCGCGAGCGCGGTTCGATCGACTTCCCGCTCCTCGGGGTTGCCGTGCGGCTCGACCTGGATGGCGGCGGCGCCGTGGCCGACGCGGACCTGGTGATGGTGGCCCTGCAGGCCCGCCCGGTGCGCGTGCGCAAGGCGGCCGAGTTGCTGCTCGGCACACGGCCCGGCAGCGAGGACTTCGAAGCCGCCGTCGAGCGCGTGGCGGAGCAGGCCTACAAACAGGGCCATCCGATGCCCAACGTGCCCGGCGATGCCCCCTGGCGGCGCGAAATGATTCCGGTCTACGTGCGCCGCACCCTTGGCGCCGCCGCGCGCGGCGACGGCCCCGTGCACCACGTGTGAACACCCCCGAAGAGCAAGGCGAGCGAACGGTCACCGGCGGCTCGGGGCCCGAGCAAGGCCCCTGGAAGCGCCGCGGACTGTGCCTGTGGATCGCCGGCCTGGGGCTCCCCGTCGGCCTGCTCCTGATCCTGGCGGCCATGCCGCCGGGCACCTACTACACCCTGGTGGTCTCGGCCGCGGTCTTCGGATCGCTGTTGGCCATGCCCTGGGTCTACGCCTTCGGTTCGGCGGTATCCAAGGGTCGCCGGGGCCTCCTCGGTCGCCTGCTGTGGTTGACTCCCCTGCCCGCCATCCTGGCGGTGGGCATCTTGCTGCTGCCTTCGCGGGGATTCGACCGGCTGGTGTTCGGCGCCGCGCGGGGGAGCCTGGAGCGCGCCGTGCTCCAGGCCTACGCCCTGCCCGAGCGCGAGGTGCTCTTGAAGCGGCGCTGGATCGGCCCCTACCTGGTGCGCGAGGTGCGCCGCTACCAGGGCGCGGTGGTGATCGAGGTCGCGGGCACCCGCGGCTTTCGTTTTGTGCACGGACTGGTCAAAGCGGATGCGGCCGGCCTGGAGCGCCTGGGGAACCGCATCGAGGGGCTGGAGCTCCACCACTTGGAGGGCGACTGGCACGCCTTCCGCTCGCCGCCCAGTTGGTACGACTGAGGCCTCCGGACCTCCCGCCGCCCCGGCGGCCGAATCGGCGCAGTCGCGGGAGCCGCCCCCGGTAGGATCGTTTCCCCGTGGCTAGGGACGTACGCAAGGACCTGCGCCGGATGTCCGGGGACGGGGCCGCCTTCAGCCTGATGGTCGGCGCGGGCGAGACTTTCTTGCCCGCCTTCGCCCTGGCGCTCGGACTCGGCGACGTGGTCGCGGCGCTCGTGGCGACCGTGCCGCTGCTTGCCGGCGCCCTGATCCAACTGGCCGCGCCGCGCGCCATCCAGGCCCTGGGGTCCCGGCGCCGCTGGGTGGTGGCCTGCGCCGCGCTGCAGGCCCTGGCCTTCGCGCCGTTGGTGATCGCGGCCCTTGTGGGTGTGTTTCCCGCCACCGCCCTGTTCGCCGTGGCGGCCGTCTACTGGGCGGCCGGGTTGTCAGCCGGCGCGGCCTGGAACAGTTGGGCCGAGGAGTTGGTGCCGCGCTCCATGCGCCCGCGCTACTTCGCCCGCCGCACGCGTTTGATGCAAATCGCGGTGCTGCTCGGACTCTTGACCGGCGGCATCCTGCTCGACGCCGGCCGCGAGGGCGGCTATCGACTGCTGGCCTTCGCGGCCCTCTTTGCCCTGGCGGGCGCGTCCCGCCTGGTCTCCGCCTGGTTCCTCAGCCGCCAAAGCGAACGTCCGATCGAAGCGGCAGCCCTGGCGCCCATTGACTTCGCCACGGTGCGCAGCCGCATGACACGCGGCAACTCCGGGCGCCTCTTGCTCTACCTGCTCGGCACCCAGGTGGCGGTGCAGATCGCGGGGCCGTTCTTCACGCCCTACATGTTGAGCGAACTGTCGTTCAACTACCTGGAGTACATGGCGCTGCTCGCCACCACGTATCTGGTGCGCATCCTGGTCTCGCCGTTCCTGGGCGATTTGGCCCAGCGTTTTGGTCCGCGGCGCATGCTCTTTTGGGCCGGGATCGGGCTGGCCCCTTCGCCGATCCTGTGGATCTTCAGCGATTCGGTGCAGTTCCTGCTCCTGGCCCAGGTCTACGCAGGTGTCGTGTGGGGAGCCTTCGAACTGAGCGCCCTGCTGCTTTTCTTCGAGACCCTGCAGGTGCGCGAACGCACCAGTGTGCTGACCCTCTACAACCTGGCCAACGCCGCCGCCTTCACCCTGGGTTCCCTGATCGGCGGTGCGGTGATGTTGGCCCTGGGTCCGTCGATGGAGGTCTACCACGGCCTGTTCCTGGTCTCGGGGCTGCTGCGCCTGGCGCCGGTGTTCCTGCTCACCGGCGTGGCCGAAGCGCGCACCCTGCCGGGCCCGATCACCCTGCGCACGGTGGCCGTGCGCGCCAACTCCGGCGCCCTCGAACAGCCCGTGCTGGCGGGCATGCCCCGCCGGCGTTGGATGGAGCGCCTGCGCGCCCGCGCCGCGCGCATCCGCATGGCGGCCGAACGCCGCGCCCGCCGGCGCCGTTAGCGCCGCGGCCCTACTTGCGCCCGGAACGCAGGATCGACCACAGCAGCCCGAGCCCGACCGCGGCCGAGGTCACGAACCCCAGGAAACCGAACAGGGGCAGGTCGAAGATGCGCGGCCCCCGATCGACGGTCATGGCGATCGACGTGCCGACGATCAGCGCCGCCGTCAACATGC
>JBJHAV010000161.1:0-9133 GCA_050480685.1 Planctomycetaceae bacterium | reverse complement strand
GTCAAACTCTGGGGCGGCGGGCCGGTCAGGATGTACGAGATCGGCGGGAACCTCGCGCGCTTCTACACGGCCTCCGCGGAGTACGGCACGGTGGTCGAGTTCGAGCTCGACCTCACGGACCCGAACGATCCCGAGTTCTACCCCGTGGCTTGGTGGCACAACGATTCACACTTCACCGATGTGACCGATGTGCGACCCTATGACAGTGGTGATCCGAGCGGGCTGCCGATCGTGCTGGTCGCGCGTTATCAGCAGACGATTGCGTTGCTGGCGGCCCACGGGCTGATTCAGGACGACGACGAAGAGGAAGAAGAGTAACTTCCGAAGTCAACTACCGCGCGAAGAGGCGCGGGAAGGAAGACGAGGGCGTGGTGCGAAGCACCAGGTCCTCGTCTCTCTTTTGGTCGCGAACCGGGTCAGCTTGCGCGGCGGAGGATTCCGCGGCGGGTGAGTTCGGCGCGTTGGCCTTCGACGTGGGCGGCGAGGCGGGTGCGGACGCGTTCGCCGCCTTCGCCTTCGAAGCGCCAGCGCAGGCCCATGAGGACGTTGCGGCCCGCGGGGCGTCGGGTGCGCAGTTCGCCGAGCAATTCCAGGGCGCTTTCCGCGGGGCTGAGTTGCATGCAGAGCTGCAGACCCTCGGAGTTTTGCAGCAGCCACTCCGGCTCGCGCGCGACCATCACGGCGCCTCCGCCGATGGAGACGTCGTAGAGCATGCCGCGTTCAGGCGCTTGGCCTTCCGGGGCACGCAACAGCACGAGCACGGGGGGGCCGTAGACGCCGCGCAGGCGGCCCTCTTGGCGGGATCCGAGCGCTTCGGCGAGCAGGCCGGCGTCTTCCCCTTGCAGCTCCAGCATGTAGCTGTCGAAGGACTGTGCCCGCGACCAACTGTGCACTTGCACCGAGAGCCGCACGGGCTCTGCTTCGAATTGGAGCACCAGGTCGAGGGTGTGCCCCAGGGGAATCGGCGGACCGGCAGAGCGCTGGACATCGACCCGCGCTTCCACACCGCGGGTCAAAAAACGCATGGCGCGCAGCTTGCCCGGCACGCGGGACTCGCCCCGTTCCAGGGCCACCTCGAGTTCGAACTCGGAGCAATCACCCAGCAGCGCCATCGCCATAAAGCATCGGCGGGCGGCGCCGACCCCCTTGATGGGTACCTGGGGAAAACCCCAAGTCGTCAGCGGGGAACCGGCGCGGTCGCCCCTTGGCCCGGTCCGTAGACCAGGGCGTGGGACAGGAGCCGGGCGGAGCCCAGGTGGATGCCCCGGAAGACCGGGTCGGCGGCCAGCAGCACCACCTGTCCGGCGCCCCGCGGTTCGACCACGGCCCAGGAGGCGAGCTCCAGCCGCTCCCTGGCTTCGGGCCAAAGCAGGCCGGCGACGCGCAGCCCGGGGCCCTCGGCCAACCGCGCCGGACTGGCCGCCGGCAGGCGCGCGAAGAGCGCGTGGGCGCCCGAGTAGGGCACGGCCAACTCTTGCGCGAGGCCGGCGGTCAACCAGTGCTCCCCGTCCAAGTGCGCGCGCAGATAAACCCCCGCGGGAGCGAAGCGACGCAGCCAGCGGTCGCGCGCCTCGGCGCCGGGCGGAGCTTCGTCGCCCTCCGCCTCGAAGCCGCCCTCCGCGGACGGAAGGGTCCCTTCCCAAAGCCCGGCGAAGTCCCATCCGCCGCGGCCCGCCGAGAGTTCGCGCCGGGCCGCCGCGCGCAGGGCCGCCGCCTGGTCCAAGGCCGCGCCCAACTCGCGCGCGGAAGTCAGCTCCAACTCGGCGTCGGCCAGGGCCACCGCCGCGTTGCCGAGGGCCACGAGGGTGCCCCCGGCTTCCACCCAGGCGGCCAGGGCCTCGCGCTCCCGCGCCAACAACGCACCCAAATCGCCCCGCGCGGGCGGCAACACGAGCACGTTGTAGCGGCGCAGGTCGTAGGCCCCGAAGGACTGGGCGTCGAGCAGGGTGTAGGGCAACCCAAGGCGCCGATCCAGGTGGTGCCACAGGTGCCCGAAGGCCTCGGGCGCCGTGGGAGCGCCGGTGAGCAGCGCGACCCTCGGCCGCTCCAAGAGGTGGAAGTGGCCGCCGCCCAGGTCCGGACCTTCGTCCGGCGAGCGGAAGGTGCCGAGGGCGTGCACTTCGGCGCGCGCCTCCCGGGCCGCGCGTGCCACGCGCCCGTCCAGATCCGCGCCCCGCGAGCGGTTTTCGTGGCGGCGCACCAGCAGGCTGCCCGCCGGGAAGTGTTTGCCGCCTGCGCGGAAGGCGCGATCGGCCCGGTGCACGGCCAGGCCGGCTTCGAGGGCGCGCGCCGCGAAACGCACGGATCCGTCCAGGGAACCGTCGACCGCCCAGGCGACCGGCGGTTCCTGTGCATCCCCGTGCACACGACCGGCATCGGGCAGGGAAAGGCCCAATCCCGCCCGCGCCGCGGCAAAACCCGCCGCGCCCGCCGCGGGCCGCGTGGCCGCCGCCGTGGGGCGAGCCCAGTGGGCTTCGAGGCCCAAGGCGTGGGCCAAGGACCAGGCGGTGGAGTCGTAGATCTTCGATTCGCCCTTGCGTTCCAGCTCGCCGCGTTCCTCGGCCAGGTACTCGTCCGGCAGGCGCGGGTCGAAGTCCAAAGCCGCGCGCACCAAACGCCCTTGGGGTTGCCGCGCGCGCACCACCAGGGCACCCGGCCCCAGGCGCGGACCGGCCGCGGGCGAGGTCTCCTCGGCGCCCTCGTTTTGCTCTCCGCGCGCCGCGGCGCTCCCGTTCGCGGCGGCCGGGAGCGCGGGCCGCGCGTCCTCGAGTTCGATCGCCTCGGCCAAGACCTCCACTTCGATGCCTTGGGTCGTCAGCATCTCCGCCAGCAGCGCCAAACGCTCGGGCTCCCCATCGGCCGCCGCGTAGAAGCTCCAGCGATTCGCTTCGTGTTCCCCGTCCAAACTCTCGCGCCTCGCCGCCAGCCAATCGCGCTGCACGGCCGCGCGTTCGCGCCGCAGGGTTTCCAGGTTGGCGAGGGAAATCGCCACCTGGCGGTGCACGGACTCGCGGTAACTGACCACCTCTCCGCTGGCGCGCCGGACCGCCATGCCGTGTCCCCGCGCCTGTTCGTAGAGCATGCTGACCGCGCCGTTCAAGGCGCCCCAGGCGTCGGTGTAGAAGGGCGCCCAGGCATCGGCCCATTCGCGTGTGTAGTAACTCCATCCGCGCTGGTCGAAGGCCACCGCGGCGTCGGCGGCGAAGCGCCCGTGCCATGCGCCCAGGCTGGCGGGCAACTCGGGGTTGTGGGCCGCCGCCTGTGGATAAAAGAGGAATGTGTCCAGGGCCCACATCTCGTGTCCGTCCACGAGCAGATGCGGCAACCAGGCGGTCATGGCGCGCCAGCGGGCGCGGGTCTCGGGCGCCACGCCGGCCAGCCAGTCGCGGTTCATGTCGAACAGGTAGTGATTGCCGCGGCCCTGGGGCCAACGCACCCGCTGGGCGCTTTGGTGGTCGAGCACGGGCTCGCGGCCGGTGAATAGGCGCAGTTCGGCGTGGATGCGCTCGCGGCCGTCCGGGTTGAGGCACGGGTCGACGATCACGACCACCTCGTCGAGCAGGGCGGTGACGTCCTCGGAGACGCCGGCCGCCAGGTGCCAAACCAGCGCCAGGGCGGCGTCGGTGGCGGAGGCTTCGTCGCCGTGGATGCCGTACCCCATCCAGGCGATGGCCGGGTGGTCGGCGGGCAGGTTCGGCTCGGCTACGTCCCCGTCGAAGCCGGCCAAGCGGCGCTGGAGCGCGCGGATCTCCTCCAGGCGCGGCCGATGGCGTTCGCCGGCCAGGATGCAGAGCACCAGTTCGCGGCCCTCGTGGGTCTCGCCGTAGGGCACCACGGTCAAACGTTCGGAGCGCTCGGCCCACAGACGAAGGGCGGCCAAGAGTTCGTCGTGGCTGACCATGCGTGTGCCCACCGGTTGCCCGAGCAGCTCGTCCGGGGTCGGCAGGTCGGGGTCGTGGCGGCTGCCGGGGAAAAACGGCGCGTCCCAGGTGGAGGGCTCGGGATCGCCGAAGCGCAGGCGCGGTCCGCCGGCCAGTTCGCCGGGCCAACCGGCGTCGGCATCGGCCCGCCCGTCCCGGCCGGGCTGCCCCTCCTGCATGGCCTGCGCGGCCGAGGCCGAAGATGCGCAGGCCGCGCCCAGGGGCAGGGCGGAGAGGAGGAGCAGGGCGGCCGTCAGGCCGGCCAGGGGCAGCGTGTTTCGGTCCATGGGGGGGAGGGCGATGGGACGGCGGACGCGCGCGCGGCGCCCCGGCAGTCTACGGCGGAGCGGTCGGCCGGCGGCGGCGGGTAGGTTGGGGCCAGGCACCGGGCCGCGGCTCAAAGGCACCGTGCCGCCGCCCAAAAGCCCCGTGCCGCCGCCCAAAGGAATCGCGCGCCATGCAACCCGAGTTCGTGCCCCACGACGATCGCCACGTGCCCCCGGAGGGTGCCCTGGAGGCCCTGCGGCGTTTCCACGGGGTGCTCAAGAATCGCCGCAGTGTGCGCGCCTTCTCCGATCGCCCCGTGCCGCGCGAGGTGATCGAGGAGTTGGTGCGCTGCGCCGCGAGCGCGCCCAGCGGCGCCAACAAACAACCCTGGCGTTTCGTCGCCGTCGGCGATGTGCGGCTCAAACGCGCCATCCGCGAGGCGGCCGAAGCCGAGGAGCGGAGCTTCTACGCCGAGCGCGCCAGTCGCCGCTGGCTCGACGATCTGGAGCCCCTGGGCACGGACGCGGACAAGGGATTCCTCGAAGTCGCCCCGTGGCTGGTCGCCATCTTCCGCTTGAGCCGCGCGGACGATGGCGGGCAGGTGTATTACGGCGAGGAGAGTGTGGGCATCGCGGTGGGCATGTTTTTGGCCGCGGCCCAGGTGGCGGGGCTCGCCACCCTGACGCACACGCCGAGCCCGATGCGTTTCCTGGGAGAGCTGCTCGGGCGGCCGGCCCACGAACGGCCCTACCTGCTCGTGCCCGTGGGGTACCCGGCCGACAACTGCCTGGTCCCGCGGCTTGCCCGCGAACGACGGCCCTTGGAAGAGACCTTAGTCGTGCACCCGCCCGGCGACCGATAGGATGACCCATCCATGGTGCCGGCCGATCGATCCTCGCGGAGTGGCTGCCGCTCGGCGGCTTGCGCGGCGGCGCTGCGCGGCGTTGGCGCGGGTGTCCTCGTCGCCTTGGGCCTCCTGCCGGCGGGCTGCGGCGGCGACGGCGGTGGATCGCTTGAGCGCGCGGCCCCCGCGCCGCCGGCCGCCGCCGCAGTTTCCTCCGGCGAGACCTCCGCGGTCCTGCCCGTGCCCCGCCCGGAACCCGCGCTGATCGGCCTGCGCGAGTTGGAGGCCTGGACCGAAACCGCCGTTCACTGGCTCGACGATTTGGCGGTGCGCCTGCGCCTTAGGGACTTCGGGGGGGTCGCTTCGGCCTTGGCGGAAAACTTCGCCGGCCACCACCCCCTCGGCGGCGAGCCGATCGAGGAGGGCGGGCTGCCCCTTGGGGCCGAGCGCGCCCTGCGCGGCGCGGCCGGGGCCGAGGTGCTCGATCGCGAGGCATTCCTCGCGGCGCTGGAGGACCTGATCGGGCCCTGGCGACGGGTCGAACACGTGCGCCTGCACGTGCGCGGCGCCGAGTTCGCCCGCGGCCGGCCGGTGGGGCGCGGGCGCCTGGACCTGGTGATCGAAGTGCACGGCACGCGGCCCGAGGGCGGCCGGC
This sequence comes from Planctomycetaceae bacterium, assembly GCA_050480685.1. Lineage (GTDB taxonomy): Bacteria > Planctomycetota > UBA1135 > UBA1135 > JBJHAV01. The sequence goes on along the minus strand of JBJHAV010000161.1, from coordinate 3,447 downwards.
ACGCCCTCGACGGCGAAGCGCGCCTGGGCATCGTGCGCGAAGGGCAGACCTGGTTCATCGAAGCCTTCGAACTGGTGCGCATGGAGGAGCGCCGCCGCGCGCGGGCGATTTTCTCCGACGTGACCACCGCGGCCGGGGTGGCCCATGAGGGCATCCGCTTCGGCAGACCGGGCAACGACAGCGATGCTTGGCAGGGCGCGGCCGTGGCCGACGTGGATGGGGACGGGCGCTGGGACCTGTTCGTGCCGAGTAGCGAGCGCAACTTCCTCTACCTGGGCCGTGCTTCCGGGGGGTTTTCGGAAGAAGCCGAAGCGCGCGGCCTGTTGTTGCCCGGCGGCGGCACGGGCGCGGTGTTTTTCGACCAGAACGGCGACGGCCACGTGGACTTGGCGGTGGCGCACTTCGGAATGCGCCGGCCCAATCGCAGCGTGGAGGGGCAGCCCCTGCGCTTTTATCGCAACGACGGGCGCGGCCGTTTCCGCGAAGTGGCGGACGAGCTCGGGCTGGACGTGGTCACCGCGGCCACGTCCCTAGTGGCCTTCGACATCCACGGCAACGGCCACGTGGACCTGTTCGTCTGCGGCTACGGACGCATGGACCGGGCCCGCAACGATTCGTGGTTGGAGGCCACCAACGGCGCGCCCAACACGCTTTTGGCCAACCGCGAGGGCCTTGCCTTCGAGGACGTGACTCGCGCCGCGGGCCTGATGGACCAGCGCTGGAGCTACGCGGCGGCCGCGGCCGACTTCGACCGCGACGGATTCCTCGACCTCTACGTCGGCAACAACTTCGGCACGAATCGGCTCTACCGCAACCGCGGCGACGGGACCTTCGAGGACGTGGCGCCGGGCTTGGGCGTGGCCGAGCGCGGCAACACCATGGGCGTGGCCTGGGGCGACATGGACGGGGACGGGCGCCTCGACCTGTACGTGGTGGGGCCGGAATCGTCGGCGGGCAAACGTGTGCTCGGGCGGGTGGGCGAACTCGCCTCCACCGTCCAGGTCGACGAATTGCGGCGTTTGGCCTCGGGCAACGCGCTGTTCCTTGGGCGCGAGGACGGCTTCGAACGTGGACCGCGCGAGGGCGGCGCCACGGACGCCGGCTGGGCCTGGGGTGTGGCCCTGGCCGACTTCGACCTGGACGGGCGCTTGGACGTTTACTGCGCCAATGGCTTCGTGACCGGCGACCTGCCGGAGGACACATGAAGTGCCTTCTGGCGCCACGTGGTGGCGTCGTCCTTGGGCATCGAAACGGAACACACCCACCGGCCGGAGGAGGTGGAGGAGGGACTCCTTCACCCGTGGACACGCGAGATGTTCCGGCGCGGCTTGACCTTCAACGGCAACGAGCGCAATCGGCTCTTCCTGGGCCTCGGCGGCGGGCGTTTCGCGGACCTTTCCGACCTGTCCGGCGCGGACTCACCCCTGGATGGGCGCGGGGTGGTGGCGGCGGACTTCGATGACGACGGGGACTTGGATCTCTTCGTGCACTCGTTGCAGCGCGGACGGCACCTGCTGCTGCGCAACGAGGTCGGCGACGGGGAGAGTTTCCTCAAGCTGCGCCCGCGGGGCACGCGGGGTCATTGGGAGGCGATCGGCGCGACGGTGGTCGTCGACGGGCCGGCGGGTCCCGTGGCCCAGGTGATCGCGCGCGGCTCGGGTTTTGCGTCCGCGGGGCCGGGGGAGTTGATCTTCGGCCTGGGGGACCGGGAGGCGGCGGCGGTGCGTGTGCTCTGGCCGGCCGGGCAGGGGGAGTCGAGCGGCACCTGGGAGGACTTCGGCGAGTTGCCGCGCGGGGGCAGGTTCGTGCTCCAGCAGGGGACCGGCCGGGGGCAGCCCTTCGAAAGGCGTGTGGCGATCCTGCCGGATCCCCTGCCGGCCGGGGTGCGTTTGGCCGCGGGGGCGGACCTTTTGGGGAGGGTGGGGGCGCTCGATTTGGTGGATCCGGAGGGTCGTTTGAGTCGCCTGCCCCTGGAAGTCCCTGCCGGGGGTGAACTGTGGATCGCCTTTTGGGCCTCCTACTGCGCGCCCTGCGTGGCCGAGCTGGCGGACCTGGCCGACTTGGACCGGCGCGCGGACCGGCGGGTGCTGCTGGTCGGCCTCGACGCGCGCGCCGATTGGAGCCGGGCGGCCGAACTCTTGGAGCAGCGCACGGGGGGCGGGCTGACGGCGCTCTTCGCGCCCCTGGAGGACCGGGACTCGGCGGCCCTCGACGCCCTGGTGGACCTCTCGCGCCTGCCGATCCCGACGATCCTGGTGGTGGACGAATCCGGGCGGCTGGCGCGGGTCGTGCACGGTTTGGACCGCCCGGTCTCCCCGGCGGAACCCGGCTCGGATCCGGGCTGAGGGCCTCTGCGGAGATCGGGCGAAGAAGACCTGTTTCCCGTTGCACGGTTCCCGGTCCCGCGGGGCGGGTCGGTCGCTTGGCCCCCGTGCAAGGCGCGGATATGTTCCCGGTTCCCCCCTGGCGGACCCCCTCCATGCAGCTCCACCACGCCCTCGGGCTCTTCATCGCACTCGGACTGGCCGCCTTGACCTCCTGCGCCACGGCCCAGGGGCCCGCGATCGGGGATCTGGCCGGCGAAGTCAACGGCACGCGTATCCCGCACCGCTCGGTGATCGTGCCCGGCGACGTCCTGGACGTGCGGGTGGCCGACAGCCCGGAACTGGAGCAGGAAGTGCTCGTGCTGGCCGACGGGACCGCCAACTTCATCGGTCTGGAGGACGGCATGGAGATCGCCGGCCTGCAGGTGGAGCAACTGCGCGAGCGGCTCTCCGCGGCCTACGAGGAGGCCCTCTCCCGCTCCAGCGTCAGCGTGCAGATGCGCACGCCCGCGATTCGCACGGTGAGCGTGCTGGGGGAGGTGACCACCCCCGGGGCCGTGCCCCTGGGGCCCGAGGGGCGTTTGACGCTGGTGGACGCCATCGCCCAGTCCGGGGGGTTCCTCAAGCAGAGCGCCTGGCTGTCGAACACCCTCCTGGTGCGCTGGGACGCGGTGGAGCAGCGCCAGCTCGCCTGGAAGATCGACGCCCGGCCGATGCACTGGGGGCACGCGGAAACGATCCTGCTGCAACCCTTCGATCTCGTCTATATTCCGAACACCCCGATCGACCGGGTCGGCATCTGGGTGGACAACTACATTCGGCGCCTGATCCCGGTGCCGATCCTGATTCCGACCGGTTGACGCGGCTCCGACGGGGCCTTCGGGCCCGGTGGTTTCGCCCGCCGGATTGCCTGGGGCCGAGCCGGACGTTCACCCTTTTCCCACGGACTCCCGCGGCCGCGGGTGGTCCCAGCGGCCCCCGCTCACAGGGGTTCCCCCGATGCGCGACGATTTCGAGGACGACGAGCCGGAGACGGGCGGAGGTGCCCCGGACCCCAAGGAGCTCGTGCTCTGGGCCCTGGCGCGCTCGCGCTGGATCGTGGTCGCCCTGGTGGGCCTGGGCG
>JBJHAV010000160.1:0-9160 GCA_050480685.1 Planctomycetaceae bacterium | reverse complement strand
CTCTACGCGGGCGGGTCCTTCACCGCCTCCGGCGCCACCTCCCTCGCGCGCATCGCCCGCTGGGACGGCGTGCAGTGGAACCCGGTCACGACCGGCCTCAACGGCACGCCCCGCCAAATGGTTGTGTGGGATACGGGGCTCGGCCCGGCGCTCTTCGTCGCCGGTGACTTCACCACCGCCGGAGACATCCCCGCCAGCCGTGTCGCCCGCTGGAACGGCGTGAACTGGTCGGCCCTGGGCACCGGTGTCAACAACGCCGTCTGGGGCATGACGGTGCACGACGACGGCAGCGGATCGAGGCTCTACGTGGGCGGCGACTTCACCACCGCCGGCCTGAACCCCGCGAACCGCGTGGCCTCCTGGAACGGCTTCGCCTGGTCGAACCTCGGCACGGGCACCAACGCCCGCGTGCGCGGCCTCGCCAGCAGTGTGCAGGGCAGCCAGCGGTACCTGGTGGTCGGCGGCGAGTTCACGACCGCCGGCGGAAGCCCCGCTCTGCGTGTCGCCAACTGGAGCCAAGGGGCCTGGTCCGCCATGGGCAGCGGCGCCAACAGCACCGTCAACACCGTGGCCTCGATCCAAGACGGCCCGGGCACCGCCGCGGCCCTTGGCGGGAACTTCACCACCATGAACGGATCGCCCACGCCGCGGGCCGCCCGTTGGCGCGGCTGCCCGCCCTCGGTCGTGCCCGTGCCGGGTTGTTTCAACAACCCGGCCAGCCTGACCAGCGCGACCCAGGTCCCCAAGTTGGGGCAAACCGTGAGCCTCTCGGTCCAATCCACCTACGGATTCGGCGCGGTGGCCCTGGTGATCGGCCTGCCCGCCGTGGATCCGGCCGGCTGCGGCTTCTTCTTGCCCAGCCTGGGCGAGGTTCTGCTGCAACCGGTGGGGTACGCCACGCTCGGCACCCAGTTCTTCGCCGGCGGCCCGGCGAACTTCCTGTTGCCGCTGCCGAATGAGCCCGCCTATGCCGGACTGACCGCGCCCTTGCAGGCGTTGGCCGTCAGCGGCACGGCCCCGAATCCGACGCAACTCAGCAACGGACTCAACCTGATCCTGCGCCCGTGAGCGCATGCGGGCACCCCGAGGGAGCCCGGAGAGCATCGCGAGGGCCCGGTGGCGATCCCACCGGGCCCTGCCGTAGGTCCAGGCGGCCCGGGCTAGCAGCCTGCCGGGGGAACTGCGTCGCGAGGCTCAGCGGGGTGCTAGGACACGGGCAGTTCGCGCGGCCCGGGCCCCGGCCGGAAGTAGTGCACCTCGGGTGCGCGCCCGAAGGTGCTCCGGAAGCGTTCGCCCAGGTGGTCCGCAACGGCCCCTTCGGCCGCCGGCTCCATCAAAATCACCGTGCAGCCGCCGAAACCCGCGCCCACCAGACGTGAGCCGAGCACACCCGGCACCTCCAGGGCGGCTTCGACCAAACAATCGAGCTCCGGCGTGGAGACCTCGAACAGATCGCGCAGGGATGCGTGGCTCTGGGAGAGCTGCTTCCCGAACTCCACGAGATCCCCGGCGATCAGCGCGTCGCGGCCGCGGAAGGCGCGTTGCACCTCCTCGATCACGTGCCGCGCGCGCCGCCGGATCGGCTCCCCGAGCAAGGCGCCGTCGTGTTCGAGCGCGGACAGGGGAACGTCCCGTAGGCACGTCGCGCCGGGCACACCGGGCGCCAGCGCCTCGTAGGCGGTCCGGCACTCGTCCACCCGCCGGTTGAACTCTCCGCGGGCCAACTCGCGCCGGACTCCGCTGTCCGCCACCGCGATGCGCACCCGCTCGGGATCCAGGGGCAGGTGCTCGAAACTCGCATCCTTGCAGTCCAGCCAGAGCACGTGCCCGGCCCGCCCATACCCCACGGCGAAGGGATCCATCAGCCCGCACTGCACGCCGACGAAACCGCGCTCGGCGGCCAAAGCGACCTCCACCAGGTCCGCGGCCGCAAGTTCCAGGCCCCAGGCCGCCCCCACCGCCAGCGCCGTGGCCACACAGATCGACGCGGAGGAAGAGAGCCCCGCTCCCACCGGCAGGTTTCCGCCGAAGTGCAGCGAAAAACCGCCGCCCGCCGGGGCCCGCGGCGCCAGGGCGCGCACGACCCCCAGGGGGTAGTCCCACCAGGCCCCGGTGGCCCGCGCGGGGAGCTCCGCGCGATCGGTGATCCAGGCCCGGGCTTCCCGGGTCGAGCGCAGTTCGATGCGCCCGTCCGTGCGCGGCACCAGGGCCACCAGGGTGCCCCGGTCCACCGCCGCCGGCAGCACCGGGCCGCCGTTGTAGTCCAGGTGCGCCCCCAAGAGGTTCACGCGCCCCGGGGCGAAAAAGAGCCGCGCCGAGGCGGCGGACTTCGGCCGGCCCGGGGCGGCCTGGACCTCCGAGAGCAGCCGTCTGGCCAAGGCGGACTCGTCGAGCTGCGGGCCGGGGGGCGTCAAGGGCGGCGAGCGGGAGGGCGAGGGGGCCGCCGCCGGGCTCCATCCCAGATGGCCCTCGCCGGTCCCCGAAGGAAACAGGTTACCCGGGCGGCCCGGCCCTGTCTCGGATCGATCCCCGGCGGGGTGCGCCCGGGGCGGCGCGCTGGCACATCGGACGCCAGCCGGTTTATCGTTCCCCCATGGCCTGCGAGATCCGCACGAGGGGCGAACTGCGCCCCGATCGCCCGTCCCACCGCGCGGGCGGCTCGCATCCGGCCGCGGTGAGTCGGGTCGCGGCGAGTCGAGCCGCGGGGAGCCGGGCCCCGGTGCGTCGAGCGGTGGCGATCGCCTTCGCCCTGCTGCTGCCGGCGCTGGTTTCCTGCGCCAGCATCCAGTTCCACCGCGAGACCGAAACCTCCGGCACCTTCGTCTCGACCGGAACGGCGGTCACGCTGTTCTCGTGGGACCTGCCCAAGGGCGCCATGCAGATCGCCCGGGAAAACGCCAGCGATGCGCGCCAGCCGAACATGCGCATCACCAGCCAACGGGTCTTCCCCTACCTGGGCCCGCTCGATTGGATCTTCGACATCATCGGACTGCGCTACGCGCGCATCAGCGGAACCTGGGGATTCGCCCCGCCGGAAACACAGTCTTGAGCCGCCACAGGAAGATCCAACCGAGGATCTTGGACCCCGCGCGCAGGGTCCCCTGGAGCGTGCCGGTGATCTTGCTCGTGCCGATGCGCGGTCGATAGCGCACGGGCACCTCGCGCACCCAAAGCCCCGCCGCGTGGGCCTTGAGCTGCATTTCGATCGTCCAGCCGAAGGTGCGGTCGCCCATGCGAAGGTGCTCGAGGGCATCGACGCGGATCGCGCGCATCGGCCCCAGATCGGTGGCGCGCACGCCGAAGAGGATGCGCATCAAAAAACAGGCGAGCCGATTGCCGAACCAGGCCTGGGGCAAGAGGGCATCGAGTCCGGCTCCCCCCAGAATGCGCGAACCGATCACCAAATCGGCGCGGCCCGCCAACAGCGGCGCGAGCACGAGGCTCAAATCCTCGGGATAGTCCGAGTGATCGGCGTCCACGAAGGCGATCACGTCCATCGGGCCGAGTGCCGCCGCGCCGCCAGACGAAGCGGCGCCGAGGGCAGCGATGCCCGCCAAACAGGCGGATCCATAACCCCGCCGGGATTCGTGCACCACCTCCGCTCCGCCCTCTTGGGCGCGTTCGGCGGTGCGATCCGTGGAGCCGTTGTCGACCACCACCACACGCTCGAAAAGCCCCTCGGGCAACTCCGCAAGTACCAGGGGCAGCGCCGCTTCTTCGTTCCAGGCGGGCAAGATCAGGCCCGCGCGGGCGACCTTTCCGGCGGTCGCTGCCCCCCCGCGCTGCGCACCCGGCGCCGGGCCGGGCTGCGGCGCCGGGGATCCTTCCGCCCCTGGTCCCATGGGCGAAGTATAGTTTTTCGCCCCGTTCGAGCGCCGATGACCTTCCGACTCCGCACTTCGCACCCCAAGCACGAACCGCGCCTGCTCGAACTGGTGGACGCGGCCTTCGAGCGCACCGGGCACGAGTCGCGGCTGCTGGAGGCCCTGGCCGCGGGTTCACCCGACTTCGACCCCGGCCTCTGCCTGGTCGCCGGCGAAGACGAGGAACATCCCGCCGGCTTCGCGCTCTTTTTGCCGCGCGCCTTTCGCCTGCGCGGCACTTGGGTGCCCATGGCCGTGGCCGCGCCGATCGGTTCCTTGCCCGCGGCGCGCGGCCGGGGCCTCGGCCGCTTTTTGCTCGAAGTCGGCTTCACTGCCCTGGTCGATCGCGGCCTGCGCGGAGCGGTTGTGCTCGGGCCGCGGGAGTACTTCGAACGCCACGGCTTTGCCCCGGCCTTCAACCTGTACTGCGTGCGCGTGCGCCGCGAAGACCTGGAACCCGGTGACACGGACGGTTGGCGCGGGCTGGGCGCCGAGGACCTGACCGGGGTGCAGGCGCTCTACGAACGCACCTACGGGGCACTGGATGGCAGCGAGCGACGCAGCGCCAGCGCCATCGATTTCGAATGCGCCACGCCCCAGGCCCACACCCTGGTGCTCGGCCCCCCCGGCCGCCCGCGGGCCTACCTGCGCTTTCGCATCCGCGAGGCCATCGAACTGCGCGAGTGCGCCGCCGAAGGGCCGGCGGAGGTCGCCGCCGTGCTGGCCTTCCTGCGCCGTTTGGCCGACGAACACGGCCGGGCGCAACTGCAAGCCCACCTGGCCCCGGGGCACCCGGTGGCGCGCGCCCTGTTCCTGCGCGGCTGCCTCCTCGAAGCCAGCGACTTCGGCGGCGCCGCGATGCTCGCGGTGCTCGATTGGCCCGGATTGCTCGCGGACCTCGGCCCCGGGCTCGCCCGCGCCCTGGGCGACGGGGAGAGCCTCAGTTTGGAACTGGGCGGCAACTCCTGGCGACTCGAGGGGCGCGCCGGCGCCTTGGAAGTCACCCGCGGCCGAGTGGCCGGCGCGCACCTGGCGCCGCCGCCGGGCCTCGCCCCCGCGCTCTTCACCGGCCAGCGCTCGGCCTCCGACCTGGCCTGGGACGACAGCACCCGGAAGGCTTCGGACATGACCGACGAAGCCTGGGAGCGGGCGCGCCGGCTGTTTCCCGGCGGCTCGCCCTCCTGGACCTACGCGCCGATCTTCGAAGTCGCCGACGATTGAGCGCCGCGAGTGTCCGGGATCGCCAATTCGCGATCCAGGACACTCGGATCGCTCATCGCCCGGCGAACAGGTCCACGCGCAGTTCGATGCGGTCGCCGTCGCGCAGCACAAGCGGCTCAACCACCGCCCGCGCGCCGCCCCGGCCGACCTCCAGGCGCCAACGGCCCTCGCCCACGCGGCCGAATTCGAGCCGCCCGTCGGCGCCGGCCACCCCTTGGCCGCTGAAAACCCCTTCCAGGGAGCGCTGGGCGGCGGCGGCCCGGGCCAAATCGCCGTCGTCCGGCCGAACCAAACGCGCCACCGCGCCGGGCGCCGGACGGCCGTCGGGACCGAACACACGCAGGGCCAAACGCGCGCCCTCGGAGAGGCGAATTTCCACCTCCGCCTCTTCCCCGCCGGCGACTTCGACACCTTCCAGGCGCGCATCCGCATGGGAGTCGCTGCTGGCGAGCAGGTCGTAGGTCCCCGGGCGCAGGCCCCCGAGCCGGAAGTTGCCCTGAGCGTCCGTGCGGGCGCTCTCCAGTCCGGGCACGCTGCCCGCGCGCGGCAGGGCCGTGACCCGCGCGCCGCGCACCGCTTCGCCCTCTTGGTCGAGCACACGCCCGGCGAGCCCCAGGGCCGGCTCCAGGTCGATCTCCAGGGAGGACTCGCGGCCGCCGTCGACGAGCCGCAGGATCACGGGATCGCTGGGTGCGAAGGTGCCGCCGCGCGGCCCCCAGCGCGGCCCACGCGCGGTCAACTCGTATTCGCCCTCGGCCAAACCGCTGAAACGAAAACGCCCTTCGGCATCCGTCCCGCGCCGCAGTACCCGCGCCTCCTCTCCCAGGAACGAACCGAGCAGGCCGGTGCCCGCGCGGGCTCCCAGGGGGCGCAGCACCACCTGGGCGTTCGCCAGCGGCTCCCCGGCGCTCGCATCGCGCACACGCCCGGCGATCACCCCTTCGGGCAAACGCACGTCGATGCGCGCTTCGGCCTGGTCAGGCACGTCCACCTCCAGCCGGACCTCGCCGAGGGAACCCTGGTAGGTGAACTGGTAGTCGCCGGGCGCGAGCCCGGGGAACTCGTAGCTGCCGTCGCGCCGCACCTGGGCCAACTTGAAGTCGATCCCGAGCAGGTTGTCGCCGGAAAAATCGATCGCGGTCAGGGCCCCGCCTTCCACCGGCCGCCCGCCGTCCGTGACCACGCCGAACACACGCGTGGCGGCGGACGAACGATCGATCAGATCGAAGCGCACCACTTCGTCCTCGGGCACGGTCACCAGGTCGAAACCCAGGGTGCCGAGGAAGCTGGCGAAGTTGAGCGCTTCGTCGCCGCGGGTGACGAGCAGCAGATAACTGCCGGCCGGGACCGCTTGGATGCGATAGGCGCCGGTTGCGTCCGAGCGGCCCTGGAGGAGCCGCGACCCGTCGGCACCTCCGGCGCCCGGCGGCGTTGTCGCGATCACGATCGCCTCCGGCACCGCTCGCCCGAAACGGTCGCGCACAAAACCCTCCAGCACGCTGCCCCGGGAGAGCTTCAACTCGACGCCCTCCAGGCCGACCCCCGGCTCGAACTCGAGCACCTCGCCGGTGTGCGGCGGGAAGTCCCGATGCACCGCCAGAAGCCGCGCGCTGCTGCCCGGCACCGAGTTCAGCTCGAAGCGGCCGTCGCGATCCGAAATCGCACCGCCGCTGGCCAAAAGCCCCACGCCCGCCGCCAGATCGGGCGACAGCAAACCGAGCAAACCGTCCGATTCGCGCCCGAAGGGCACGGGCCCGCGCGTGCGCACCCGGTCGAGTCCGTCCAGGCGTCCGCGCCCGTCGAGGGCCACCACCTGGGCGCCCGCCACCGGCAAGCCCTCGGGATCGACCACCCGCCCGGCGATGCGCGCGGCGGATTCGAGCTCCACCCGAATGTCGAGCCGCCCGCCGTCGGCCACCGCCAAATCCGCCACCCGGCGCGGGGCAAAACCCTCGGCACGCACCACGATCGAACGGGCACCCGGGCGCAGGGCCTCGATCTCGAAGCGCCCATCCGCATCCTCGAAGAGCATGCCGCCCGCGAAGGGATTCCAAGCGCCGGGCTCGCCGGCCAGTTGGTCCACCCGATCCGGCGTATCGATGGAAAAGCGCGTCACCGGCCGGCCGTCGGCGGCCGACACCACGCGGCCCGCCAAGGCGCCGCCCCGTTCGAGCACGACGGTGATTTCGAACCCGTCGCGCTCGGGATTCCAGCGCTCGCGTTTCCAAGCAAACCCCGGCGCGTAGAAAACGATGGCGTGGGGAGCGTCCCCGGGCAGCGGCCCCGCGCGGAAGCGCCCGTCGGCGTCCGTGCGCGGATACTCGAAGTAGCGCTGCGCCTGATAGAGCAGGGGCGTGAAGCTGAAGTCGATGTTCTGGCGCCCGTCGAGGGTGAACAGGTCCCAGCGCACGCTCACACCGGCGACCGGATTGCCGGCGGCGTCCACCACGCGCCCGGAAACGATCGGGCCTGTTTCGAGCACCAGGTCCGGGGCTTCCAAAAAGACCCCGTCGCCCACACGCAAGGCGCCCACGTGCCCGGGCAGGTGCTCGGCGCCAATCGCGGCCACGTCGAATTCTCCCGGTGGGACACCCTCCAGCGTGTAGCGCCCGTCCGCATCCGCACGGGTACCCACCGCGCGCAGCATGGGCTCCACGAAGGCCAAGTCGCGCAGGCCGCGGGGCACCGGCCCCACCAGGGCACCGGCCACCGGCACGAGCCCGCCGCCGCCCTCGGGATCCTCCCCGAGCACCCGGCCGCTCACGGTCGCGCCGCGCCGCGCGACCAGATCCACGCGGGTGGTCTCGCCCGCGCGCACGGACACACCGACCGCGTGGGAAAGCACCAGTTCGGGCCCGACCGCGGTCAGGTCGTAGCCCTCCCCCGGCGGCAAGCCCACGAACCGAAAGCGCCCGTCGCGGTCCAGGTCCACCTCGTGGCGCACGAGCTCCCCGCGCCGGGCGGCCTCCAGGAACTGGGTCGCGCCCTGGTAGAGGGCCACGCGCCCCGCCCCCACCGGCCGCCCGTCCCCGTGGCGCACCTCACCGACGACCTCGCCCCCGGGGCGCACGAGCACCTCCACCGGCCCGCCCTCCCCCGAGGGCAAAACCCGCACCCGGCGCACCCCGTCCGGCACGTGGGCCGGGCCGCGCGCCTCCAGGAAGTACTCCCCCTGGCGCACGCCGCGGAACTCAAAGCGCCCATCCGCGCCGCTCTGCGCGCTCGCGATCGGCTCCACCCGCTCGCCGAACTCCGCCCCCGCGCGCCCCAGGCGCAACAGGTTCTTGGCCAGCTCGGCCGCCGCCGGCGGCAGGGCCAAGAGGTCGACGCGCAGGCCGGCGACCCCCTGGCCGGTCTTTAGGTCAACGGTGCGGCCCGACAGCCGCCCGTCCCCCCCGAGGCGCACCCCCTGGACGGGCGCGAAGGCGGCGCGGCGGGCCTGCTCGGCCTGGGAGCTGGCGCCCGCGGGGCCCTCCCGGGCCGGGGCCGGCGCGCCAGCTCCGGCGCGTTCCTCCAGCACCCCGGGGCCCGCGCCGCCACCGGTCACGGCGGTGGTGGGCTCCGTGGGCCTCAGAAGCCAAAAGGCCTGTCCGGCGAGCAGGGCCAGCGCCACCAGGGCCAGGGGCACGAGGGGCGGCACGCGCCCGGCGAGGCCGGCACCGGATTCGGCGCGGCACACGGCCGGAAAAGTCCGGCGGGGGGTCGGGGGGATCATGGGGACTCCCTCTATATGCAGCCCGCGCCGCGGGATTTCCAAGGCTACCGGTGCGCGGCCCACGGCCCGCACGCTCCCCACGTTCCCAGCGTGGGCCCCGCGCGGGGCCCGCGCCTCGGCGCTTACCCGGGCTCGACCCGCGGCAGGCGCACCCTCGCCCGCGTGCCCGGGGCCCCGTCCGGGCGGGCGCCGAGTTCGATCGAGCCGCCCATCTCCTCCAGGGTGCGCAGGGCGATGGCCAGCCCCAGCCCCGTTCCTTCGCTGCGGGTCGTGAAGTAGGGCTCGAAGAGGTGCGCGCGCACCACCTCGGAAAGGCCCACCCCCACGGCGGGCCGGGTCCACACGACCCAACAGCGGCCGA